>CANJXE010000040.1 GCA_947478745.1 Actinomycetota bacterium
AGGTGCAGGTGATCGGCTCGGACGGCAAGCGCTACGACGCGGGCCGTCCGACGGTGACGGGCCGCGTCATCTCCGAAGCGCTGGCGGGCGGTCTGCCCGAGGGCACGAGCACCGTCGTCTGGAGCATCATCTCCGGCGACGGCCACCGCATCAGCAGCGCGTTCCTGTTCTCCGTCGGGCGCGAATCGGCGGGTATCGCCACGGCGGACTCCGCCGCGGCCACCGCCTCGCTCGCGCGTCCGCGGGGCGCTGAGACCGCGATGGCCGCATCGCGCGCGTTGCGCTTCGCCGGCATCATCCTGCTGCTCGGGCTGCTTGGCGTCGTCGCGCTGGTCTGGGACCCGACCATGCGCCGGGGCCGCCGCGAGGATCCCGCCACGGCAGCGGCCGCCGAGCGCGTCTTCCGCCCGATCGCAGTGCTGCTCGCCCGCCTCACCCCGCCGGCCCTTGCGGTGATCGCCGCCGTGGGCCTCCCGCTCGAGGCGTGGGCCGACGACATCTCGCTGCGCGGCGTGCTCGACCTGCGCCAGGGGCAGGTGGCGCTGGCGCAGGTCGTGCTGGCGCTGATCGCCTGGCCGCTGCTGGTGCGCGCCGTGCGCGCGGGCACGGCGGGCCGCTCCATCGCCGCGGGGGTCCCGCTCGTCCTGCTGGCTCTGACGCCCGGCCTGGCGGGGCACGCCAGCGCGCAGGACACCGCGTGGCTGTCGATCGGCATCGACTGGGTCCACGTCCTCGCCGCCGGCGCCTGGGGCGGCGGCCTGATCGTGCTCGCAGCCACGGCACCCGCAATCGTGCGCGCCACGACGGCCGAGGCCCGCGGCCCGCTCCTGCGCGGCGTCGTCCGGCGCTTCACCCGCATCGCCCTGATCGCCCTCGCCGCGCTCGTGGCCACGGGCGTGGTGGCAGCGCTGATCCTGACGGGCTCGATCACCGAGCTGTGGCAGAGCTCGTGGGGCCGCATCCTGATCGCCAAGGTCGTCGTCGTGATCGCCGCCGTCGCCACCGCCGGCGTCGTCCGTCGCGCTGCCGGCAGCTTCGCCCGGGCGGTCCAGATCGAGGCGCTGCTGATCGTCGTGGCGATCGCCCTGACCGGGACGCTGACGGGCCTGGCCCCCCAAGCCCCCGCCTCGGCGACGACTGCGATCGCCGCCTCGTTCCACCTCGAGCAGAAGGTGGACGCCCGCGAGGCCCAGATCGACATCGCCCCCACCACGGCGGGCCGAACCAGCGAGGTCCACGTCATCATCACCAACGGCGTCGGCCAGCCCGCCCTCGACGTGAAGGACGCGACGGTCGTGCTGACGCAGGGCCAGACCACGAAGCTGCCGGTCGAGCTGACCTCCGTCGGCACCGCCCACTGGACCGGCACGATCGTGATCCCCACCGCCGGTCGGTGGAACGTGATCGTGCGCCTGCGGATCGGCGAGTTCCGAGAAGAGGTGCTGACCGGCACCTTGACAGCGTCCTAGCGACGGCCGCTACCATTCGCGCATGCGAAACGGAGAACGCGCATGACTCTCTGGCAGGAAATCCTCTTCGTCTGGATCGGCATGACGATCGCCCCCAAGCTGGTGATCATCCCCGTCTGGCATTTCATGTGGAGCGCCCTCGGCGACACCAAGCGCCAGGACGAGATCGACGCGGCCTGGCTCGCCAGCCTCGAGGGCGGTAGCGGTGGCGGCGGCGGCGACCGCCATCCCCGTGAGCGCCGTCCGTGGACGCGCGGCCCCCGCCGCGGTCCGCGCAGCGGCGGCGGCGCCAGTGCGCGCCCGGTCGAGCGGCGTCCGCAGAGCGTCAGCGCCCGCGCGCGCGTCTCGCGCCACGCCACGCGCGCTCGATGAGCCTGCTTCAGCTGGTCGCAGACGTCGCGGCGTGCCCGACGCCCGCCACCCTCGTCAACCCGCTCCGGGACCGTGCCTCGGCGCTCGACCTGCCCGACGCCCCGGCGATCCGCACCGCCAACCTGCTGGCCTACCTCGAGCGTCGCCCCCGCCCCCGCGCGCTCTTGGCCGGTGAGGCCATGGGCTGGCGCGGCGGGCGCTTCAGCGGCATCGCCTTCACCAGCGAGCGCCAGCTGGCCCAGTGGGGCGCACCGTTTGCACCGTCCTCGCTGAAGGACGGCGGCTGGACCGAGAGCTCGGCGACGATCATCCACGGCGTGCTCGACGAGCTCGATGCCGAGCACGAGATCGTCCTCTGGAACACCGTGCCGTTCCACCCTCACCCGGCCGGCAGGCCGCTCGCCAACCGCGCCCCGAAGGTCGGCGAGGTGGCCCTCGGCCGACCGTTCCTCGAGCGCCTCGTGGCCCTGCTCGAGCCCGCGCAGGTGATCGCCGTCGGTCGCGTCTCCGAGGGCGCCCTCGGAGACCTCGCAACCGGCCGTGTGCGACACCCCGCCCAGGGTGGCGCCACGCAGTGCCGCGAGGGGCTGCGCGCGCTGCTTGGATGCGATGAACAACGACCGGGCTGATGTGATCATCACCTGGCCCCACTGAGTGGCAGTGGCGGGCTTCACTGCCTCGCTGAGGGCGTCACGGTCGGACGGGATCAGCGAGGCGCCGACGTCGCGCAGGATGGTCGCGAAGTGTCGGTCGAGCAGCAGCCGAGCCTGGGCACTCGCGACCTGGACCGTGTCGCTGATGAACTGGGCATCCAGCACCGTGAGACCCGCGGCCTCGATGAGTTCCGCGTATCGCGTGCCCTGAGCGAGGCCGGGAAGGGACGCGCCTGATTTCTCCTGCCACTGCTCGTGGGCCGACCCGACGCGGTCCCAGATGCCCGGGCACCCGAGGTCGCTCGTGGGGCGAACCGTCATCGGGGCGGCGCGTTCGAGCAGGCAGAGCACTCCCCCCGGTCCGATGATGGCCGCAAACCGGCGGAGGGCGGCGGCTTCATCAACCGCGTGATGGAGCGTCATCGAGCACCAGACGATGTCGAACGAACCGAGCAATGCCAGGTCGCTATCGAGATCCAGTGCGCGCAGTTCGACCCGGTCGGATGCGCCACAGCGCACGGCTCGGTCGCGCGAGCGCTCAAGCATCACGGCGGACTGATCAACGCCCACCACTCGTGCCGATTCGAAGCGCTGCGCAATCTGTGCCGTGGCCACACCAGGCCCGCATCCAAGATCAACCACCCGCCCGACCTCGGTGGTCCCCGCCGCAGCGAGCAGCTCCCAGCAGCGATCCAGCGCCTGATCCGCCAGGCCGGCTGCAATCTCACCCTCGGCCTCAAGGATCGCAGCGAACTGCTCATCGTCGAAGGCGGCGTGGTGGCCGTGCGCGTGCGGCTTGTGACGGGAGTGATGCGTCACAGCGGACGACGGTCATCATCTGCCATCGCGCGACCAGCCGTGTCTCGCCGAGCAGCGTGGTCCGCGAACATGTCCCGAACATACAGCAGGCGCGCTCGAGGCACTGCTGATCTCATTGGGGAAGACCATATTCACGGCCCACCATCATGCACCGAGCTTGCCGATCGGGGTTGAAACAAAGGGGTCTGGCCCCTTTGTTTCAGATGGCGGGCTCCGCGAGGCCGCGGGCGCACCAGTCGCTCCACGAGCCCGCGTAGAGCTGCACGTCGTCGCGGCCCTCGTCGGCGAGGCGGAGGATCAGCGCGGCGGCCGTGACGCCCGAGCCGCAGTACGCGATCGGCTGCGCGGCGGCCGCGAGCACCGGGGCGAGCGGGATCTCCGGCGCGTTGAACGGCGCGTTGACCGCGCCGCGGATGTGGCCGGCGACGGGATCCATCGGCTCGACCTCGCCGCGGTAGCGCTCGGGCGCGCGGGCGTCCAGGAGGATGCGCCCGGCCGCGATCGCCGCCTGCACGTCCTCGGCACCGACCAGATCGTCCGTCCGCTCCTCGCCCAGCTCGAGATCGCCGCCGCCGCGCGGCGGATCGCCCTCCTGGAGCGGGCCCTCCCACGTCTCGAGGCCACCGCGCAAGACGCGGCTGGGCACGCCGTGATGGCGCAGCAGCCACCACGCGCGGGCCGCACCGCCCGTGCCGTCGTCGTAGAGCACGATCTCGACGTTGCGCTGCAGGCCCGCAGCGACCAGTGCGGCTGCGAAGGCCGCGCGCTCAGGCAGCGGATGGCGGCCGCCGAGCCGGTCCTCGCGCGTCGGGCCGCTGAGGTCGTCATCGAGATCGAGGAATAGCGCGCCGGGGATATGGCCCGCCCGGAAGAGCTCGAGGCCGGCACCGTGCTGGCCGAGCCGGAAGCGGCAATCGACGATCTGCACCGTCTGGAAGGCGTGGAGGTCGCGGAGCTCCGCGACGGGGATCAGCGGGCTGCTCATGGTGCCTCCTGGGGCTGGGTCAGACGAGCCTGGATCTGCAGGCCGCGCGCGTGGTCCACGTCAACCTGGATGGTGGTGTGCTCGATGTCGCAGCACGAGGCGAGCACACGCTGGACGGCGTGCAGCGTGGCGTGGGCATCGACGCCCGGATCGACCACGACGTGCGCCGAGAGCGCCGGGAAGCCGTCGCTGATCTGCCAGACGTGGAGGTCGTGAACGTCGCAGACGCCCGGCACGGCGGCGATGCGCTGCCCGAGGTCCGCGGGATCGATGCCCGGCGGGGCCTCCTCCAGCAGCACGCGCACGGCGCTGCGCAGGATGCGCAGCGAGGCGACGATGATCAGCGCCACGACGAGGAGGCTGGCCAGCGGGTCGGCCTGCTCCCACCCGGTCAGGGCGATCACCAGACCGGCGACCAGCGCGGCGGCCGAGGCCAGCACGTCGCCGGCGAAGTGCAGCATCGTCGCGTTGGCATTGAGGTTGTTGCGGGCGCCCGCACGCAGCAGGAGCACGACCGGGATCAGGTTGAGCACGATCGCGACCGCGCTGATGATCGCAACGCCGCCGCCCTCGACGGGCTGCGGGTGCAGCAGGCGGAGGACCGCCTCGATGCCGATGCCGACCGAGAGCACGATCAGGAAGAGCGCGTTGACCACGGCGGCCAGCACCTCGGCTCGGCGATACCCGAAGGTCCAGGTGCCGTGGGGCGGCATACCCGCCAGCCACGTGGCACCCACCGCGAGCAGCACCGCGATTCCGTCCGACAGGTTGTGCACCGCGTCGGTGATCAGCGCCAGCGAGTCGAACGCCAGACCGCCGCCGATCTGGACGAGGCCCAGCGCGGCCGTCAGGACCAGCGAGATCCACAGCGCCCGACCGGTGCTCAAGCCGTGCGAATGGCCGTGGTGGCCGTGGTGGGAGTCCGCATGGGTGTGGGCCACAGCAGAATCGTATCGGCTCGCTACCTCTTGTCTCCGTACGTTTTCCCCGATCTCTCGTATGCTGCATTCTCGATTTCGATCGAAGGGGAAAAAGGGTGAGCAACAGCACAGCAGTGACGCTCATCGCCGGAGACGGCGTTGGGCCCGAGGTCACGGAATCCGCACGGAAGATCGTTGATGCCGCTGGCGTCAAGATCGACTGGCAGGAGTTCGAGGCAGGCGCCGAGGTCTTCAAGCGCGGGGACGCCACGGGCGTCCCCAAGGAGACCATCGAGTCGATCGAACGCACGCGCGTGGTCCTCAAGGGCCCGCTCGCGACACCGGTCGGCTTCGGCGAGAAGAGCGCGAACGTCACGCTGCGCAAGCTGTTCGAGACCTACGCCAACATCCGCCCCGTGCGCGAGATGCCCGGCGTGCCGACCCCGTACTCGGGTCGCGGCATCGACCTCGTCGTGGTCCGCGAGAACGTCGAGGACCTCTACGCCGGCATCGAGCACATGGAGACGCCCGACGTCGCCCAGACGCTCAAGCTGATCTCCCGCAAGGGCTGCGAGAAGATCGTCAAGCTCGCCTACGCGCTCGCCGAGGCCGAGGGACGCACCAACGTCGCCTGCGCCACCAAGGCGAACATCATGAAGATGACCGAGGGCATGCTCAAGCGCACCTTCGAGGACATCGCCCCCGAGCATCCCGAGATCGATTCGTGGCACGTGATCGTCGACAACTGCGCGCACCAGCTGGTCAAGAAGCCCGAGCAGTTCGAGATGATCATCACCACGAACATGAACGGCGACATCCTGTCGGACCTCACGTCCGCCCTCGTCGGCGGCCTCGGCTTCGCGCCGTCCGCCAACCTCGGCACCGACGTGGCGATCTTCGAGGCCGTCCACGGCTCCGCGCCCAAGTACGCGGGCCAGGACACGATCAACCCGTCCGCGATGATCCTGTCCGCCGTCCTCATGCTCCGCCACATCGGCGAGCTCGAGGCCGCGACGTCGATCGAGAACTCCGTCATGGCGACGCTCGCCGAGGGGACCCGCACCCGCGACGTCCTCGGCGACGAGGGCAGCGTCAGCACGACTGCCTTCACCGACGCCGTGATCGCCAACCTCGGCCGCAAGGTCGATGCCTGGGAGGCACGCGACGTCAAGCGCGTGAAGATGCCCGTGCCCCGCAAGGAGGCCGCGTTCATCATCCCCGAGTCGGTCGAGCTGATCGGCGTCGACGTCTTCTTCCAGACGGAGGAGACGCCCGAGGTCGTGGGCCTGGCCGCGCAGCAGATCGCCGACGGCACGAAGCTCGAGCTGAAGATGGTCGAGTGCCGTGGCACGCAGGTGTGGCCGAAGACGAGCGCCGAGCTCGATCCCACCGACGTCATGCGCGCGCGCTTCATCACCCGCGGCAGCGTCATCACGAGCGAGGACATCCTCAGCCTGCTGGGCAACTTCGGCGGCCGCTTCAACTGGGTGCACGTCGAGAAGCTGCGGATGTTCGACGGTGAGCCGTCGTTCTCCCGCGCGCAGGGCGAGCTGTAGCCTCAGGGTACGAACGTGGTCGCGAGCCACCCCATCCACCACCGAATGGTTGTGGATGGGGTATGCTCCGACTGACGGAAGGGATGGACCCATGATCTTCGAGCAGCTCATCTACACCGACCTCGGGTGCGCGTCGTACCTCGTCGGCTGCCAGCAGGTGAACGAGGCGATCGTCGTCGACCCCTCCCTCGACACGCGTGCGCTCGAGCGCGCGCTCGAGCACCACAAGGCGCGCCTCGTGGGCATCATCGAGACGCACACGCACGCCGACCACATCTCCGGCCACGGGGCCCTCGCCCTCGAGCTCGGCATCCCCGTCTACGTCTCCGCCCTCGCCGAGGCCGAGCATGAGCACATCGGCCTCAGGGACGGCGACAGCATCAAGGTCGGCAACATCGAGTTCGTCGTGATGCACACGCCCGGCCACCGCCCCGAGCACATCGCGCTTCAGGTGATCGACCACACGCGCGCCGACGAGCCGTGGCTGCTGCTGACCGGCGACAGCCTGTTCGTCGGCGACGTCGCCCGCCCCGACCTCGCCGTCGAGGGCGAGGAGGGCGCAGCCGGTCTGTACCGCACGCTCCACGACCACATCCTCCAGCTTGCCGACGGCGTCGAGGTCTTCCCCGGCCACGTCGCGGGCTCGCTCTGCGGCAAGGGCATGAGCGCCAAGCCCTCCACCACCCTCGGCTTCGAGCGCCGCTTCAACGACATGCTCCAGCCGATGGGCGAGGCCGCGTTCGTCACCGCCGCGAACACCGGGCTGTCGCCCAAGCCGCCGAACCTCGCCCGCATCGTCGCCTGCAACGTCGGCCCGCTGCGCGCACGCCCCGCGCTGCCCCAGCGCCTCGATGCGCTGCCCACCGACGGCCCCGTCCTCGACGTGCGCTCCACGGCCGACGTCGTGCACGGCACCGCGCCGGGCGCGTACCACGTGCCGGCCAACCAGACTGGCTTCGGCACCCGTGCCGGCTTCCTGCTCGACCCCGACGTGCCGACCACGCTGATCGCCGCCGACGAGCACGAGGCCGAGCGCGCCGCGCGCCAGCTGCAGGCGATCGGGCACTTCACGCAGCGCGGCTGGGTGGCCGCCGGCGACCTCGACCTCACGCTGCTGCTGCCCCCGCTGTCCGTCGAGGAGTTCCTCGCCGAACGCGACGACGTCCAGGTCATCGACGTCCGCAACGACGACGAGCTGCCGGCACCCCTGCCCGGAGCCGTGCAGATCCCGCTGCACAGCCTGCACCTCGCCTCGCTCGAAGGCCTCGACCCGACGCGGCGCACCGCCGTCATCTGCCAGTCGAGCGCCCGCTCGGGCATCGCCGCCTCCGTGCTGGCACAGCGCGGCTTCGTCGACGTGCACCCGGTGGTCGGCGGCGGCATGGGCTCGCCGCAGTTCCAAGCTGTCGTGTAGCCGTTCTGGCCGTGAGATCGCGCGACGACCGCCGTCGTGGATCGGGTGTGGATGTCACAAAGGGGTCAGACCCTTATGTGACATCAGGGCCGTTGTCGGCCTGCCGAGAACGCGGGACATGTCACATAAGGGTCTGACCCCTTTGTGACATCCACACCCAACCATCGCCCCGGCGCCGCACCACGGCGGACGTCTCGCAGATGCAGGGCCGGAGCTGCCCGCGACCTGCTGGCGAGAACGACTCGCAGGGGCAGAACTGCCCGCGGCCTGCCGGCCGGAACGGCTAGCCCAGGGTCGTGCGCTCGGCCGGGTAGCCGGCCGCGCGGATCAGCCCCAGCACGCGATCGCCGTGCGCGTGGTCCTTGGTCTCCACGGTGATATCGACCGCGGTGTCCTTGACGCCGAGGTCGGTGCCGTCGCGATGGTGGAACATGTCGACGATGTTGACGCGCTCGGCCGTGAGGATGTCCAGGAACTGCCGCAGCGAGCCGGGGCGGTCCGCCATGCGCGTCGTGAAGCGCATGTAGCGCCCCGCGGTCGTCAGGCCGTGGCGCATGATGCCCTGCAGGAGCAGCAGGTCGATGTTGCCGCCGGAGAGCACGATCACGATGCGCTTGCCGACGACGTCGCCGAGCGCTCCGGTCATCAGCGCGGCGACGCCGGCTGCGCCCGCACCCTCGACGACGAGCTTCTGGCGCTCGGTCAGCAGCGTCATGGCTGCGGCGATCTGCTCGTCGTCCACGGTGACCATGCGATCGACGTGCTGCTGGACGATCGGGAAGGTGAGCGTGCCGGGGCGCTTGACCGCGATGCCGTCGGCGATCGTGCCAGCGGACTCCGCGGGGCCGATCTCGCCGCGCTCGAGCGAGCCGACGAACGGCGAGCAGGCCTCGGCCTGCACCCCGATGATCGTCGTCGACGGGCGCAGCGCGTGCACCGCGATCGCGACGCCGGAGATCAGTCCGCCGCCACCGCACGGGACGACCACCATGTCGGGATCGGGCAGGGCAGCGAGGATCTCGAGTCCCGCGGTGCCCTGGCCGGCGATGACGTCCTCGTCATCGAACGGCGAGATGAAGACGGACCCCTCGGTCTCGGCGATCGAGCGCGCGTTGGCCATGGCGTCGTCGAAGGCGATGCCCTCGAGCTCGATGCGCGCGCCATAGCCGCGCGTCGACTCGACCTTGGTCAGCGAGGCGTCGATCGGCATGCAGATCGTGCACGGCACGCCGAGCGCCTGCGCGGCGAGCGCCACGCCCTGGGCATGGTTGCCGGCGCTGGCGGCGATCACGCCACGGGCGCGCTCCGCCGGCGTCAGCAGCTGCACGCGGTTGGTCGCGCCGCGCACCTTGAACGAGCCGGTGCGCTGCAGGTTCTCGGTCTTCAGCCAGATGTCGGCGCCCGTCAGGTCCGACAGGAAGCGCGAATGCACCAGCGGCGTATCGAGGGCGACGTCGCCGATGCGCTCGGCGGCCTCGCGAATGCGGTCGAGGTCGATCATGCGTTCGAAGTATGCCGCTCGAGATAGGCGACCAGCGCCAGCGGATCGAGCTCGCCCGCTGCCGTGCGCCGCAGCGCATCCTGCACCGCGGGGTCCGCATCGATCGCAGCGCGGGCCCGCGCACCCGCCCGGGCGGCGACGATCGCAGCAGCCTCACGGGCCGCTCCGGTGCGACGTCGGGCCGCCACGCCCTCGGCGCCCAGGCCATCGCGTACCTCGGTGATCGCGGTCCACAGCTCGCCCACGCCCTGGCCATTGGGGACGGACAGCTCGACGAGGCGCGGCGCCGTCTCGGGATCGATGCCCAGCGCGAGCCGCAGCTCGGAGCGGAACGCATCGATGCCGGGCAGGTCGCACTTCGTCATCGCCACGACGTCGGGAATCTCCATCACGCCGGCCTTGATCGCCTGCACCGAATCGCCGCTGCCGGGCTGCAGGGCCAAGACGACGACGTCGGCCATGTCGGCAATGCGGATGTCGGACTGCCCCGCACCGACGGTCTCGATCAGGACCACGTCGAAGCCAGCGGCGCTCAGCACGGCCGACGCCAGCGCGGTCGACTCCGCGACGCCCCCGAGCCGGCCACGGCTGCCCATCGAGCGGAAGAACACACCGTCGTCCGTGTCGTGCTCCACGAGGCGCACGCGGTCGCCGAGCACGGCGCCCTGCGTGAAGGGGCTGGAGGGATCGACCGCCACCACGCCGACGGTGCGGCCGGAGCGGCGGATGGCGCCGACGAGGGCGCCGACCAGCGTGGACTTGCCGACGCCGGGCGGGCCGGTGATGCCGATCACCGCGGCACCGCCGACGTGGGGCCAGAGAGCGGCCATCAGCTCGCGAGCGCCAGCATCCTCATCCTCGACGAGCGAGATCGCACGGGCGATGGCACGGCGATCGCCCGCGCACACGAGCTGCGCGAGCTCGACGGGATCTCGGGTCAGGGCGGCCATCAGGGATACGGTAGCGATGTCGTCTGGCAGCACAGGACGGCAGACCGCGATTAGGCTTCCCCCATGCCGCGCGACCTTCCACTCTTCCCGCTCGAGCTGGTGCTCGTGCCTGGCGAGCCACTGCCCCTCCACATTTTCGAAACGCGCTACCAGGAGATGCTCGACCGCTGCATCGACGCCGACGAGCCGTTCGTCCTCGTGCTGCAGGACGAGGAGGGCATGCGCGACGTCGGCTGCACCGCCGAGATCACCGACGTCATGGAGCGGTTCCCGGACGGGCGCGCCAACATCGTCACGCTGGGCCGCGAGGTCGTGCAGATCGAGCGCGTCCACGACGAGCACGCGTACCGATCGGCAGTCGTGCTCCCCGTGGTGGACGATCCCGCCGAGGCCTCCGACGAGGCGCAGACGGCCGCGCTGGCCGCGTTCGCCGCGCTGACCTCGGAGCTGCCCGATCCGACCCCCGACCTCCCGGAGCCCGGCCCCGGCCTCTCCTACGACCTGATCGCGCGGATCGACCTCGGCTTCGACGTCAAGCAGGCGCTGCTCGAGGACCGCGACGAGGTGCACCGGCTGCAGGCCGTCACCGACCTGCTCGCCGAGATCCACCGCGGGCTCGTCCTGACGCGCGAGACGCAGGAGCGCGCGCGCAGGAACGGACGCGTGCGTACGCCGGAGGAGCTGGCAGCCGAGCTCGGGCTCGACTAGCGCGCGCTACTTCAGGAAGTCGGGCACGTCGACGTCGATGTCGCCCGCATCGGACGTCGCCGGCACGCTGAACTCGGGGATCATCGCCGCGCCGCCGGTCATCGAGGCCTCCATCGGGCGCGAGCCCGCAGGACGGTCGAAACCGGTCGCGATGACGGTGACCCACACCTGATCGCCGAGGTTCTCGTCGACGGTGGCGCCGAAGATCACGTTGCACGACTCATCGGCGGCATCGCGGACGATCTCCGCGATCTCCATCGCATCGTGCAGGGACAGATCGGGACCACCCGAGACGCTCAGCAGGATGCCCGTGGCGCCCTTCATCTGATGCCCGACCAGCGGCGACTCGACAGCGCGCGTCGCGGCCTCGCGGGCGCGATTGGAGCCGCTCGCCATGCCGATGCCCATCAGGGCGGTGCCGGCGTCGCGCATGACCGTGCGCACGTCCGCGAAGTCGAGGTTGATCAGGCCCGGAGTCGTGATCAGATCGCAGACGCCCTGCACGCCCTGGCGCAGCACGTCGTCGGCCACGTGGAAGGCGTCGACCATCGTGACGCCACGGTCGAGGACCTGCAGCAGGCGATCGTTGGGAATCGAGATCAGCGTGTCGACGTTGGCCTGGAGCATCTCCATGCCGGCGTCGGCCTGAGCGCGGCGCTGAGCGCCCTCGAAGCGGAACGGCGTGGTGACGATGCCGATCGTGAGGGCACCGAGCTCGCGGGCGATGCGGGCGACGACCGGCGCAGCGCCGGTTCCGGTGCCACCCCCCTCGCCTGCCGCGATGAACACGAGATCGGAGCCGCGGAGCGCCTCGCGGATCTCATCGTCGGACTCCTCGGCGGCCTCGCGGCCGATCTCCGGGCGCGCACCGGCGCCAAGGCCCTTGGTCAGCTCGTCGCCGATGTGGATGCGCTTGGGCGCTCCGGATGCGTGCAGCTGCTGGGCATCGGTGTTGATCGCGATGAACTCGACGTCGCGGATGCCGGCCTCGATCATGCGGTCGACGGCGTTGACGCCGGCACCGCCGACGCCGACGACGCGGATCACCGCGAGGTAGGCGTGACTCGACACCTCACGGGCCAGGGGCGAGCCCTTGATGTCACCGCGGGCGAAGGCCTGGGCCGGGCGCGCAACGGCTGCTGCCGGCGCATCGACGGGATCCGGGACGGGCTGGATGTGCGACGCGACGGGCGTCGTCGGCTCGGGTGCGGCCTGCACGGGCGGGGCCGGCGGCGGCACGGGGGCCTCCATCATCTGCGTGTTCTCGACCGGCTCGTCGCGCGGCGCTGCCGGCGGCGGGGTCGGACGGGCGGTATCCGTTGCGCGGAACAGATCCGCGAGCGGACCGTCGTGCATGCTGGCTCGCTTATTCGACACGGCTGAGCACCTCCTCGGCCAAGGCGCGATAGGCGTTGGCGCCTGCACCATCTGGCTGATAGGAAAGCACGCTGCCTCCCTGGACAGGTGCCTCGGCGAGCTTGACGGACTTCTTGATTCGCGTCTCGAAGACGAGATCGTGGAAATTGGCCTGCAGCAGATCGAGGGCCTCGCGACCGTGGATCGTGCGCGCTTCGACCATCGTCGGCAGGATTCCCTCGATGTGGACGGCCGGGTTGAGGTGCTCGCGGATCATCTGCAGCGTCGACTCGAGCTGCACCAGACCGCGCAGCGAGAGGTACTCGAGCTGCACCGGGACGATCACGCCGGTCGACGTGGTGAAGGCGTTGATCGTCAGCAGGCCGAGCGACGGCGGCGTGTCGATCAGGATGAAGTCGTACTGGTCCCGAACCGGCGCAAGGGCCTTATCGAGCGCTCGCTCGCGGCCGATCTGCGCCGACAGGGCCAGCTCGGCGCCGGCCAGATCGATCGAGGAGGCGGCGACGTCAACCTCGCGATGGTGGATGACGTCGCTGATCGGCAGGCGATGCACGAGCACGTCGTACATGGACTGCTCGAGATGCTCGGGATCGATGCCGAAGCTCATGGTGAGGTTCGACTGGGGATCGAGATCGACGACCAGGACCCGCTTGCCGCGCTCCTTGAGGGCAGCGGCGAGATTCACCGTGGACGTGGTCTTCGCCACGCCGCCCTTCTGGTTGGCCATGGAGATGATGCGCGGGCCCGGCTGGGCGCCCGGCGCAACGCTCAGACGCATGGGCGCCGTCTGGTACGGCATCGCCGAGGCTGTGGCGGTGGGAGTCATGTCGCCTGCTTTCTCACTTCCCTGCAGAACTCCTCCCCTCCGGTTTGTAACGGATTACCGGCAGGCCGCCGACGTGCGATGCTTGGGGCATGGCCTTCGAATCCGCCATCAGCCGTCCCGACGCGGCCCACGCCGACGACCTCGTGCTGCTGTTCGCGGGCGATGCGCTGGTGACCGGCGCCGCTGCCGACCACCTGCCCCGCCGCAGCGAGGTGGCCGCCCTGATCCCCGGCGAGACCGTCCACGTCGGCCGCTTCGACGGCCACGCGGTCGAGACGGCCCGGATCGACCGCGAGACCGTCCTGCCCGCCGGGCTCGAGGCCGAGGCGCTGCGCATGCTGCACGGCCGGATCTCCGACGACGCCTGGGCGCTGGCCGGCCGCGCCTTCCAGCTGGCCGAGTGGGATCGCACGCACCGCTTCTGCGGCATCTGCGGGGCCCCTACGGCGCTGCGCGACGACGAGCGCTCGCGCGCCTGCACCGCCTGCGACTTCCGCGCCTATCCGCGTCACTCGCCCGCCGTCATCGTCCTGATCACCCGCGGTGCCGACGAGGTGCTGCTGGGGCGCTCGGCGCGCTTCCCCGAGGGCATGTACTCCACGCTGGCCGGCTTCGTCGACCCTGGCGAGAGCGCCGAGGACGCGGTGCGTCGCGAGATCCGCGAGGAGGCCGGCATCGAGATCACCGAGCCGGTCTGGTTCGGCAGCCAGAGCTGGGCCTTCCCCCACTCCCTGATGCTCGGCTTCACCGCCGAGTGGGCCTCGGGCGATATCCGGGGGGACGAGGACGAGCTCGAGGACCTGCAGTGGTTCACCCGCGACGCGCTGCCCCTGCTGCCGCCCCCGGCCAGCATCGCCCGTCGGCTGCTGGATTCCTGGCTGTGATGCAGGTCGATCGCCTGGCCGACGGGCTCTGGCGCTGGACCGCCCCCCACCCCGCCTGGAGCGATGACCCCGCACGTCCCGACGGCGGCTGGGATCGCGACGTGGCGTGCCTGTACCACGAGGCACCGGACGGCATCCTGCTGATCGACCCGCTCGTGCCCGACGGTGACGAGGGCGAACGCTTCTGGCGCCACCTCGACCAGGACGTCGCGCGCGTCGGGCACCCGCCGACGGTCGTCATCTCCGTGGCGTGGCACGGTCGCAGCGCCGACGCGGTACGCGACCGCTATCCCG
>CANJXE010000041.1 GCA_947478745.1 Actinomycetota bacterium
GAGCTCGCCTCGGGCGGAGTGGAGTGGAGCGCCAGGCAGGTGGTGGTGATGCGCACGCCTGCTGCCTCGCCCGCCGCCTTGGCCGTCGCGAGCATGCGCGCCTCGTCCTTGGCGGTGAGGCCGTAGCCCGACTTGACCTCGGCGGTCGTCGTGCCGAGGGCACGCATGCGCGTCAGGCGCTTGGTCGCGGACGCCAGCAGCGCCGCGTCGGTCGCCTCGCGCGTCAGCTGGACGCTCGCCTTGATGCCGCCGCCCTCGGCGGCGATGCGCTCGTAGTCGGCGCCCTGGGCGCGCAGGTCGAACTCGTGGATGCGGTTGCCGCCGTAGACGATGTGCGTGTGACAGTCGACGAGGCCCGGGATGGCGCTCATGCCGCTGGCGTCGATCACCTCGGCATCGTCGGCCAGCTGCACCGCGCGGAGCACGTCCTCGCGCGGGCCGACGGCCTCGATGTGGCCGTTGCGGATCGCGATCGCGGCGTTGTGCTGCACGCCGAAGTCCCCGTCGGCGTCGATCGAGGCGAGCGTCGCGAGGTTGTCGATCAGGAGGTCGGCGGGCTGCATGCGGTGAGTCTACGGGGGCTGTGCGCGCACGTCCGTGCGAGGGCGGCGAGGAGCTGCGCGCAATTTCGGTCAACCACTGACGAGCACCGGCGCGATGGGTGTCAGCGTGCACGAAGCCACGACGCAGCTCTCCCGCCTGATCGGCGACGTCGAAGCCGGCCTCGAGGCAGGAAGGCGGCGCTTCCGCACAGGACCAGCCCAATCGATGGTATAACTCGATCCAATAGATGAAACAAGCGATCCTCATACTTGTGGTGTGAGGACCTCGAACCCCCAGGAGACCCCCGACATGGGCATTCGCATCAACGACACGGCACCGAACTTCACGGCGCAGACGACCGAGGGCGAGATCGACTTCCACGACTGGATCGGCGACTCGTGGGCCGTCCTGTTCTCGCACCCCAAGGACTTCACGCCGGTCTGCACGACCGAGCTGGGCTACATGGCCAGCATCAACGGCGAGTTCCAGAAGCGCGGCGTCAAGATCATCGGCCTCTCGGTCGACGCGGTCGATCGCCACGAGCAGTGGGCCGACGACATCGAGGAGACCCAGGGCACGCGCCCGAACTTCCCGATGATCGGCGACACGGACTTTAACGTCTCCAAGCTGTACGACATGCTCCCCGCCGAGATCAGCGGCGACCCGCTCGAGCGCACGCCCGCCGACAACCAGACGGTGCGCAACGTGTTCGTGATCGGCCCGGACAAGAAGATCAAGCTCGTCCTCGCCTACCCGATGACCACGGGTCGCAACTTCGACGAGGTCCTGCGCGTGATCGACTCGCTGCAGCTGACCGCCAAGTACAAGGTCGCGACGCCGGCGCAGTGGCAGCAGGGCGACGACGTCATCATCGCGGGCTCGGTCAACAACGAGCAGGCCAAGGAGATCTGGCCCGAGGGCTGGAAGGAGCCCAAGCCGTACATCCGCATCGTGCCGCAGCCCAAGGGCTAGGCACCTGGCGCACTGGCGAGCGGTTGGTCGGGGGACTGCCGCTCGCCATGTGTGCGCCCGTTGGGTGCTACCGTGTAGCACATGACTGAATCGATCGGCGTCCGCGAGCTCCGCCAATACGCCAGCCGGTGGCTGGATCGCGTCCAGGGCGGAGAGTCCTTCACGATCACAGACCGGGGCAAGCCGATCGCGCGCCTCCTGCCACTCGACGAGGGTGCACCGGATTGGCAGCGCGAGTGGGTGGAGCGCGGGCGCATGGAGCCCGGAGACCGGTCGACGCCGTTCAGCTGGGCCGGTGCGGAGGCATTCGCCCTGCCGGCCGACGTCGCGTCAATGCAGGAGCTGCTCGATGACGTCCGCGGTGACCGGCTGTGATGCTCTATCTCGACACCTCCGCGTTCATGAAGCCATTCACCCGGGAGCCCGAGGCGCAGGCCGTCGCGGAGCTTCTCGAAGAGCGCGAGGAGGAGCTGATCTCCTCGCTGCTCCTCGATGTCGAGGCCGCGCGCGTGGCCGGGCGCATCGGCGGTGCAGCGCCGGCCATCGTCGATCAGGCGCTGGGACGCATCCGGCGCGTGCAGATCAATGCGGCGATCGTGGCGAATGCGGCCCTGATCCTGCCGGGATCGAAGCTCGGGGCGCTCGACGCGATCCACCTTGCCACGGCGCTTTCGATTCCCGAGGACACCACGGTCGTCACGTACGACATCCGGTTGCAGGAGGCGTGCAGGCAGGTCGGCCTCCCGGTGCTCGCACCCGCCTGATCCCGCTCGCGCTGCGAAGATCCCGGTATGCCCAATCGCCTCGCCCACGAGACGTCCCCGTACCTGCTCCAGCACGCCGACAACCCGGTCGACTGGCAGCCGTGGGGCGAGGCCGCGTTCGCCGAGGCGGCTGAGCGCGACGTACCGGTCCTGTTGAGCATCGGCTACGCCTCGTGCCACTGGTGCCACGTGATGGCGCACGAGTCGTTCGAGGATGCGACGACGGCGACGATGATGAACCGCCTGTTCGTCAACGTGAAGGTCGACCGCGAGGAGCGGCCCGACGTCGATGCGCTGTACATGGAGGCCGTGGTGGGGCTGACCGGCCACGGCGGCTGGCCGATGACGATGTGGCTCACGCCCGATGGCCGCCCGTTCTACGGCGGCACGTACTTTCCGCCGCAGACGCGACCCGGCATGCCCAGCTTCCAGCAGGTGATGGAGGCCGTCAGCGAGACCTACCGCGAGCGCCGCGGCGACGTCGAGGCGCAGGCCGAGCGCATCTCGACCGCGCTGAAGGCCACGAACGACCGCCACGCCAGCGACCCGGCCGAGTACGACGATCCGCCTGGCGACGCCATGATCGACCGCGCGATCGGCAAGCTCGCGACGATGGTGGACCAGGTCCACGGCGGCTTCGGCGGTGCGCCGAAGTTCCCGCCGAGTCCGCTGTTCCCGTTCCTGTTCGGCTGCGACGATCGCTCGCGCGGCCGCGATGGCCAGTACATGTCGCGCCTGACGCTCAACCGCATGGCCGACGGCGGCATCCACGACCAGATCGGCGGCGGCTTTCACCGCTACGCCGTCGATGGCTACTGGCTGGTGCCGCACTTCGAGAAGATGCTCTACGACAACGCGCTGCTCGCCAGCGCCTACGCGCACGCCGCGCTGGCCGCCGAGAGCGACCGCTACGCCGACGTCGCGCGCTCCACGCTGCGCTACATGGATCGCGAGCTGTCGCTCCCCGAGGGCGGCCTCGCCTCCGGGCAGGATGCCGACACCGACGGCGAGGAGGGG
Source organism: Actinomycetota bacterium (assembly GCA_947478745.1). Lineage (GTDB taxonomy): Bacteria > Actinomycetota > Thermoleophilia > Gaiellales > F1-60-MAGs149 > F1-60-MAGs149. The sequence goes on from CANJXE010000041.1 coordinate 3,297, forward strand.
CTCACGTTCATCTGGACGCCGGCCCAGGTCGACGCCGTGGTGACCGATCCGCTCGACGCCGCGCTCGCCAAGGATCTCTGGAACATCACCCCCGAGGGCAACTTCGAGCACACGGGCGCCACGGTGCTGAGCGTCGTCGCACCGCTCGAGGAGGTCGCCGAGGGCGCGGGCCTGTCGGAAGCGGAGGCAGCCGAGCGGCTCGAGCGCGCCCGGGCGCAGCTGCACGCCGCGCGCGATCTGCGGCCACAGCCCGGTCGCGATGACAAGGCTTTGGCCGCGTGGAACGGCTTCGCCATCGCCGCCTTCGCGGATGCCGGGCGCCTGCTCGGCGAGCCCGAGTTCGTCGCGGTCGCCGAGCGCATCGCCGCCTTCGTGCGCGACCACCTGACCCGCGAGGACGGCGTGCTCCTGCGCTCGTGGCGCGGCACGCCGGGCACGGCGGCGGGCTTCAGCGAGGACTACGGCGCCGTCGCCGACGGCCTGCTGCGCCTGCACGCCGCGACCGGAAACCTCGACTACCTGCTCGAGGCGCGCCGGCTGACGGCCGAGGCGCTGCGGCTCTTCCACGATGCAGCCCGTGGCGGGTTCTACCTGGCTCCCATCGATGCCGAGGCGCTCGTGGCGCGCACCAAGGGCGTGGAGGATCAGCCGGCCTCGAGCGGGTCGTCGCTGATCTCCTCGTGCCTGCTGCGCCTCGGCCGCATCTACGGCGACTACGCATGGGAGGAGACGGCGCTGCAGAGCGTGGAGGCCGTCCGTGCCGTCATGGAGCGCCATCCGCACGTCTTCGGCACGCTGCTCGGCGTCGTCCAGCAGGCGACGACTACGCCGCGCGAGATCGCGATCGTCGGCGCGCCCGACGACCCGCGCACGCGAGCGCTGCGCGAGGCGGTCGACCGCCGCTTCGCACCGTGGGACATCGTCGTGATCGGCGATCCCACCGACCCACGCTGCGCGGAGGTGCCGCTGCTCGCCGGGCGCGGCCTGGTCGATGGGGCACCGGCGGCCTACGTGTGCGAGCGCATGACCTGCCGCACGCCCATCACGGATCCCGTCGCGCTGCGCGACGCCCTCGCGTAGCTCCGCGCGCATCCCGTCACACGCCGCCGCTCGGCGGGCGCACGCACCGCGGCATCGTCGAGTGCATGCCAACCATCCAGCGCGACGCCCTCCATGCCTTCATCGACCGCCAGCTGTTCAAGGTCGAATCCACGCCCGTGCCGCCCGAGCTGGCGGCCATCGCCGACGTCGAGCGGCTGCAGGCCGACGAGGTGCAGGCGCTGTGGCTCGGCGCCGGCATCGCAAGCCAGATCGGCATGGCGCTCGCCCTCGAGCCGGGGCGCTTCGTCGAGCCGTGGCCGCAGGCCGAGGAGACGCCGGAGGCGGCCTAGCCCGCCACGTCGCCGCGCACGTGCCGTGGCAACGTCGTCAGACGAGCAGGTGCCGCAGCACGGCGACCGTGGTGTGCAGGCGGTTCTCCGCCTCGTCCCACACGACCGACTGCGGTCCGTCGATGACCTCGCCCGAGACCTCCTCGCCGCGGTGGGCGGGGAGGCAGTGCAGGAAGATCGCCGAGCTCGACGCCTGTGCCATCAGCCGCGAATCGACCTGATAGCCGCGGAAGGCCTCGAGCTTGGCCTTCGTCTGGGCCTCCTCGCCCATCGAGACGAAGACGTCCGTCACCACGATGTCGGCACCGGCCACGGCCTCGGCGGGGTCGCGCAGCTCCGTCACCGAGCCACCGTACTCGGCCGCGATCAGCGCCGTCGCGGCCATCACCTCGGGATCGGCGTCGTAGCCCTCGGGGGCGGCGATGCGGATGTGCATGCCGGCCAGCGCCGCGGCCTGGGCGAGCGAGTGGAAGACGTTGTTGCCGTCGCCGATCCACGCAATCGTCTTGCCCGGCAGCGCGCCGAGGTGCTCCTCGATGGTCATCAGGTCGGCGAGCGCCTGCAGCGGGTGGTGGGCATCGGTCAGCGCGTTGACTACGGGGATCGTCGCGTGGCGTGCAAGCTCCTCGACGTCGGCGTGCGCGAACGTGCGGATGAAGATCGCGTCGCACATCCGCGAGAGCACCTGCGCCGTGTCGCCGATCGGCTCGCCGCGGCCGAGCTGGAGCTCGTCGCCGCGCGTGAAGATCGGGTGGCCACCGAGGCGGACGACGGCGGTCTCGACGGAGACGCGCGTGCGGGTCGAGGCCTTCGTGAAGTGCATCAGCACCGTGCGGCCCGTCAGCTGGCCATGGACCGACGACGGATCGGCCTTGCAGGCACGGGCATCCGCGATCAGCGCGTGCAGGGTGGGCGCGTCGAGATCGCCGATGGTGAGCAGGTGCCGGGTCATCGAAGGCGGCAGGATAGCCGCGTCGCCGGAACCTAGGGGTAGTACGACGGGATGTCGGTCAGATCGGTCGAGGCATCGACCTCGATACGCCAGCCGTTTGGATGCTTCGTATCGGCGCGGATGCCGTCGTCGGCGAGACCGGCATCGGCGAGCCATTCGTTGTTGCGCGTGGCCGGCGGCCAGGCGCCGCCGTGGCCCCAATTGCCGACGCGGATCAGGAACGGGCGCGACGGATTGGCGGCGTGAATCGCCCGGGCCAGCGTCGGCATCTGCTCCTGCGGGCTGATCTCGTCGTTGACGGACCAGTACATGATCAGCCTCTGGCCAGAGCCCGCGAGCTCGGCCGCGTAGGTCAGCGGGCTGCGCTCGGCGAAGCACGCGGGGGCGAGGTACGGCGTGCCCTGGCACTCCTGGTAGAGCGCGCGCTGGCGGATCGTCGGCAGCCGCCAGAAGCGCTTCGACATATCGATCGGTGCGTCCATCGCCACGATCGTCTGCGCCATGGCGGGGTACTTGACGCCGAACAGCAGCGCGTCCTCGCCGCCCATCGACCCACCGGCCGCGACCTGGCGGGCGCTGTCGATGCGCAGCCCGGGCAGGCGCGCGCGCAGGAACTGCACGATCTTCGCGTTATCCGCGAGGTTCTGCGGCGAGCCGTACGAGTAGCCGCGGGCGTACTGCCCGGTGCCGTCGATGCAGGCCACGACGAAGCCGTAGGTGCCGGGTGCGTTGCCGAAGGTCTGGTTGCAGACCGCGCGGCCACCGGCGCCGTGGAAGACGTGCACGAGCGGCAGGCGCTTCTTCTGCGGATAGCGCGGATACGAGGCGACGAGGCGCAGCGTGCGCCCGTTCCAGGCCGTGTACCACGTGGTCGCCGTGATCGTGTCCTTGCCGGCCAGCTTGAACGTCGTGCGCCGCAGCGAGTCGGGGATCTGCGAGTTGTCCTCGAACGGCCCGGCGTAGACGTAGTCGGGAATCGCGCTGCTGTCGGCGTCATTGTCGTCCGACGGCACGGTCACATCGGCGGCGCTGGCGGAGCCGGCGGCGACGAGGGCGAGCAGGAGCAGGGCGATGATCGAGGTGAACTGGCGCATACGGGGGACCGGAGGGCAGTCGCCCCATCCTATGTGCGGTTTCGCGAGCGGCCCCGTGATCCCTTGCAGATTTGGACCCGGGTCCAAATCTGCACGAAAACGGTCAATTTGGACCCGGGTCCAGATTGGTCAGCTGGCGCGGAAGCGCCGCAGGCGCAGCGAGTTGCCCAGCACGAAGAGGCTGGAGCAGGCCATCGCGAGGCCCGACAGGATCGGGTTGAGGAAGCCGAGCGCCGCCAGGGGCAGCAGGATCACGTTGTAGGCGAAGGCCCAGAAGAGGTTGCCGCGGATGGTCGCCATCGTCCGGCGGGCGAGGCGCACGGCGTCGGCGGCACCCTGCAGGTCGGGGCGCACGAGGGTGACGTCGGCGGCGGCGATCGCGGCGTCGGCGCCCGAGCCCATCGCGATGCCGAGGTCGGCGCGAGCGAGCGCCGGGGCGTCGTTGAGACCGTCGCCGACGACGGCGACGGCGAGGCCCTCGGCCTGCAGGCGGGCGACCTCGTTGGCCTTGTCCTCGGGCAGGACGTCGCTGATCACGCGCGTGATGCCCACCTGGGCGGCAACGACGCGGGCGGCGGCGGCGCCGTCGCCGGTCAGCAGGATCGGCTCGAGGCCGAGGGCGCGCAGGTCCCTCACGGCCTGTGCGCTGGTCGGGCGGATCTGGTCGCTGGTGGAGAGGATCGCGCGGATCGTGCCGTCCCACGCCACGGCCGCGATGGCGCGTCCCTGCTCGGCCTCCGCCGCAGCGGCGGCGACCAGCTCGGGGGCCAACGAGAGCCCCTGCTGCTGCAGGCGCTCAGGGCGGCCGACGATGACGTGGAGGCCATCGACGATGGCCTCGGCACCGACTCCGGGGCGTGCCGCGAAGTCGTGTGCGGGCAACGGCGAGGCGACGGCCTGGGCGATCGCCCGGCCGACGGGATGCTCGGACCCGGCCTCGACCGCGGCCGCGAGGGCGAGCACCCGGTCGGCATCCTCGCCGGGCAGCACGTGCACGGCGGCGAGCGCCATGCGGCCCTCGGTGACGGTGCCGGTCTTGTCGAGCACGATCGCCGAGACCTTCTCGGCCCGCTCGAGCGACGGCGCGCCGCGCAGCAGGATGCCGAGCTGCGCGCCGCGGCCGGTCGCCACCAGGAGCGCGGCGGGCACGGCGAGGCCCAGCGCGCACGGGCAGGCGACGACGAGCACGGCAACGGCGGGGGCGAGGGCCTCGGCCAGCGACGCACCGGAGAGCAGCCAGCCGACGAAGGTCAGGACCGCCAGCACGAGCACGACCGGCACGAAGACGCCGGCGATGCGATCGGCCAGCTTCTGCGCACCGGCCTTCTCGGTCTGGGCCTGCTCGACGAGGCGCGTGATCCGCGCGGCCGTCGAGTCGGCGCCGATGCGCTCGGCCCGCAGCGTCAGCACGCCGGTCGTGTTGAGGGCGCCGCCAGCGACCTCGTCGCCGGGATCGACGTCGACGGGAATGCTCTCGCCGGTCAGCAAGGAGCGGTCGATCGAGGAGGTGCCGGCGACGACGACGGCGTCAACGGGCACGCGCTCGCCCGGCCGGACGATGATCACGTCGCCGACGATCAGCGAGGCGACGGGTACGACGATCTCGCCGTCGTCGCGCACCAGCGTGGCGTTGGGCGAGCTCAGCTCGGCGAGGGCGCGGACGGCCTCGCCGGCGCGGCGACGGGCGCGCAGCTCGAGCACGCGGCCGGCCAGCAGCAGCGCGGTGACGACGGCGGCGACCTCGAAGGTGAGGGCGCCGGTCGAGCCGCGCGCGGTCAGCGACAGGTGCATGGGCATCGAGGCCGCGTCCGTGAAGAGCAGCGCGGCGACGCTGGACACGTAGGCGGTCAGCACGCCGAGCGAGATCAGCGTGTCCATCGATGCGCTGCGGTGCTTCAGGGCGAGGGCGGCGGAGCGGTGGAACGGCCACGCCGACCAGAGCGCCACGGGCGTCGCGAGGATGCCGGCGACCCAGCCCCAGCCGTGGAACTGCAGCGCGGGGATCATCGACAGCGCCAGCACCGGCACCGACAGGACGACGGCGACGACCATGCGGTTGACGAGCGGATCGCGACCGTGGGCACGCGGCGAGGCATCGGCCAGCGGCACGGCCGTGTAGCCGGCCTCGGCGACGGCGCGCACGAGCTGCGGCACGCCGGTCGTCGTGGGATCGAAGTCGATCGCGGCGCGCTCGGTGGCGAGGTTGACCGTGGCGAGGTCGACGCCGGGAATGCCGGCCAGCGCGCGTTCGGTGCGGGACACGCAGGAGGCGCAGTGCAGGCCCTCGAGCGCCAGATCGATGTGCTCGGTGGCGGCCATACCGCACACTATACATACCCCCGGGGGGTACTGTACGATGCGTCGTATGGATCACGAGAACGCCACCGGCGGCTACGCCGCCACCCGAGACGAATTGCTCAAGCGCCTCTCCCGCGCAGAGGGCCAGGTGCGCGGGGTCGCACGGATGATCGAGGAGGACCGCTACTGCATGGACGTCCTCACCCAGATCTCCGCCGCGAGGGCCGCGCTCGATCGCGTGGCCCTCGGCGTGCTCGACGAGCACGTCCGCCACTGCGTCGTCGGTGGCCATGGCCCCGGCACCGAAGAGGAGCGGATCGACGAGCTGATGGCCGCCGTCGGCCGTCTCGCCGGGCGTCGCGCATGACGTCGGCCCCCGTGCGGCGCAGCGGTGCCGACTACGTTGAGGTTGGCGCGGCGCTGCTCACTGCCGCGGCCGCCGGGGCGACCGGGCTCGCGGCGACGATCGTTTCGCCGCGCACGCTGGTGCTCGGCTCCGCACAGCCGGAGACGGATGCGGCCACTGCGGTCGCCGTCGTCCGGCGCGGCACGGGCGGCGGGGCCGTCCTCTGTGACGAGGGCGTGCTGCTGATCGACCTGGCCGTGCCGGCCGGCCACGCGCTCGCACCGCAGGACGTGACCGAGGCCTACCGCCCGCTGGGCGAGGCGATCCAGGCGGCGCTCGCTGGACTCGGCGTGGACTGCCGGACGGTCGGCGTGGACGAGGCCCGCGCGATGGGCGACGAGCGCAAGGCCGCGGCGCGTCGCGCCTGCTGGGCGGGCCTGTCGCCCTACGAGCTCGTGCTCGGCGACGGGCGCAAGCTCGTCGGGCTGGCGCAGCGACGACGCGCCGGGGCCGTGCTGCACCAGATCGCCCTGCCGGTCGCCACGCCGCCGGCCGCAGTGGCCGAGCATCTCGTCGACGGGGCGTCGCTCGAGCCGTGGCTGCGCGAGACCGCGATGCTGGCGGGCGCGGTCGGCTGCGGGTCCGCGACGCCAGCTGGCGTCTGGGATGTGCTGCGCGGCCCGCTGACCACGCTCCTCGGCTGACGCGGCTCGGGGCCGCCGCCGTGCACTAGCTGCGGAAGGAGTCCTTGGCGTCCGCAGCCTTCTGGCGCAGGCGGGCGCGTGCGGCGTCGGCAGCGGGGTCGGGTCCGGGCACGCCCTCGAGGATCAGGTCGGCCTCGACCGGCGTGGCGGGCGGGGCGAGCGGCTCGGCGTCGAGGTTGCCGACCTTCTGGCGCAGCTCCTCGCGCAGGGCCGCGTTGGCCGCCTCGTCGACGGGCGCCTCGGGGTCGCCGAAGGTCGCGTCGTGGGGAATCGTGTAGTCGCTCTCGAAGGTCTCCTCGACCGGCGCGCTGCTGCGCAGGCGGCGCCAGATTCGCGGCGCGGAGGCCACGCCGGCGGCGATCAGGAGGGCGCCGGCGGCGGCGGCACCGGAGATGAGCTTCGCGTTTCTCATGCCCCGCAGCGTAGCGCTCCGCCCATCGTCCGTCGCCCCGCTGCCGGACCGGTGCTATCTTCTCCCGCGCGGCTTTCCGCCGTGCGTCGCCGTGGCGATGCGTGACCCACACGAAGGATCTGTCAACCAGTGACCGCCTACGAATTCATGCTGATCCTCGATCCCGAAGTGGACGAGGCGCGCCAGGAAGAGGTCGTCCATCGCGTCCGAGACATCATTCTCGGCGGCGGCGGCTCGTGGGACGCCATTGATCCGTGGGGTCGTCGCAAGCTCGCCTTCCCGATCAAGAAGCGCGAAGAGGGCGACTACTGGGTGATTCGCTTCACCTCCGATGCCGCCTCGCTCGACGAGGCCGAGCGCGTCCTCTCGATCACCGACGAGGTTCTGCGCCACAAGGCCGTACATCAGGCGCGTCCCGCGCGGAAGACGGAGGCTGCGGCCGGCTCCTGAGTCTGATCTGGTCGTTTCGTGCGCGGATCCACACGGATCGCGTAACGGAAGACCGGTGATGATCGACTCTCGGACACCCGCCCGCAGAAAGGTCACCCCCAATGGCGAACATCAATCGAGTAATCCTGGTCGGCAATCTGACCCGCGACCCCGAGCTCCGCTCGACCGGTAGCGGCCTGTCGGTCTGCACGATCCGCATCGCAGTGAACAATCGCCGCAAGAAGGGCGACACGGGCGAGTGGGTCGAAGAGCCCAACTACTTCAACGTCACCACCTTCGGCGCACAGGCCGACAACGTCGCGCGCTTCCTCGCCAAGGGGCGTCAGGTCGCCGTCGATGGCCGCCTGTCGTGGAGCGAGTACGAGGCCAAGGATGGCTCCGGCAAGCGCGAGCGCGTCGAAGTCATCGCCGACACGGTCCAGTTCATCGGCCCCCGCGAGGGTGGCGGTGGCGGTGGCACGGGTGGTGGCAGCGGCGGCGGCGAGTGGTCCGCCCCGGCTGCGGCGCCCGCGCCGACGACCGATATCCCTGACGCATGGTCCGGCGGCTCTGCCGCGCAGGACGACGACATTCCCTTCTGAGCGACGAGGACGACTGATGGCACGCACCGGCAACCGCAAGGCGATTCTGCTCGACGACGTCGAGCACCTCGGGCATCGCGGCGACATCGTCGCCGTCTCCCGCGGCTACCTCCGCAACTACCTCGTCCCGCGCAAGCTGGCCGAGGAGGCGACGACCGCACGTGTCGCCGAGGTCGAGAAGCTCGCGGCCACGCGTGCCGCGCAGGAGGCCCGTACGGCTGAGCAGGCCGAGACGATCGCCGCCACGCTGACCAAGACGGTCCTCTCGATTCCGATGCGCTCCGGCCCGGACGGGCGCCTCTACGGCTCCGTCACCGCGGCCGACCTGGCCGACGAGATCTGGCGCACGCGCAAGATCCGCGTCGACCGTCGCAAGATCCGCCTCGAGGAGCCGATCAAGGCCGTCGGCGCATATCTCGTCGAGATCGACGTCTTCACCGGCGTGCGCGCCGCAGTCAAGACGCAGGTCGTCGCGGCTGAGGGCTTCGAGATGGACGAGGCGCCTGTCGCCGAGGTCGAGGTCGAGGTCGTCGAGGTCGCCGAGGACGTCGTCAGCGACGACGCCGCGGCCGCGACGGACGAGTAGCGGGGCTGCGGGATGACACCCGCGCCACAGGGAGCCAATCTCCCGCCGCAGGATCTCGACGCCGAGGAGGCTGTCCTCGGCGCGATGATGATCAACGATCAGGCCGTCCTGACGGCCTCGGAGATCCTGTCCGACCCGGGTGACTTCTATCGCGAGGCCCACGGCACGGTCTACCGGGCCATCCTCGGGCTGCTCGCGCGCAGCGAGCCGATCGATGCCGTCACCGTCTCCGACGAGCTGGAGCGCGCGGGATCCCTCGAGCAGGTCGGCGGCCGCGGCTTCATCTTCGGGCTGTCATCCAGCGTCACCGTCGCGGCCAACGTCAAGAGCCACGCGCAGATCGTCCGCGACCTCGCCCTCCTGCGCCGCGTCGCGGCAGCGGGCCTCGAGATCGCCGAGCTCGGCTACGGCCGCCAGGGCGACGTGCGCGACATCCTCGACCGCGCCGAGTCGGCCATCTTCGACGTCGCCCAGTCCCGCACGACGGGCGACATCATCCAGATCGGCGGCCTGCTCGGCGACGAGGTCGAGCGCATCTCCGCCGCCGCCGAGCAGCGCGGCCTGACCGGGGCCTCGTCGGGCCTCCGCGATCTCGACAAGATCACCTCGGGCTTCCAGAAGTCGAACCTGATCATCCTCGCCGCCCGCCCGGCGATGGGCAAGACCTCGCTGGCGCTCGGCATTGCGCGCCACCTCGGCGTCAATGCCAAGCTGCCCGTCGTCGTCTTCAGCCTCGAGATGTCGCGCGGCGAGATCGCCCAGCGCTTCATCGCCACCGAGGCGCGCGTCGACTCGACGCGCATGCGCAGCGGCGACGTCCGCGACGAGGACTGGATGCGCATCCAGGACGCCTGCAACCGGCTGTCCGATGCTCCGATCTACGTCGACGACACGGCCGGCATCAACCTGATGGAGATCCGGTCGAAGGCGCGGCGCCTGAAGATGAAGGAGCCGAACCTCGGCCTGATCATGATCGACTACCTGCAGCTGATGAGCTCGGGCTCGCACGAGGAGAATCGCGTGCAGGAGATCAGCCAGATCTCGCGCCAGCTGAAGGTGCTGGCCCGCGACCTCGACGTGCCGGTGATCGCGCTGTCGCAGCTGTCCCGCGGCGTCGAGTCGCGCACGGACAAGCGGCCGCTGCTGTCGGACCTCCGCGAATCGGGCTGCCTGACGGGCGATAGTCGCGTGTTCCTGCCCGACACCGGCGAGCGCATCCGCATGGACGAGATGTCGAGCCGCATCGGCGAGTGCGTGCTGGCCGTCAATCCCGAGACGTGGGAATTCGAGCGTCGCGCCGTTACCAACGCCTTCTCAACCGGCGTCAAGCCGGTCTATCGACTCACGCTCGCCTCGGGCCGGACGATCCGCGCCACGGGCAACCATCGCTTCCGACTGCTGGACGACTGGCAGCGACTCGACCGGTTGCAGGTCGGCGATCGTCTCGCGGTACCCGTCGAGCTGCCGGCGGACACGCATGGCGACATGACGTCGGATGAGGTCGCGCTGCTCGCGCACCTGATCGGCGACGGCTGTACCTTGCCGCGTCACGCCCTGCAGTACACGACTGCCGAACGATCTCTCGCGGAGCTGGTGGCACGCCTTGCCTCGTCGGTGTTCGGCTCGGCCGTCGCTCCGCGGATCGCCGCCGAGCGCACGTGGTTCCAGACGTACCTGCCCGCGACGCAGCGCCTCGCTCGCGGTCGCCGAAACCCCGTCGCGGCCTGGCTCGATGCCCTTGGTGCATTCGGACACCGAGCGTGGGAGAAGCGCGTTCCGGCGAAGGTGTTCGAACAGTCCGA
>CANJXE010000042.1 GCA_947478745.1 Actinomycetota bacterium
CAGCGCGATCCGGCCGCGGCGCCGAGACGATCCGTCGCTGGGTGCGCGCTGGCCGCCTGCCCGCGCACCGCGCCAGCGGCCGGCTGCTGGTGCACGCCGAGGACCTCGACGCCCTGACCGCGCGCCCGGCGCACGACCTGCCCGCCGGCTGGGGCCGCACCACCTGGGACACGCGCCAGCCCGACTGGGTGGCCGAGGTGCGCCGCGCGCGGGGCGGGCGGCGGGTGGCGCGGTGATCGGCGTCCGCACGCCACGGCCGTCCCCACTGCCCTGCACCCCCGGCGCTGCCACCGCCCGAACGGGATGCGACGAAGGGGTCAGACCCTTTCGTCGCATAGCCAGCGCGTCGGTCGAGTTGCGCAGGCTCCGCCATGCGACGAGAGGGTCTGACCCCTTCGTCGCATCTGACCCCTTTGCACCATCCACGTACGAGCATCAGCCACCGGCCGAGGTCGGCGCCTGATGCTCGTCGTCGACCCCACCGTCGTCCTCCCCCTGCTCGCCGCGCAGCCCGCGTGGACGAGCGCGGGCTCTGACGACCTCGTCGCCCCGCCGCTGCTGTGGTCCGAGTGCCGCTCGCTCCTGCACGACCTCGCGCGCCGCGGCGTCATCCCCACCGCCGAGGCGCGGCGGATGCGGCGGGCCCTCGAGCGCGCGCCGATCACCGAGCTTAGCCACCCGCAGCTCGGCGAGGAGACGTGGCGGATGGCCGACCTGATGAACCACTCGCGCACCGAAGCCGCCGAGTACGTCGCCCTGGCCCGCCTCGTCGGCGCGCCGCTCGCCACGCTCGACCGCGACCTGGCCGAGCGCGCAGCGGCGGCCTGCCGGGTCGAGGTGCCCGTCTGACGCTGCCCGTTTGCCGCAGCGACAGTGTGGCGGCGTCACGATCCTCGCGACCGGAGCAGAACTACGGTCGGCCCCATGGACACCCCTTGGGTCATCGTCATCCTCGCCGTCGCCGTCGTGCTCTTGATCGCCGCCGGCTCCATCCGCGTCGTCAACGAGTACGAGCGCGGCATCCGCTTCCGGCTCGGCAAGGTGCGCACGAAGCCGTTCGCACCCGGACTGATGATCAAGTTCCCGATCATCGATCGGCTCGTCAAGGTCTCGCTGCGCATCGTCACGATGCCGATCCAGAGCCAGGGGATCATCACGCATGACAACGTGTCGGTCGACATCGCCGCCGTCGCGTACTACCGCATCGTCGATCCGCTCAAGTCCGTGATCGCGATTGAGAGCGTCGAGGCCGCGATCAACCAGATCGCCCAGACCACGCTGCGCAACGTGGTCGGCCAGCACACGCTCGACGAGACGCTCGCCGAGACCGACAAGATCAACGCCGACATCGCGAAGATCCTCGACCGGGTCACGGAGGAATGGGGCGTCGAGGTGACCCTCGTCGAGCTGAAGGACATCCAGCTCCCGGAGACCATGAAGCGCGCGATGGCCCGGCAGGCCGAGGCCGAACGCGAGAAGCGCGCGAAGATCATCGCCGCCGAAGGCGAGGCGCTCGCCGCGGGCGAGCTGGCCCGCGCCGCCGACGTGATGGCCGCGCACCCGGTGGCGCTCCAGCTGCGCAACCTGCAGACGCTGGTGGAGATCTCCGTCGACAAGAACTCGACCGTCATCTTCCCCTCCCCGCTGATGACCACGCTCGAGGAGATCGGCGGCTTCCTCTCGCGCGAATCGAAGGCCTCGGACGGCCTGAACAGCATCATCGAGGCGATCAAGCGTTAGCCGGACGCGAGCGGTGCGCGCCTGCGGACGAGACGAACGACGAAGGGCCCCGGGTTGCCCCGGGGCCCTTCTCGTGGAACCACTGCGTCGAGCCGGAGCTCGACAGCACGCCGACCGAAGTCGACGCTGCAACCGGGCTGTGCCCGGCGACGAGACTGCTTAGCGCAGCTCGACGGTGGCGCCAGCCTCTTCGAGCTCGGCCTTGATCTTCTGGGCGTCCTCGGTCGGGACACCCTCCTTGACCATCGACGGCGCGCCGTCGGCGATGTCCTTGGCCTCCTTGAGGCCAAGTCCGGTTGCCGCGCGGATCACCTTGATGACCGGGATCTTCTGCGAACCGGTGGCCGCGAGGAACACGTCGAACGACGTCTTCTCCTCGGCCGGAGCGGCGTCGCCGCCGGCAGCCGGAGCCGCAACTGCGACTGCAGCAGCAGCCGACACGCCGAACTCCTCTTCGAGGGCCTTCACCAGCGTATTGAGGTCCAGGACGCTCATTGCCTTGATCTCTTCGATCAGCTGTTCCGTGGTCATAGCCATGACCGCTTCTCCTTGTGTTGAATGGTGGCGCGCCTACGCGGCGGCCTTCTGCTTTTCGATCTGGTCCAGCGCGATGACGAGCCCACGCGGGATCGCCGCGAGCGTGCCCGCGATGCCCTGGATGGGTCCGTTGAGCGCGACGACGAGCTGTGCGTACAGCTGATCCCTGCTCGGCAGGGTTGCCAGCGTCTTGACGCCTTCGGCGTCGAGAACGACGCCGTCGATCAGGCCGCCCTTGATCTGCAGGATCTGCGTGTCCTTGGCGGCCTTGGCGAGTGCCTTGGCGACCGGAGCCGCATCGGCCCTGCAGAAGGCGATCGCGGTCGGGCCGGACAGAAACTCTGTCAGGCCCTCGACGCCGGCACGCTGCACCGCGATGCGGGCGAGCGTGTTCTTGGCGACGTAGAGCGTCGCGTTGTGCGGCCGAATATCGTCGCGCAGCTCAGCGAGCTGCTTGACGGTGAGGCCGCGATAGTCGGCGACGATCATCGAGCTGGAGCCCTTGAACTCCGTCTCGAGCTCGCCGATCAGCTCTTCTTTTCGTTCCTTCAACATTGGTGTACCACCTCCTTTCGTATGCGTGCCCGCCGAATGGACGGCGAGCACGGGGAAAGGCGCGGTACGAGACCGGCCTCCACTCGAGCCTCACCGCCTGCGCCGGTCTTCTCCGCCTCCGTCCCGGAGGCGTTGCCGGCGGTCCCTGGCGACAGGTTCACGCGGAATGCGGGAGCGACTCAGCCGTTAGGCGGAGTACTCCTCGAGCACGTCGCGGATGCGCGACGGATCGATCTTGATGCCCGGGCCCATGGTGGAGCACAGGACAACAGTCTTGATGTAGCGGCCCTTGGCCGACGACGGCTTGGCGCGGAGGATCTCGTCCAGCACGGTGACGTAGTTCTCACCGATCTCGCGCTCGCCGAACGACTTCTTGCCGAGTGCGACGTGGACGAGGCCCGCACGATCGGTGCGGTACTCGATCTTGCCGCTCTTGATCTCCTCGACGGCCTTCTTGATGTCCATCGTGACCGTGCCGGTCTTCGGGTTCGGCATCTTGCCGGAGGGTCCGAGGACGCGGCCGAGCTTGCCGACGGTGACCATCATGTCGGGCGTCGCGACGGTGACGTCGAAGTCATCGAAGCCCTCGAGGATCTTGGCGGCCAGGTCCTCGCCACCGACGATGTCGGCGCCAGCGGCCTCAGCCTCGGCGATCTTGTCGCCCTGGGCGAACACGGCGACGCGGACGTTCGAGCCCGTGCCGTGCGGCAGCATGACGGTGCCGCGGAGCTGCTCCTCGGCGTGACGGACGTTGATGCCGAGGCGGAAGTGCACCTCGACGGTCTCGTCGAACTTCGCGGTATCCAGCGACTTCATCAGGCGGACGGCCTCGATCGGCTGGTACAGCTTCTCGCGATCGACCTGCGTGCGGGCTGCTGCGAGCTTCTTGCCGCTCATGCCTCTACCTCCACGCCCATCGAACGGGCGGTGCCGGCGATGATCAGCATCGCGGCCTCGACGTCATTGGCATTGAGATCGGTCATCTTCAGCTCGGCGATCGACTGGAGCTGCGCTCGGGTGAGCGTGCCGACCTTCTCGCGATGCGGAACGGCGGAGCCGCTCTTGATCTTCAGCGCCTCCTTGATCAGCACGGCCGCGGGCGGCGTCTTCGTGATGAAGGTGAAGGAGCGATCCTCGTAGACGGAGATCTCGACCGGCGTGATGCGGCCGTTCTCTGCCTGCGTCTGGGCGTTGAACGCCTTGCAGAAGTCCATGATGTTGACGCCGTGCTGACCGAGCGCGGGTCCCACCGGCGGGGCAGGGTTGGCCTGTCCGCCGGGGATCTGGAGCTTGATGATGGTGACGACCTTACTGGCCATCGTGACCTCCTGCGGTGCATGCGCCCAAACCGTCGGGCTCCCGCTGTCTGGCGTCGCGAGTGCGACGCGGGGTGAATCCTAGATCAGCCTCAGTCGAGGCGCTTCACATCGGCGAAGCCGAGCTCGACAGGCACCTGGCGCTCGAAGATCGAGACGTGGACCTTGAGCTTCGCGGACTCGGGATTGATCTCGATGATCTCGCCGTCGAAATCGGCCAGCGGGCCCGAGATGACCTTGACCATCTGACCGAGCGTGAACTCGGCGACGGCCTTCGGCTTGGCCTCGGCTGCCTCGACCTTGAGGAGCTTGTCGACCTCGGCCTGGGCCAGCGGGACCAGCGTCATCTCCTCGCGCTTGCCTTGGGCACCGACGAAGCCGGTGACGCCGGGGGTGTTGCGCACGAGGCTGACGGCCTCCGGGGTGGCATCCATCTGCACGAGGACGTAGCCGGGGAGCACGCGGCTCTCCTTCTCGACCTTCTTGCCGTCACGCGTCTCGACCGTCAGCTCGGTCGGCACCACGATGCGGCGGATCTCCTCGCCACCCTGCTGGGTGCGACGGCGCTGCTCGAGGTTACGGCGGACCTTGTCCTCGTGACCGGAGTAGGTGTGGATGGCGTACCAGCGGAACATGCTTGGACCTCGTTGACTATCCGGCCTGCAGGTTGATGAGCCAACCGGCGACCTTGGAGAAGATGGAGTCGAGCGCGTAGAGGTACAGGCCGACGATGAGGCAGGTGATGATCACGACCGCGGTCGCTTGGATCAGAACCGGGCGGGTCGGCCACTGGACGCGCTTGAGCTCCGCCCAGCACTCGCGGATGAAGGTGCCGAGGCCCGTGCGCTCGGTCGTATGACCGGACTGGCTCTTCGTCGGGCGCACACGAGCGGCGCGCTCCTGACGGCGTCGCTCGGCGCGCTCGTGGCGCGACTCCTTCTTCGGAGCAGTGTCGTCCGCGTCGGCCACGGGGGCTAGCGCGTCTCCCGATGCAGCGTACTCTTGCCACAACGTCGGCAGAACTTGTTCAGCTCGATGCGGTCAGGGGTGTTCCGCTTCGACTTCTTGGTCTGGTAATTCCGTTCCTTGCAGTCGGTGCAGGCCATCGTGACTGCGATGCGGATGCCGGCCTTCGCCATCGATTCGTTCCTTGATCGGATTCGCTGCCCGGGATTCGGACGGCAGCGCGGAGCGGGGCGCTCCGATGGGTGGGAACCCTAGCGGAAGTGCCCGAATCGGTGCGTCAGCCTTCCGCGACTGCCGCGTGCAGCCGGGCCTGCGCAGCGATTGCGCGTCCAGCGCGGTGCTGGACTGATCATCCGGTCAGGGCTACGCTCAGTCTATGTCGGTCCCCGCCCCCACCCCGCAGACGACGGCCTCCGACATTGTCCGCGCGACCGCCCGACGACAGCTGCGCCTGATTCCCCTGATCGGCGTGATGTTCTTCACCGTCTCCGGCGGCGCCTACGGCCTCGAGGACATGATCAGCCTGTCCGGGCCGGGCATCGCGATCCTGCTGCTCCTGCTGCTGCCGATCTTCTACAGCGTGCCGAGCGCGCTCGTGGTGGCCGAGCTCGGCGCGGCGATTCCGGTCGAGGGCGGCTACTACCAGTGGGTCAAGGCCGGCATGGGCCGCTTCTGGGGGTATCAGGAGGCGTTCTGGTCGTGGCTGACGACGTGGGTCGACATGGCGATCTACCCCGTGCTGTTCGCCGATTTCCTGGCCGTCTACTGGCAGCCGGCGGGCGCGGGCTCCGTGATGCTGTTCTCGCTCGGCCCCGTCGAGTTCGACGTGCACTGGCTGGTCTGCCTGGCTCTGATCTGGCCGCTGACGTACCTCAACATCCGCGGCGCGCGCTCGGTCGGCGATTCGTCGCTGGTGTTCATGGCGATCCTGCTAATCCCGTTCATCATCCTCGTCGCGATCGGCCTGCCCCAGCTGCTCTCCGATGGCATCAACCCGATGATCCCGCTGCACCCGCCCGGGGTGACGGTGGCCTCGGCCGTCGGCGCCGGCATCTGGATCGGCATGTGGAACTACCTCGGCTGGGACGGCCTCTCGACCGTGGCCGGCGAGATCGAGAACCCGCGGCGCAACTTCCCGCTCGCGCTGTTCATCTCGATCCCGCTGATCACCGCCTGCTACGTGCTGCCGGTCGTCGCCGGCCTGGCCTCCGGCGTGTCGTGGGACGAGTGGACCGCCGGCACGTTCTCACTGGTCGGCCTCGACCTCGGCGGCGAGTGGCTGAAGGCGCTGATCACCTTCGGCGGCTTCGTCTCGATGGCCGGGCTGTTCTCCGGCCTCCTGCTGAGCGTCTCGCGCATTCCGTACGTGATGGCCCGCGACGGCTACCTGCCGCAGTTCATGACGCGCCTCCACCCCCGCTTCGGCACGCCGTGGATCTCAATCGTGATCTGCTCGGTGATCTACTCGCTGTTCTGCCTCAACGCCTTCACGGACCTCGTGATCATCGACGTCGCCGTCTACTCGTTCGCCCTGACCCTGCAATTCATCACGTTCCTGATCCTGCGCTGGAAGCTGCCGAACATCGAGCGTCCGTTCCGCATCCCCGGCGGCTGGGCGGTCGCGGTCGCGGTCGTCTCCCTGCCGATCGCGATCATCTGCTTCGCGATCTGGAAGAGCTACGACGACGGCGGCCTCGAGGCGATCTGGAAGCCCGCCGTGGCCCTCGCGCTGGGCCCGATCACCTTCCCGATCCTGCTCAAGTTCGTCAAGAAGGACCAGCCCACCGAGGACGTCGTCGTTGATGGCGAAGTCATCTGGCGGCACCGCGGGATCGAGTAGGAGCCGCGCGCGCCAGGAAGACCCGCGGCCGCGGCACAGCGGCGAACCTCCGGAGAGGCGTTGCTCGGTGCCAAGCGCCAGCAAGAATCGCGCGCGGCACAGCGGCGAACCTCCGAAGGATTATCGGTCGGTGCCGCGCATCTGCCCTGCCGGGGTCAGACCCCTTTGGTGCATGAAGCCCAGAGGCGATCATGGGAGAAGTCCACGTCGTGGCGGAATGCATCAAAGGGGTCTGACCCCTTCGGACCAGCACCGGCAGATGTCGCAAGCGCTCGGCAGACCAGGACGATCCGGCTCGGCACTTCACCCAACCCGCGATCTCTACCACCCGAACCTGATCGCGCAGACCAAGACGCGCGCGGCAGAGCATGGATCCTCCGAAGGATCGTCAGTCGGTGCCGCGCATCTGCCCTGCCGGGGTCAGACCCCTTTGGTGCATGAAGCCCAGAGGCAATCAAGGGAGAAGTCCAACCCGCGGCGGAATGCATCAAAGGGGTCTGACCCCTTCGGACCAGCGTCGACAAGGGCCGCAAGCGCTCGGCAGACCAGGGCGATCCGGCTCGGCACTTCACCCAACCCGCGATCTCTACCACCCGAACCTGATCGCGCAGACCAAGACGCGCGCGGCAGAGCGTGCATCCTCCGAAGGATCGTCAGTCGGTGCCGCGCATCTGCCTTGCCGGGGTTAGACCCCTTCGGACCAGCACCGGCAGATGTCGCAAGCGCTCGGCAGACCAGGACGATCCGGCTTGGCGCTTCACCCAACCCGCGATCAGGTTCGAGTGGTAGAGCCCCGACTCGGGCAAAGCGCCAACACCCCACGCTCGCCTCCGAGCGTACCCTGAGCTGACGGTGCTTGTCCGAAGGGGTCAGACACCTTTGATGCACTCCGCCACGAACCGCAATGCCCCCTTGATTGCCACTGGGCTCCATGCACCAAAGGAGTCTGACCCTGGCAATGCCGAAGCACGGCAACGACCGACAATCCTCCGGAGGTTCGCCGCTATGCCGCGCGCGTCTCTCTTCCGCGCGATCAGGGTCGACCGGGGCGGCTCTATGCCCCAGCGGGCGGTGCTTCCGGCGGAGCCGGCAGCGGGAAGCCCGGCATGCGCGGGCGTCCGGCGGCGCGGTCGGGGTCGAGCGCGGGCGGCTCGGGCACCGTCTCCTGCGTCACCTCGGCCGTCCAGATCTCGTCCTCGGGCACGCCGTCGAGCAGCTTGAGGAACTGGCTGCGGTCGATCGTCTCGCGGTCGAGCAGGATCTTCGAGAGGCGATGGAGCGAGTCCATGTGCTCGGCCAGCAGCGTGCGGGCGCGCTCGTGGGCGTCCTCGATGATGCGGCGGATCTCGTCGTCGATCTCGCGGGCGATCTCCTGCGAGTAGTCGGCCTCGGCGCCGAACGAGCGGCCGAGGAACGGATTGCCCGGGTCGTGGCCGAGGGCGCGCGGACCGAGCTTCTCGCTCATGCCGTACTTCATGACCATCGCCTTGGACGTGGCCGTGACCTTCTCGATGTCGTTCGAGGCGCCCGTGGTGATCTCGTTGAAGACGAGCTCCTCCGCGGCGCGGCCGCCGAGCGTCATCGCCAGCTGGTCGTTGAGCGAGGCGCGCGTGATCAGGAACTTGTCCTCGGTCGGCAGGGAGATCGTGTAGCCGAGCGCCTGGCCGCGCGAGATCACGGAGATCTTGTGGACCGGGTCGCAGTTGGGCAGGAAATGCCCGACGAGCGCATGGCCCATCTCGTGGTACGCGGTGATCAGGCGCTCCTCCTCGGACAGGAGGCGCGTCTTCTTCTCCGGGCCCGCGAGGACGCGCATGATGCCCTCCTCGAGCTCGTGCATCGTCACGGTCTTCTTGCCGGCGCGAGCGGTCAGCAACGCGGACTCGTTGATCAGGTTGGCGAGGTCGGCGCCGGTGAAGCCCGGCGTCTGACCGGCGAGCACGCCGAGGTCGATCTCGCCGCCGAGCGGCTTGCCCTTGGAGTGCACCTTGAGGATCGCCTCGCGCCCAGAGCGATCCGGGCGGTCGACGACGATCTGGCGGTCGAAGCGGCCCGGGCGCAGCAGCGCCGGATCGAGCACGTCGGGGCGGTTCGTCGCCGCGATCAGGATGACGTTGACGTTGGCCTCGAAGCCGTCCATCTCGACCAGCAGCTGGTTGAGGGTCTGCTCGCGCTCGTCGTGACCGCCGCCCATGCCGGCACCACGATGGCGGCCGACGGCGTCGATCTCGTCGATGAAGATGATGCACGGCGAGTTCTGCTTGGCCTGCTCGAAGAGGTCGCGGACGCGGCTGGCGCCAACGCCGACGAACATCTCGACGAAGTCGGAGCCCGAGATCGAGAAGAACGGCACGCCAGCCTCGCCCGCAACGGCACGCGCCAGCAGCGTCTTGCCGGTACCGGGAGGCCCGAACAGCAGCACGCCCTTGGGGATCTTCGCGCCGAGCGCCTGGAACTTCTTCGGGTTCTCGAGGAACTCCTTGATCTCCTGCAGCTCCTCGACGGCCTCATCCGCGCCGGCGACGTCCTTGAACGTCACCTTCGGCGAGTCGGCGGTCATCCGCTTGGCCTTGCTCTTGCCGAAACTCATCACGCGCGAGCCGCCGCCCTGCATCTGGTTCATCAGGAACAGCCAGAAGCCGAGGAACAGCACGAACGGGAGGATGCTGACCAAGAGCGACACCCACGACGATCCCTCGATCGCGGCGCCCGTGACCGTCAGCTTGTCCTTATTGGCCTCGTAGACCTGGTCCCACGCGGCGTCGCCGGGGATGCCGACGGTGTAGTTCTCCGCCGCCTTGCCACCGACGGGCTTGAGCGTGACCTTGACGTTGTTCGAGCTGACGTTCTGGTCGAGCGCCGTGACGTTGCCGCCCTTGAGGTCGCCGAGCATCGTCGACCACGTCTTCGGGGGCGCATCCGTCGAGTCGTTGTTCAGCAGTAGCCGCTGCGCGAGGAACGCGAGCAGGATGACGACGAGAATGGGGAACACCGCGTTCTTGAAAATGCGGTTCACGTGGCTCCGGCGGGTCGGTGACGCGGATGCGTCAGTGGCCTCACGATAGCAGCGGCTCGGTCTCTCCTCGGGGCGCTGCTGCAGCGGGCGCCGAGCGCCGCAGGAACAGCGTCAGCGCGAAGGCGATCACCAGCGCGCCGAGGGCGAGGGTGACGGCTCCGCCCCAGCCTGCCGCGCTCCAGGCCGCCCCGATCAGGAACGGTCCGAGCGAGCCCAGCAGGTAGTAGATCGTCAGGTGCAGGCTCATCGCGCTGCCGCGATCGCGCAGCGTCAGCTGGGGCACGAGCAGCTGCGCGACGCCGACCATGAAGAACAGGCTCCCGGCCATCACCATCATCCCGATCACCGTCGGCAGCAGGCTCGGGATGCTGCCGACGAGCAGCCCGGCCGCGGCGATCACGGGGAATACCGGTAGCACCGTGCGCGGGCCCAATCGCCCCGCGAGACGCACGGCGAACGGGGCGAGCGCGCCGACCAGCCAGACGGTGTAGAACGCGCCGACCTGCGTATGGGTCATGCCGAACACGTCGGACTCGAGTCGATAGGCGAGCACGGAGAAGAGGCCGACGAAGGCGAAGAACGTGGCGCCGGCGGCGAAGGCGTTGAGCAGGATCGGCGTGTTGCGGAGGTGCGCCCGCAGCGCCCGCAGCGGCGAGCGCGCCTTCGGCGGCGGCGGGGCAACCGGGAGCAGGATGCGGATCAGCACCGCGCTGATCAGCACGGGGATCGCCAGCACCGCCAGCGAATCGCGCCAGCCGATGTACTCGACGAGCACCGCCGGGATCGTGCGGCCGAGGAAGCCGCCGAGCACGAGCGCCGAGGTGTAGATGCCGACGACCGTCGGCACGCGCCGCGCCGGGAAGGCCTCGTAGACGTAGGCGGTCGCGACCGTCAGCAGCCCCGGCAGCAGCAGACCCTGCAGCGAGCGCAGCACCAAGAGCTCGACGATGCCCGAGACGAAGGCGATCAGCACCGTCGGGATGGCCAGGAGCGCACACGAGCCGAACATCACGCGACGACGACCGATGCGGTCCGACAGCGGCCCCATCAGCCACGCGCCGATCGCGATGCCGATCACCACGACCGTGATCGTCAGCCCCGTGATCGCGGGGCCGACGTCGAGGCTGTGCCCGATCTCCGGCACGATCGCCTGCGTCGAGTACGGGATCATGAACATCGTCGCCGAGGCGACCGAGAGCGCCACGATCGCACCAGCGCCGACTCGGACGGACGAGGCGGCGGGCGCATGCGACATGCCGACACGGTACCGCGCCCCTACGATGACGCCCATGCCCGAAGTCGTCATCACCGCGCACGGCGCGTACGGCCCCCACGTCCTGATCGTCGGCGACCCCCGCCGCGCCGAGCTGGTCGCCCGCGAGGTGCTCGATCAGGCGGAGCAGGTGACGGACGCCCGCGGCCTGCCCGGCTTCGTCGGCACGTTCGCCGGCAAGCGCGTCGGCGTTCAGGCGCACGGCATCGGCGGGCCCTCCGCAGCGCTGGTGATCGAGGAGCTCGTGCTCGTCGGCGTGCAGCGCATCGTCCGCTTCGGCACCTTCGGCTCGCTGTCCCCCGACTTCGCGCCCGGCGACCTGCTGTGCGCGGCCGCGGCGATCCCCCACGACGGAGCCAGCCGCGCGCTCGTCGGCGGCGAGCCGCACGCGCCGCTGGCCGACTTCGAGATCGTCCACGCGGCCGTCCACGACGCCAAGCACGCCGGCGTGCGAATGCGCGTC
Source organism: Actinomycetota bacterium (assembly GCA_947478745.1). Lineage (GTDB taxonomy): Bacteria > Actinomycetota > Thermoleophilia > Gaiellales > F1-60-MAGs149 > F1-60-MAGs149. Next base: position 11,707 of record CANJXE010000042.1, read on the forward strand.
GGCCTCATCGCCACCACGGACCTCTACTTCGATCCGGACACCGAGCTCGATCAGCGCTGGGCCGCGCGCGGCGCCGTCGGCGTCGACATGGAGACCGCCACGCTGCTCACGCTGGCACCGCTGCGCGGGATCTCTGCCGGCTCCTTCCTCGTCTGCTCCAACCGCGTCGACGAGCCGGACACCCAGTGGTCCGAGGCCGATCAGCGCACCGCCATCCTGACCGCCGCGCCCGTCGCCCTCGGCGCCCTCCTCTCGGAGCCCAAGCCGAAATGACCCGCCGCGTCGTCCTGATCATCAACCCCGCCTCCGCCAACGGCAAGACCGGCCAGGAGTGGCCGGGCCTCGTCGCCGAGGCGCAGCGCCTGGGCGTGCGCGTCGAGGAGCGCATCACCGAGGCCGCCGGCCATGCCACCGAGCTGGCCCGCGAGGCCAGCATGGACGGCGCCGACGTGGTCGTCGCCGTCGGCGGTGACGGCACGGTCCATGAGGTCGTCAACGGGCTCGTCGGGGCCGGCGGGCTGCCGTTCGGCAACGCCGCGCTCGGCGTGATCGCCCGCGGCACCGGCCGCGACTTCATCCGCAGCCACGCCATCCCGACCAAGGCCGCCGACGCGCTCCGGGCGATCGCCGAGGGCCCGATTCGTCCGATCGACGTCGGCGAGCTGATCGCCACCGACGATCCCGAAGGCGGGCGCCGCTTCGCCAACGCCGCCTCGTGCGGCGTGACGGGCGCGATCGCGCTGCGCGCCAACCAGATGTCGAAGCGCCTCGGCGGCACGCCGACATTCCTGATCGCCGCCTTCCAGGGCTTCCGCGGGTACACCAACACGCCAATCCACGTGGAGCTCGACGGCCGTCCGATCGACGTCACCGCCTCCTGCGTGGTCTGCGCGATCGGCCACTCGCTCGGCGGCGGCATCAAGGTCGCCCACGGCGCGCGCCAGGACGACGGACTGCTCGACATGGTGCTGGTCGGCGACGTCGGCGCCAAGGACCTCGCCCTCAACATCCACCGTCTCTACACCGGCACGCTCGGCGAGCACCCCGAGATCACCCACGTCAAGGGCGTCGAGGTGAGGGTCTCCGGCGCCACGCCGCTGGCGATCGAGGCCGACGGCGAGCTGGCCGGCACCACGCCCGCCACGTTCCGCTGCCTGCCCGGCGCGCTGAAGCTGGTGACGGCCTCGTGATGCGCGTCGTACGCAGCATCGGCCTGACGCTCGGCCTGCTCCTGCTCGCCGCGCCGCTCGCGGCCGCCCACGCGACGATCGAGCTCGACGGCGAGCATCCGATCGCCGGCAGGCGCGGCACCCTGGGCATCACGATCCCCCATGGCTGCGGCGTCGGCCTGGCGACCGACCGCCTCGTCGTCCGCCTCGGCCCCGCCTGGCCGAACGCCAGGCCGATCACGATCAACGGGTGGACGTCCACCGTCGTGCGCGCCTCGTCCGGAGGCTGGGAGATCACATGGGTCGCCACGGCCGGCGGGCTGCCGAACACCTCGGTCGGCGACTTCCCGGTCTCGGTGCGCTGGCCGCGAGCCGCGGGCATCTACCGCACGCCGACGTTCCAGCACTGCGGGGCGAGCCTCATGCAGTGGAGCGACCCCTTCGCGACCGCCGCCACGGCCGAGCAGGCCTACCCGCCGGTCTACCCGGTGCCGCGCATCCAGATCCTGCCCGCAGGCTGACGCGGGACATGGGGGCCTGACCCCTTTGTCCCGTTAGGACGGGATCGCCGTGCGGATCTGCGCGAGGGCGGCCTCGAGTGCCGCGGGGTCGCCGCCGCTGCGGCCGAGTGCGATGCCGGCCAGGAACGTCGCGATCGGGGCGGCCGGGCGCACCACACCGTGGGCTGCGTCGGCGGCCAGGGAGAGCAGCGCCTCGACGGTGGCCGGGTCGCCGACCCAGGTCAGCGACGCGTCGTCCATCGCCGCGACTGCGCGGGCTGCGAATG
>CANJXE010000043.1 GCA_947478745.1 Actinomycetota bacterium
CAGGTCGGCCTCGCGCTCGGCACGCGTCCGGAGAACCTCGAGGAGGCGCTCACCGTGGCCGCAGCAGAGATCGCCGATCTCGCAGCCGGCAGCTTCCGTGCTGGCGAGATCGAGCGAGCACGCGACAACCTCAAGGCGCGGCTCCTGCTCAACATGGACTCCACGGTGGCACGCATGAGCCGCCTGGGTCGCTGCCTGATCTCCGACATCCCCTTGATGCAGGACGCCGAGGTCGCGCGTCGCATCGATGCCGTCTCCGCCACCGATGTGGTCGAGCTGGTGCGCGAGCTGTACGCCCCCGAGGCGCTATGCGTATCGGGAATCGGATCCGACCGAGCAGCGTTCGATCAGGCGATGGACGCGTTTCGTCAACCGATCGCCGGCACGGCATGACGCGGGTCCTCGTGTGCGGAGCGACGGGCAAGCTCGGCGCGCCGATCTGCGCGGCCATCGCCGCAGCCGACGACCTGACGCTGGCCGGACGCGTCGCACGCTCGCTGACCGGCGGCGAGGGCTTCGCGACGATCTCTGCGGCCATCGCCGCCACGCAGGCGCAGCTCGTCGTCGACGTGACCGCGCCGGAGGTCGCCGAGGCGCACACGCTGACGGCGTTGCAGGCCGGACTGCCGGTGGTGCTCGGCACCACCGGACTCGATGCCGCGGCCGCCACGCGCGTTGACGCAGCCGCGCGCGCAGCAGGCGTGCCCGTCCTGTACGCACCGAACTTCGCGATCACCGCTGTCCTGATGATGCGGTTCGCCGCCGAGGCCGCCAAGGTCCTCGGCCAGTGCGCGATCATCGAGGAGCACAACCCGGCCAAGGTGGATCGCCCCAGCGGCACTGCACTGCGGACCGCCGATCTCGTCGAGGCCAGCTCGGGCACGCGACCGCAGATCTCGTCGATTCGCATCGACGGCGTGGTGGCGAATCAGACCGTGCTGTTCGGCGCCGAGGCCCAGACGCTCGAGATCCGCAACGTGACCACGAGTCGCGAGGCGTTCGTGCCGGGCGTGCTGCTGGCCGTGCGCCGCATCACGACGCTGGCACCGGGGCTGCACGTCGGCCTCGAGCACGTGCTCGACTGACCCCGCTCCGCGCCGGAGCGCGAAGCGGGGGACCGTCGATCAGTCGCCGGCGGGCGCGCCTTCGAGATCCAGCTCGGGATCGCGCACCAGGTCGTTGCGCGTCGACGTGCCGAGCCAGTAGAAGACCAGGCCCACGATGATGGTGATGCCCACGGCCAGACCGGCGTAGAGCGTGTACTGGCCGCGCGAGACGTTCTCCGGCAGCCAGGAGTCGTTGAGGAAGGCACCCTCGGCCAGGAAGCCGGGGAAGATCCCCGACAGCGTGGCGAGGACGGCCCAGAACGTGGTCAGGCCGCCGCAGATCCAGACGCCGACCATCCCGCCCGGCACCTTGTACGGGCGATTGACGTGCGCATGCGTCTTCCGCAGCCGGATGAAGGCGGGGAAGATCACGATGTAGCTGATCGTCGTGAAGAGCAGGACGATGCCGATCATCACGTTGAAGGCGTCGGCCGCACTGCCCGAGCCGATCCTGACCGCAGCGACGAAGACGATCGTCGAGAGGATGCCGGACACGAAGTTGACGTTGACCGGGGTGCCGAAGCGCGAGGAGAAGCGTCCGAGCCAGCGGGGGCCGGTGCCGTCGATCGCGGCAATCGCCTGCGAGCGATCGGAGCCCATCAGCCACGTGCTCGCGCTGGAGACGACGGCGAGGATGAACATGATCGCGGCGACCTTCACGAGGATATCGGCGGCACCACCGTAGACGGTGAAGACGGTATCGACCGCGTCCAGGAAGGAGGAGACGCCCTTGCCGGAGATCTGATCCGCGGGGACGACGCAGATGATTGCGAGGACGGGCAGCCCGTACAGGAGAATCGAGACGATGATCGCGCGCAGGACGGTGAAGGGCACGTCCTTCTGCGGGTTCTTCATCTCGTCGCCGGCGGCACTCGGCAGCTCGAAACCGACGAAGTTGAAGAAGAGCAGCGGCACCAGCGCGATGAACGCGCCCCACGTGGGCGAGAACTCGCCGGCGGCGGGGAAGTGGAGGCCGTTCTGGATGCCGTAGATGACGGTGGTCACCGAGAACAGACCGATCACGACGATGCGGCAGAAGGCGCCGATCGTGGGGATCCACTTGCCAACGCCGAACGAGAGGATCGCGGACCAGACGGAGAACCAGATGTAGACGATGCCGACGAGGTAGAACCAGATGCTGCCGTCATCGAAGTGCCAGATGTAGTTCTGGATCGCGGCGATGGTGAGCAGCGCCAGCGTGGCGCCGATCCAGACGGGATTGGAGAACCAGTAGAAGATCGCGTTGACGCCGGCGATCAGGCGGCCCCAGGCCATGCGGGTCCAGATGTAGGCGCCGCCCTCCTCGGTGAAGGCCGCTCCGAGCTCTGCCGTCAGCAGGCCGTACGGGACGAAGAAGAAGATCGCGAGGAAGATCAGCCACAGGAAGCCCTGCGCGCCCTCCACGGCGACCTGGCCGAGCGTATCCACGCCGACGATGGTGCAGATCAGGAAGAAGAAGATGTCGAAACGGCCGAAATGTCGCCGCAGTTTGGACTTCTCCTCCAGCGCTGCCGAAGTGATCAGGTCTGTCTGGTCCAACTGATTCGAGGCCATGGTGGCTCCGCTCCTCTCCCGTGGAACTGACGCAGTGTGTCAGATCGCCTGACGGATTCCTACGGAGGTGTGCAGGTATGCTTGCCCGACCTCAAGCGGGAGCAGCACATGCAGGCGCCGATCGGCCGGATTCTGACAGCGATGGTGACGCCGTTCGCGGCTGACGGATCAATCGACCTCGACGAGGCCGTGCGTCTCGCCGAGCACTTGATCGCCCACGGCTCCGAGGGGCTCGTCGTCCACGGCACGACGGGCGAGGCCTCGACGCTGACCGACGACGAGAAGCTGGCCCTGACCGAGGCGGTCGCCGGTGCGGTCGGCGCCCGCGTGCCCGTCATCTCCGGCACGGGGTCCAACGACACCGCGCACTCCGCCCACCTGACCAAGCAGGCAGCCCGATTCGCCGGCGTTGCCGGCTTCCTGGCCGTCACGCCGTACTACAACAAGCCGCCGATCGCGGGCATCGAGGCCCACACGCGCGCCATCGCCGAGGCCGCCGGTGACCTGCCGATCATCCTGTACAACATCCCGCAGCGCGTGGTCCTGCACCTCACGCCGGCGGAGATCGACCGGCTCGCCGGGATCGATACCGTGATCGCGGTCAAGCAGGCCGTCACCGATCTCGACGAGGCGCGCGAGATCGTGGAGGCCGGGAAGCTCGCGCTGTACGCGGGCAACGACGATCTGGTGCTGCCGTTCGCACTGCTCGGCGGCGTGGGCGGCATCTGCGTCGCATCGCACGTGGCGGGCAGGGAGATGCTGGCGATGCAGGTCGCCGCCGATGCGGGCGACATTGACGAGGCGACCCTGATCGACGATTCGCTGCAGCCGCTCTACACGGCGCTGTCGTGCGCCGTCAACCCGATTCCGGTCAAGACCGCCATGGATCTGCTCGGGTTCGCAGTGGGGGATCTACGACTCCCGCTGGTCAACGCGACGGCCGAGGAACGCGAGATCGTGCGCGCCGAACTCGTCGCCCGCGCCCTGATCGGCTGAGCCCCGCTAGCATCTGCGCAGACGTCGAGGATCTGGAGTCCATCATGGCCAAGAAGAAGAAGAAGCCGGCACCGCGCCCGCATCGCGTGCGCAAGCTGATCCGCAAGCGCAACGCCCGCCGCGCCCGCTAGATCCATGCGCGCGTACGCCTTCCTCGGCGATGCGCTGTTCGGGTACCAAGCGGCCGTCGTCGACCTCCTGCGCGAGCGCGTGGGGCTCCCGCTCGACCCGCTTGAGGCCGGCGATCTGGCTCTGCTTCCGGCGCTCGCCGGAACCGGGCCCTCGCTGCTGTTCCTCTGCGGGCTGCCCTACGTCCGCACCCGTGACGCCGGCCTCCCGCTGGATGCGCTGGTGGCACCCGTCTCCACGTCCGCGCCCGAGGGCGAACCCGGCTACCTGAGCCTGCTGCTCGGACGCCCCGGGCTCACCGGCGCCTCGCTCGACGAGCTCAGCGATCTTCGGCTCGGGACCAACTCCCACGACTCCATGTCCGGCTGGGTGCTGCCGGTCGGCTCGGGCCTGCCGCTCGAGCGCTTCACGTCCACCGTCGTCACCGGCGGCCATCGGGCCTCGATGGAGGCGCTGCTGCGCGATGAGATCGACGCCGCCCCGATCGACTCGATGCTGCTCGCCGGCGAGCTGATCGCAACGCCCGCGTTCGCGACGCTGCCCGTGCTGGCGGAGTACGGCCCATCGCCGAGCCCACCCGTGGTGCTCGTGGGCGGCGACACAGCGGTCGGTGAGCAGATCGCCGCCTGTCTGGCCGCGCTGCACCTGGACGCGCAGGGACGCAGCGCGCTGGCCCTCGGCCGGATGGCCCGCTTCGATCGCGTCACCGACACGACCTACGACATGACCCGTGAATGCGATAGGAGAGCCGCAGCATGCATGCCCTGATCGTTCTCGCCCACCCCGAGGAGCAGAGCCTCTCCGCCGCCATGGCCCGCACCGCCGCGACTGCCTTGTCCGCCGCCGGCTGGACCGTCGATCTCGACGACCTGACCCGCGAGGGCTTTCGCGCCGAGGCCGGACGCGGCGATCTGACGAGCCCGCCGGACGGTCTCCTGCAGCTGATGTACGCCCAGGAGGCAGCGACGGCGAACGACGGCTACGCACCGGACGTGGCCGATCAGATCGCGCGACTGCAGGCAGCGGACCTGCTGATCACCGTCTTCCCCTTCTGGTGGTTCTCGCCGCCGGCGCTGATGAAGGGGTGGTTCGATCGCGTCTTCGCCAACGGCGTGGCGTACGGCCACAACCCGTACGACGACGGCCCGCTCAAGGGCACGCGTGCGCTGGCTGCCGTCGCGGTCGGCGGTGACGAGGCGATGTACGGACCCGAGGGTCGCTCGGGCGACATCCGCGCTCTGCTCAACCCCGTGCTGCACGGCACGTTCGCCTATTGCGCCATGGACGTGCTCGATCCGTTCCTCGTCTTCGAGGCCGACGGGCGCGACGACGCCTACCGCGTCGCCGAGCTGGAGCGCCTGAGCGAGCGCCTGACCGGCATCGCCGACGAGGCGCCCATCGCCACGTCGCCGCTCGCCGCGCAGTGAGCACGGACGTCCGCGACGCGGGGGAGGCAGGCGAGCCGCTCCGTCATGCGCTGCCGATCGTCTTCGTGGGCGGCGTCCTCGGCACCGCCGCGCGGATCGTGCTGGTCGAGGCGCTGCCGCAGGGGGCGTTCGCATGGGGGATTCTCGGCGCCAACCTGCTCGGCGCCTTCCTGCTGGGCTTCCTGTTCGAGCGGCTGCAGGAGCATCGTCTGCGGCGCGGCCACCGCTGGGCGCTCTGGGGCCCGGGCTTCCTCGGCGCCTTCACGACCTTCAGCGCACTGCAGTTCGAGGCGGTCGACGCCATGCGCGCCGGCGACTGGTGGCACGGCATCCTCTACCTGGTCGTCACGATCGCCCTCGGCGTGCCGCTGGCCGCGCTCGGACGACGATTCGGGAGGAAGACGCGATGAGCCACTGGTGGTACCTCGTGGCCGTGCCCTTCGGTGGGCTCGGTGCCATGGCCCGCGTCTGGGCCACGCAGAGCGGTGAGCACCGGCTGCCGGGTGGCGCACCGACGGCGACGGCGCTGATCAACATCACCGGCGCTGCGCTGATCGGCGTCGTGGCGGGCATCGGCGGCGATCCGTTCATCCTCGTCCTCGGCACCGGCCTGCTCGGTGGCTTCACGACGTTCTCGACGTGGATGGTCGAGGTGGATGCCGCCAACCGCGTCGGGCGCGTGCGGACGGCGACGATCACGCTGCTCGTCCCGACGGTGCTCGGTGCGATCGCCTACGCGCTGACGCGCGCGGCGTTCTAGTACCCCGAGCCGGGAATCTTGCGCAGCCGTGCTTCGGCGCGAATCGACGATGCGATCACGCGCTCGGTGCGGCAGGCGCCGCGCAGCACGAGCGTATCCGTCTCCGCGCGATCCTCGAAGAAGCGCACGCCGCGGACGAGATCGCCGTCGGAGACGCCCGTGGCGGCAAAGTAGGTGTCCTGGCTGCCCACGAGATCATGGGTGTCGAGCACGCGGTCGAGGTCGAGCCCGGCCGCGGTGATCGCAGCGGCCTCGGCATCGGTGCGCGGCCACAGGCGCCCGATGATGCGGCCGCCGACGCTGCGGATGGCCGACGCGCTGAGCACGCCCTCGGGCGTGCCGCCGACGCCCCAGAGGAGGTCGATGCCGGTGTCGGGCCGGACGGCCATCAGGCTGCCTGCGACGTCGCCGTCGGAGATCATGCGGACGCGGGCGCCGGCAGCGCGCATGCGCACGACCTGCTCCATGTGGCGCTCGCGATCGAGCGTCACGACGCCGACGTCGCGCACCGTGCAGCCCTTGCGCTCGGCGATGGCCGCCAGCAGGTCCTCGATCGGCGTGTCGAGCGAGAGCAGGTCTGCGATCAGCGGACCGCCAGCCAGCTTCTCCATGTAGACGGCAGGGCCGGGATTGAACATCGTGCCGCGCGGTGCGATCGCGAAGGTGGCGAGTGCATTCGGCTGGCCCTTGGCGGTCAGGGTGGTGCCCTCGAGCGGATCGACGGCGATGTCCACGGCAGGGCCACCCGAGCCGACCTCCTCGCCGATGTACAGCATCGGCGCCTCGTCCTTCTCACCCTCACCGATCACCACGACGCCGCTGATCGGGCAGCTCTCCAAGGCATCGCGCATGGCGTCGACGGCCGCCTTGTCGGCGGCCAGCTTGTCACCGCGGCCGAGCCAGCGGGCGGCGGCGATCGCGCCAGCCTCCGTGACGCGGGCGAGATCGAGGGCGAGCGAGGAAGGAAGGGTCTCGGACATGGCCCAGATCGTAGTGCCTGGCTCGCCCGGATCGCCGGTACTCTCTGCGCATGAGCCTCGACACTCGTGCGATCCGCGCCTCGTTCCCGTCCCTCGCCCGGACGCTCGACGGACAGCCGTACATGTACTTCGACGGCCCCGGTGGCTCTCAGGTGCCGCAGGTCGTGGCCGACGCGATGACGCACTCGCTGCTGCATGCCAACGCCAACGGCGGCGGTGCCTTCGCGACGTCGATCGAGTCCGATGCGGCCGTCGAGGAATCCCGTCGGGCGGCCGCGGACTTCACCGGCTCGCTCCCCGAGGAGATCGCCTTCGGGCCGAACGCCACGACGCTCCAGTACCTGCTGGCCCACGCGGTGGCGCGTACCTTCGAGCCCGGTGACGAGATCATCACCACCGAGCTCGACCACGATTCCAACGTGTCGCAGTGGTTGCAGGTCGGTGCGGATCATGGGCTCGTCGTGCATCAGGCGCGACTGCACCGCACCGATGGCACGCTCGACCTGCATCACCTGGAGAGCCTGCTCTCGCCGCGCACCAAGGTCGTGGCGTTCACCCTCGCCTCGAATCACCTCGGCACGGTCCCGCCCTGCCGGGAGATCGCGCGGCACGCGCACTCGGTCGGCGCACTGGCCTGGGGCGACGCCGTGCACTACGCACCGCATCGGCGCCTCAACCGGTCCGCGATGGGGCTCGACGTCCTGCTGACGTCGCCGTACAAGTGGTTCGGTCCCCACCTGGGAATCGCCTCGATCCGTCACGATCTGGCCGTGTCGTGGCCCGCGGATCGGGTGCGCCCCGCCGACGAGACACCGGCGGGACATCGCTTCGAGACCGGCACGCAGTCGCACGAGGCGATGGCCGGCATGACGGCCGCCGTGGACTATCTGGCCTCGCTCGGCGATGGCGCCACGCGCGCCGAGCGGCTCGATAGCGCGTACGACCGCATCCGCGTCCATGAGGACGAGCTGGCGCTCCGCTTCTGGAACGGGGTGGAGGGGATGGATCACCTCACCGTCTACGGCATCACCGATCCCACGCAGTTCGGCGATCGTGTCGCCACGTTCAGCCTGACCGTCGACGGTGCACACCCGGCAGAGGTCGCCCAACGCCTCGCACAGCGGGGCATGGCCGTCTGGGACGGCAACTTCTACGCCCTCTCGGCCAGCATCGCGCTGGGCCTGGAGGAGTCGGGCGGCGCGATCCGCGTGGGCTTCCTGCATTACACGACGCCGGAGGAGGTCGACCGGCTGGTCGCCGCCCTCGGCGAGCTCGGCTGACGACGCGTCGGTCCGGTCAGAGGCGCTACGCTGCGGCCTCCCGCGGATGTGGCGGAATTGGTAGACGCGCACGGTTCAGGTCCGTGTGGCCGTAAGGTCGTGGAGGTTCAAGTCCTCTCATCCGCACTCGATTGTCCCGAGGGGCTGTAGCCCCGCCGGGACGGTCCTGAAGGCTCAGCTGCTCGCAGCGGCGCGCTGGAGCCGGTCCCGTACCGCGAGGCCGATGCCCGTGGCCTCCGGTGGGAGCACGGCGATCCGCGCGGCTCCCGACATGTCCGCAGCGCGCAAGAGCGCGTAGAGCCGCTCGGCGAAGGCCGCCGGCGTCGCGCCGGCGTCGATCACCGCGTGGTAGCCCTGTGCCGCCGTCCGGGTCGGTGCGATCAAGGTCGTGCTCGAGGGATCCGCCAGCTCGTCGGCAGCGTCGATCAGGATCACGGGCAGACGCGGTGCGTAGTGCGCGGCCAACGTTCCCGGCGCTCGGGGGGCCTCCGCGCCGGCGGGCTCCAGCGGCGTGGCCAAGGCCTCCTCGAGCATGTCGGTCGTGATCGCGCCGGGACGGAGCACGCGCGGGGCCGCGCCGGTCAGATCGACGATCGTGGACTCCACGCCGATCCCGCAGCGGCCACCATCGAGGATGAGATCGACGTCGCGGCCGAGGTCCTCGGCGACGTGCAGCGCGGACGTGGGACTGACCCGGCCGAAGCGGTTGGCGCTGGGCGCGGCCAGCCCCGTCCCGGCTGCCTCGATCAGCGCCAGAGCAAGCGGGCTGTCGGGCAGGCGCAGGCCGACGGTGCCCGTGCCGCCGAGCGCGGCCGGGTCGGGACGGTCCCCGGCCGGCAGGATCAGCGTGAGCGGACCGGGCCAGAAGCGGCGCGCCAGTGCCTCGGCCGTCGCAGGCCACTCCGCGGTCCACGTGCGGGCATCGGCCAGCGAGGCGACGTGCACGATCGAGGGATGGTCGGTCGGGCGGCCCTTGACGGCGTACAGGCGCTCCAACGCCGCCGGGCTGGTGGCGTCGCAGGCGAGGCCGTAGACGGTCTCGGTCGGCATGCCCACCAGACCCCCGGCGCGGATCACCGCTGCGGCTGCCTCGACGTCATTCGTGATCATGCCCTGCATGGTCGCATCTGCGCCGCGCACTACGGTACAGCCATGCGCTTCCTGCTGTCTCTGCTGCTGATCGTCCTCGCCATCGGTGCCGCCCTCGCCTCGGGCGCCGGCGCGATGCTTGCCCGCAACGTGCTGGACCCGGCTGGCTTCTCCGACGTGGTCGTGCGGACCGTGCAGTCGCCGGCCGGCATCGGCCTCGTCCGCACGGCCGTCCAGAACGAGGTCGCCAACCGCGCCGCGGCCCAGCCCTCGCTGATCGCCGCAGGGGCATCGTCGATCGCCGGTGCCTGGGCGGTGCGCGCCGTCCAGAGCGACGCCGCCGCACGCGTGCTCGGGTCTGCCGCCGTCGGCCTGCAGCAGGGGATCCTGACGGGCACGCAGACGGGCTCGGTCAAGTTCGACATCCGCGCCTTCGCAGGGGCAGCCGACCCGCCACCGGTGGTCACCGCCGTCCTCGATGCGATCACCACCGATCTCGTCGTGACGGTGCCGTGGATCGAGCTCTCACCCGGAGCGCAGACCGTCCTGCAGGAGCTCGATCGCCATCGCTGGCTGCCGACGGCCTGCGCCATCGCCGCCCTCCTGCTGGGGCTGCTGGCACTGGTGGCGTCCCGCCGGCGCGGCCTCACGCTGATGCTGCTCGGCCTCGGCCTGGCAGCGTCCGCCTACCTGCTGCGACCGTTGGCCACGGACGTCACCAGCGCGGTGGTCGCCCAGCAGGCCCAAGACGTCAGCACCGGCCCGCTCGCCGCCGTGTTCGTGGACCAGCTGTTCGCGGGCTGGTCGGCGGTCAGCGGTGCGCTGATCGCCATCGGCCTCGCGCTGATGCTGGTCGGCATCGTGTTCGGCGTCCGCCGCCGCCGCAGCTAGCCCTGCGGCAGGAAGGCGATGCCCTCGGCGTCGACCACGTGGGCGCCGCCGTCCACGGTCAACGTGGCGCCCGTGATCCCGCTGGCCTGATCCGACACGAGCCATGCGATCGTGCTGGCCACCTCGTCGGCATCTGCCGCTCGACGGGCGGGCGCGTAGCGCGTGGCCTCGGCGTAGGCCGCGTCCAGGCCACCGGTGCGCTCGGCCAGCTGGTCGAGGGCGGCGTCGGCCATCGGCGTTCGCACCCAGCCGGGACAGACCGAGTTGGCACGCACGCCCTGGGGGCCGTGATCCACGGCCAGCATCCGCGCCAGATGGATCGCGCCCGCCTTGGCCGAGCCATACGCGATTGCTTCGGGGCCGGCGCGCAGGCCGGCGAGGCTGGCGACGATCACGATCGAGCCGCGGTTGCGGACGAGCTCGGGCAGGCAGGCCTTGGCGGCCAGGAAGGGCGCCGTCAGGTTCTGGCGCAGGACGGACTCGAAGGCCTCCTGCGTCTGCGTCGTGGCCGACCCGGAGCTACCGCCGCCCGCGCTGCAGACCAGGGCCCGCAGCGTTCCCCCCGCCGCCCGCAGGGCCACGACCGCCGCCTCCAGGTGGTCGAGGTCGGCGGCGTCACCCGGCAGGGCGAGCCCGTGCGTCTCGCGGGCAACGTCCTCGAGCGGCTCGGGACGACGGCCCACCAGGCCGACCAGCCAGCCGTCAGCTGCCAGTCGGCGGGCCGTCGCCGCGCCGATGCCGGTGCCGCCACCCGTGATCAGGACCGCAGGTCGCATCTACTGCTCGAAGGTCACCGGATTGACGAGGGTGCCGACACCGCCGACGGTGACGCTGACGCGCTCGCCGTCACGGAGGTAGCGCCGCGGCTCGCGGCTATCGCCGACGCCGCCAGGCGTGCCCGTGGCGATGACGTCGCCCGGCTCGAGCGTGGCGCCGCGGCTCAGGTACTCGATGAGCTGCGCGACGCTGAAGATCAGGTGCTTCGTGTTGGAGCTCTGCATCACCTCGCCGTCGATCGAGAGCTCGACGCCAACGTCCGCGAAGTCGATGCCGTCGGTGCTGGCGATCGCGGGTCCAAGGGGGCAGAAGGTGTCGAAGCTCTTGCCGTAGACGAACTGGCGCAGCGGCGTCTCGAGCTGCGCGCGGCGTCCCGACACGTCGTGGATGCAGGTGATGCCGCCGATCGCGTCGAGGGCCTCCTCCAGCGTGGCGCGGTAGGTGCGGCGCCCGATCACGACGGCGAGCTCGCCCTCGTAGTCGGGGCGGGTCTCCTCGCGCGGGATCACGATCGACTCGCCGTGCCCGATCAGGCTGGAGGGGTACTTCGAGAAGACGACCGGAACCTCGGGGACGTCGAGCTCGGACTCCTTGGCGTGGTCGCGGTAGTTGAGGCCGATGGCGATGATCTTGCTCGGGACGACCGGGTGCAGCAGCTGCACCGCGCCGACGTCCGTGCGCTCACCCGCGGCAGCGGCGATGAACGCCCAGCCCTCGACGGAGGGGACGAAGCCCTGATGCCCGGACGGGCCGGCATCGACGATCGTCTGGTCCTCGAGACGACCGAGTCGAATCTCTCCGGCTGCATTCCGATAGCGCACTGCGTGCATGGGTTCCTCCGTGGGGCGACGGCGGCAGCATATCCGCACCGCCCGATCTGGATACAATCCACGGACCCACCGGGAGGGGCGAGAGATGACCGTCAAGCAGCTTCAGGCCAAGGGCGTGCGCATTCTGCGTCTCGTCTACAGCGATCTCTACGGCGTCCAGCGCGGCAAGGACGTGCTCTTGGAGCGCGCTGCGCATGCCATCTCGCACGGCAAGCCGTTCGTCGAGGCGGTCATGACCATCGACCACCGACACAACATCGTCAGCGGCGACGAGGCCGGCTTCCGGGACTTCATCGCCGTCCCGGACCTGAAGACGGCGCGCATCAGCCCGCTCGATCCCGAGGTCGCGCTCGTGCTGTGCGACCTGCAGTCCGTGCCCGCGCACACGCCGTCGGGCCTCGATCCGCGTGGCGCGCTCAAGCGCATTGCCGCGCGCTACACCGCGCTGGGCTTCACGCCCGTCGTGGCCCACGAGCTCGAGTTCTACCTGCTGGAGCGCAGCGACGAGGGCGTCGGCGGGCTGCGACCGCTGCCGATGCGCGACTCGTGCGTCTACACCGTCGGCCCGCTCGCCGACCCGACCGGGATCGTCCGCGCGATGTTCGACGCGTGCGATGCCTTCGGGCTGGAGCCGATCTCGATGGCCCAGGAGTACGGCCACTCGCAGCACGAGATCAACCTCACGCACGGCGAGGCCATCAGCGCCACCGACCGCGCCTTCCTGTTCAAGTCCCTGGTCAAGCAGATGGCCAACATGGATGGCATCGTGGCGACGTTCATGGGCATGCCGACCGATGACGACGAGTGCTCCGGCTACCACCTGCACGCGTCGCTGGTGAACGCCGCCGGCAAGAACCTCTTCGACGCTCCGCGCGCCAAGGACGGGCTCTCGGAGCTGGCCCACCAGTTCATCGCCGGCGTCGTGGCACACGCACCGGGCATGTCCGGCCTGCTCAACCCGACGGTCAACTCGTACAAGCGCATCAGCAACGGCGGTCTGTCGCCCAAGTTCGCGAACTGGGGCCACGACAACCGCCTGGCGATGCTGCGCATTGGCGAGGAGCGCGGTCCGGCTGCACGCGCCGAGGTGCGCTCCGGTGACGGCGCCGCCAACCCGTACCTGATCGCGACTGCCATCCTGGCCGCCGGCCTCGACGGCATCGAGCGCAAGCTGAAGGCACCCAAGCCCGTCGTCGGCAACTTCTATGAGGGGCCCGAGGACGCGATGGGCATGCCGCTGCCCTCGTCGCTCGGCGCCGCACTCGACGCGCTCGAGGCCGACACCCGGCTGGTCAAGCTGATCGGGCCCGAGCTGATCGAGGTCTTCCTGCGCAACAAGCGCTACGAGCTCGGCCGCTGGGAGGCCCACCAGAACCGACTGACTGCCTGGGAGATCGAGGAGTACGCCGAGGCGCTGTAGGAGCTCCTACCGCTGCGTGCAGGGCCCGGCGAGCGCCGCAGCGGCGTCGGCAGCCGAGAAGCCGGCCTCGAGCAGCAGCTCGCGCGTGTGCTCGCCGAGCAGCGGTGGGTGCCGGGGTGAGGTGAGGTGGTCGCCGTCGAAGGCGATCGGCGAGCGGATCGTGTGGATATCACCGGCGGTCGGATGCACGTGCGGCTGGAGCGCGTAGGGCGCGGCGGCCAGGGCCTCGGGGATGCTGCGCACCGGACCGCTCGGGACGTCGCGCTCGGCGAGGGCTGCGAGCAGTGCCCCGGGTGCGAACGCCGCAGTGGCCGCCTGCAGCAGCGGGATCAGCACGCCCCGGTTGGCGACACGGTC
>CANJXE010000044.1 GCA_947478745.1 Actinomycetota bacterium
GCATCAGCCGAGGAGGTGGAGCGCGGAGAGGGGAACGTCGCGGATCGCTGGAGTCTCCACGATCTCGCCGTTGACGGTGACCGCGTGGGTGGTGGGATCGACGCGGACGGTCGCGGTCGCCGTGTTCCGGACCATGTCCGCGGCGCTCAACGCCCGCGTGCCGCTCACGGCGCTACGGCGCTTGCCCGTGGGGATCAGATCGGCACCGCCACCGGTGATGCTGGCGCCGCTGACGAAGGCCACGGACAGGCGGGACGGTGCCGTCCCGATGGCGCCGATCTGCGCAGCGACCTGCGTCGGCTGTGAGAACGCCGTCGAGGCATTCGGATCTCCGACTGCGCCCCAGGTCGGGAAGCCGGCCTTCAGCACGAGGAACGGCTTGACGGCGAACCAGCCGGGCTCCCAGAGGACGACGTCCGCCAGCTTGCCGACCTCGAGCGAGCCGATCTCGTGCCCCATGCCGTGGGCGATCGCCGGGTTGATCGTGGTCTTGGCGAGGTACTGGAGAACGCGCTCGTTGTCGTGGCGGCCCTGGGGGCCGCGGGCGTCCTTCATCACGCTGGCCAGCTGGAACGTGCGGCGCAGCGTCTCGCCGATCCGGCCCATGCCCTGGCTGTCGGAGGATGTCATGTGAATCAGCCCGAGGTCGTGCAGCACGTCCTCGGCGGCCATCGTCGCGGGCCGCACGCGATCGAGCGCGAGCTGCGTGTCGCCCGGCAGGTCCTCCCGCAGCACGTGGATGAGCGCGACCATCGCGGCGTGCTCGGCGGCGGTATTGACGCCATAGGGGAACGTCGGGTTGGTCGAGGACGTGAGGATGTTCGGCACGCCAGCCATCTGCATCACGTCCGGCGCGTGGCCGCCGCCGGTGCCTTCGATGTGGAACGCGTGGATCGTGCGCCCGTCGATGACGCGCAGGGTGTCCTCGACGAGCAGGCCCTCGTTGAGCCCGTCGGTGTGCAGGCAGACCTGCACGTCGTGGAGGTCTGCGACCCGGAGCGCCATATCCAGTGCCGTTGAGTTCGCACCCACGTCCTCGTGGATCTTCAGCCCGCCGGCCCCCGCGGTGAGCATGCGCTCGAGCGGCTCCGGGCGACTCGAGGAGCCGCGCGCCAGCATCAGCGTGTTGAGGGGCGTCTGATCGAGGGCGGCGTGGATGTGCTGGAGCGCCCAGGCGGGGTTGGCGCCGAGGTTCCAGACCGGTCCGTAATCCTGGATGACGAGCGTCGTGAAGCCCGCCGCGAGCGCCTGGTCCGTGATGCGCGGGCTGAGCAGGTGGACGTGCGAGTCAATCGAGCCTGCCGTCGCGATCAGCCCCTCGCCCGAGACGATCGCGGTGTCCGTGCCGAGCACGACGTCGACGCCGTCCATGATGTCGGGGTTGCCTGCCCGGCCGATCGCGACGATGCGGCCGTCCGTGATGCCGAGCGAGGTCTTGCGGACGCCGAGGATCGGATCGACGACCAGCACCTGCGTCACGGCGATCTCCACCGCGTCGAGGGTCGCCTGGGCCATCAGGCCGTCACGCGCCGTCTTGGCGAAGCCGCCGAGCACCTCGTTGCCGCGCTCCTGATCGTCGGCCTCGACCTCGATCACGAGGCTCGTGTCGCCGAGTCGGATGCGGTCTCCGGTGGTCGGCCCGTACACCCGGGCGTAGGCCTGGGGATCGAGGCTCATGCGCCAGCCCCCCGGTAGCCGCGCTCAGCGGCGAGTGCCAGCGCGGCGTCGAGCGCCCCGGGAGCATCGAGCGGGCCGTTGACGAGGCCGGAGAATCCGTAGGCGATGCGGTTGCCGCCGTACGGGCGCAGCTGCACCGCGTGCGTCTCGCCCGGAGCCCAGCGGATCGTGCTGCCGGTCGGGATTGCGAGGCGCATCCCCCACGCCGCTGCGCGGTCGAAGTCGAGCAGACGATTGGCTTCGAAGAAGTGCCAGTGGCTGGTGACGGCGATCGGCACCATGGCCGCGCTCGTCACCGTCAGCTCGACGAGGTCCGGCGGGACGACCTCCGCGATCGGCGCTGCCTCTACCCAGCCGGGTCCATCGATCGCCCCCGGCCCCAACGGCTCGACGATCAGCAGGAGTCGCGAGCCGTCGGAGAACAGCGCCTCGACCTCGATGTGGCCGACCAGCGATGCGGTTCCGGGCAGGACGTCGGCGGGTCCGAGCACGGCGTGCGCGGCAGCGAGGGCCTCGGCATGGGTGGCGCCGTCGCGCGCCGCCTCACAGGCGGTGTCGGAGATGATCGCGATCGCCTCGGGTGCGTTCAGCAGCAGCCCGCGGCCACGGCGCGACCGCGCGAGCTCCGCAGCCTGGAACAGGAGCAGTCGATCGATCTCGCGAGGCTGCAGCAGCATGGCGTCAGCGTAGCCCGTAACCGCGCTGGTAGACCCCCTGCAGGCGGTGGACGCGCTGGAGGTAGTTCCGCGTCTCGCGAAAGCGGATGCGCACGGGAGCCCCTGCGGGCGTCGCGGCGACCCAGCGGTCCACGTTGCCCTGTCCCGCGTTGTAGGCGGCCAGCGCCAGGTCGAGGGCCTGTGGGTGGTCGCGGTACTTGTGCCGGAGCCGAGCAAGGTAGTAGGCGCCGTAGCGGATGTTCAGCTCGGGGTCGTAGAGGTCGGTCGTCCGGTAGTTGCCCCCGCCGGTGTGATCGGCGATGCCCTGGGCGGTCTCCGGCAGCAGCTGCATCAGGCCGATCGCGCCGGCGGCGGATTCGGCCCGTGGGTCGAACTTCGACTCGGTGTAGATCACGGCGGCCAAGAGCGACGGCTCGAGCCGGTAGTTGCGGGCGTGTGCGAGCACGATCGACTCGTACTTGAGCGGGTAGCGCATCCGCACGTACCAGGCGGGTTCGGCCTTGACGACGTACACGCCGAAGGCCCCGAGCAGCGCGATGGCGAGCAGGAGGAAACCGAGGACGCGCCGCATCACGTCCCAGCGTATCGGTCGACGTACGCGTCGACGGCCCGCTGCAGATCGGCCGGCGTGCCGCTGTTGTCGATCACGTCGTCACAGGCGGCAATCCGCTGGTCGTCGGACCACAGGCGGGCCTCGCGCTCGGCCAGCCGCTCCAGGCTGCCGCGGGTGGCGAGGCGGGTGCGCCGCACCTCGTCCTTGGCCGTGATCACCAAGGTGCGATCGAAGCGATCCTGCAGCCCCGCCTCGAACAGGAGCGGCGATTCGTAGACGACCAAGGGCGGCGGCGGGTCGCGCAGCTGCGCCTCGGCCAGCCAGACGCGCATCTGGTCCTCGACCAGCGGGTGCAGGAACTGCTCGAGCCAGCGCAGCGCGTCGTCATCGACGAAGACGAGCCGGCCGAGCGTCACGCGGTCCACCTCACCGGCGGCATCCAGCACCTCGGCGCCGAAGCGGGCGACGACGGCGTCGCGCACACGGCTCTGGTGATAGAGCGTGTGCACGACGGCGTCGGCGCTCAGACAGGCGCAGCCCCGAAGGGCAAACGCCTGCAGAACACTGGATTTCCCGGCGCCGATGGCACCGGTGACGCCGATCAGCAGCGGCTGATCGGTCATCGTCCCGAACTATGCCTCGGTGGCGTCCGCGTCGCCCTCGGGCGCTGCGGCGTCAGCAGTCGGCTCCTCGGCGATGGCCTCTTCGATAACCGCCTCGACGATGGCCTCTTCGATGGCCTCCTCGACGATGGCCTCTTCGATGGCCTCCTCGACGATGGCTTCGGCGATGGCCTCTTCGACGACGGCCTCGACGATGGCCTCTTCGACCACGGCCTCGGCAGCGGGCTCCTCGGCGGCGGCCGCAGCAGCGGCAGCGGCCTTGTTGGCCTGCTCGGCGGCGACAGCAGCCGCAAGCTCAGCGGCCATGCCCGGCGGGAGCAGACCCTCAAGGTCGTACTCGCCCTCCTCGACGTGATCGAGCTCGAGGTCCGGCGAGCCGCTCGGCTCGGCGATCGGCTCGTTCGGATCGATGAACGGATCGCCGCCCGGGATCAGACTGATGGGCGGAAGGATCGGATCGCCCGGCAGGACCTGCTTCATGGACAGCGAGAGGCGACGGCGCTCGGCGTCGATCTCGATGATGCGGACGAGCACGTGGTCGCCCTGCGACACGATCTCGCGCGGGTTCTCGATATGGCGCTCGGCCAGCTCGGAGATGTGGACGAGACCCTCGACACCCTGGAGGATCTCGACGAAGGCGCCGAACGTGACGACCTTGGTCGCGCGGCCGTGAACGACGTCGCCCTGCTGGTAGCTCTCGAGCACGCGCTGCCACGGATCGGCCTGGGTCTGCTTGAGACCAAGCGAGATGCGCTGACGATCGCGGTCGACGTCGAGCACCTTGACCTCGACCTCCTGACCGATCTCGAGGAGCTCGGACGGATGATTGACGTGGCTCCAGGACAGCTCGGAGATGTGGATCAGGCCGTCGATGCCGTCGAGGTCGACGAAGGCGCCGAAGTCGACGATGTTGGACACAACGCCCTTGACGGTCTTGCCGGGGGCGAGATCGTCGAGGATGCGCTGGCGGACCTCACGGCGCTCCTCCTCCAGCATGGCGCGGCGCGAGAGCACCACGTTGTTGCGGGAGCGGTTCAGCTCGATGACCTTGCAGCGCAGCTCCTGGCCGCGGAACTCCTCGAGGTCCTGGACGCGGCGGATGTCGACCAGCGATGCGGGCAGGAAGCCGCGCACGCCGAGGTCGATGATCAGACCGCCCTTGACGACCTCGATGACCGTGCCGTCGACGGGCTCGCCCGACTCGGCCGCGGCCTCGATGCGCTTCCACGCCTTCTCGAAGCGGGCGCGCTTCTTGGAGAGGATCAGACGACCGTCCGCGTCCTCCTTCTGCATGACGAGGGCGTCGACCTCCTCGCCCATCTCGACCTCATCGCTGGGGTCGACGGAGCGGCGGATGCTCAGCTCGGCGACGGGAATGACTCCCTCGCTCTTGTAGCCGATGTCGATCAGGACCTCGTCCTTGTCGATGCGCACGACCTTGCCGGTCACCACGTCGCCCTCGGAGAACTCCGAGATCGTCGCGTCGTAGTTCGGCACCATCACGCCGTCGACCTCGATCCAGACGCTGGGATCGTCGGCGATCATCTCTTCTGTGGTCATGCTCATCGGTAGGGGACTGTCCTTGTCAATAGTGGGTCGGAATGACCCTGATACAGCGCAAGAGCCTACCAACGCAGGGAACTCGGGGCTTCAGGCCCTTGCCTAGCCCTTGGCAGCGGCCCAGGTCGGTCCGACCCCGGCGTCCGCCACGAGCGGCGGATCCAGCTCGTGCGCGTTGACCATCTCCTCGACGATCAGGTCGCGCACCGTGTCGACGTCGGCGTCGGCGACCTCGAAGACGAGCTCATCGTGGACCTGCAGCACGAGCCGGGCCTGGCGCCCCTCGTCGCGAATGCGGCGATCGCAGGCGATCATCGCGACCTTGATGATGTCGGCCGCGCTGCCCTGGATCAGGGAGTTGACGGCGAGGCGCTCACCGAGCTGGTGCACCTGGCGATTCTGCGCCCGCAGCTCGGGGATCGGGCGCTGGCGCCCCAGCAGCGTCAGGGCATAGCCCCGCTCGGTCGTCTCGGCGATCGTGCGGGCGATGAACTGCTGGACTGCGGGGTAGCGCCCGAGGTAGGTATCGATGTACTGCTGCGCCTCGTCGCGGCTGATCTCCAGCTGCTCGGACAGGCCGAACGAGCTGATGCCGTAGATGATCCCGAAGTTGACGGCCTTGGCGCGATCGCGCTCCTCCTTCGTGACGTCCTCGGGGGCCTTGCCGAGGACCTCGGCGGCGGTCGCGCGGTGCACGTCGTCGCCGCGGCGGAACGCATCGACGAGGCCGGGCTCCTGACAGAGGTGCGCGAGGATGCGGAGCTCGACCTGCGAGTAGTCGCACGAGATCAGCTGGGTGCCGGGAGGTGCGATGAAGGCCGCCCGGATCTCCTGGCCGATCGAGGTTCGCACGGGAATCGCCTGGAGGTTGGGATTCGTGCACGAGAGGCGGCCGGTGGCAGCGGTGTGCTGCGAGAACGTCGTGTGGATGCGGCCGTCGACGGCCGCTGCCTCGGGCAGGGCGCGCAGGTAGGTCGAGAGCAGCTTCGACAGCTCGCGCCAGCGCTCGATCACCGGGATGATCGGGTGCAGCGGGCGCAGCTTCGCCAGCACCGTGCGGTCCGTCGAGGGCCCGGTCTTGCCCGACGACTGGACGGGGAGATCGAGCCGGTTGAAGAGGATGTCGCCGAGCTGCTTGGGCGATCCGAGCGTGAAGGCGCCACCGGCGAGGCGATGGGCCTCGGTCTCGAGTTCGGCGACCTCGGTCGCGCAGCGCTCGGCGATCGCCTCCAGCACCGGGATGTCCACGGCGATGCCGACACGCTCCATCTCGGCGAGCACGGGGACCAGCGGCAGCTCCAGATCGGCCAGCAGCGGCAGGAGCCGGCGCTCGGCGAGACGATCGGTCAGCGGCTGGCGCAGCAGGCGCGCGCCGACGGCCTCGCGGATGGCGTCGGCACCGTCGCCCTCGGCCGCGACGGCGAGTGCGTGCTCGCGCAGCAGGTCGTCCAGCGGATAGCCATTGCGACCGGGATCGAGCAGGTACGCGGCCAGTGCGGTGTCGAACCCGGGTGCCAGACGCTCGGCACCCGCGGCCCGCAGCGCGGCCTTGACGTCATGGCCGATCAGCGCGGGCTCGGCGAGGGCGTCGACGACGCCGGCCTCGCTGGGATCGACCAGCCAGTTGCCGGCGTCCGTCGCGACGGCGAGGATGCCCTCGACGACGGCAATGCCCGCCTCGGCGCAGTCGGCCAGCTTGGCCTGGAGCTCGCTGCCCGAGACGCGGGTCGCCGTCTCCCCCGGCCCAGCCGGCACGGCGGCGGCCGTCGAGAGCGACGGCATCACGACCTCGAGGTCGTCGAGGCGGCGGAGCAGCTGATGCATCTCCCACTTGCGGAACAGCTCCGCCAGCTTGGATCGATCCGGGGGCTCGTCGATGACGGCTCCCGGATCGAAGTCGGCCAGCTCGGGGATGTCGCGGACGATCGTGCCGAGCACGCGGGAGCGGAAGGCCTCCTCGCGGTGCTCAATCAGGTTCTGCCGGCGCTTGGGCCCCTTGACCTCATCGATGTGCTCGTAGACGCCCTCGAGCGTGCCGTAGGCCTCCAGCAGCTCGGCTGCGGTCTTCTCGCCGATCCCGGGCACGCCGGGGATGTCATCGGACGTGTCGCCCTTGAGGCCGATCAGGTCCGGCACCGCCGTGTGCGGCACGCCGAGCCGCTCGGCCACGCGCTCGGGGGTGTAGACGAGCACCTCGCTGATGCCCCGCGGGGTCATCATCAGGCAGACGAGGTCGCTGACGAGCTGGAACGCGTCGCGGTCCGTGGAGACGACGCAGGTGGCGATCGCGTGCTCGTCGGCGATCCGGGACAGCGTCCCGATGACGTCGTCCGCCTCGCGGCCGATCACGCTCAGGTTGCGGTAGCCGAAGGCGGTGACGAGCTCGGGGAAGAACGGCCGCTGCTCCTTGAGGAGCTCCGGCGTCGGCTTGCGAGAGCCCTTGTAGCCCTCGTGCAGCTCGAGGCGGATGGTGGGCTTCTCATCCCAGCACACGACCACGCCCGAGGGGGTGTAGTCCTGCAGCAGCTTCATCATCATGCTGGCGAAGCCGAACAGCGCGCCGGTCGGGAAGCCGTCGCTGGTGGAGAAATCCTCGGGCAGGGCGTAGAACGCGCGGTACATCAGCGAGTTGCCGTCGACGAGGAACAGGCGACTCTCCCGTGCGGGGGCGTCGTTGAGATCGAGCTCGGAGGCCTTCTTCACCATGCGTGCAGCCTAGCGTCGAGGGATGCGCGCTACCCTGACTTCCATGGCGACCCACCACTCCGCCTCGTACAGCCTCACGATTCGGGCCTTGATTCCCCACGAGCCGGGCCAGTTCGCCCGCGTCGCCGCCGCCATCGGCGAGGCCGATGCGATCCTCGGCGCAATCGACCTCGTCCGGGTCGATCAGAGCTCCGTCGTGCGCGACATCAGCGTCCTGTGCGCCAACGAGGAGCACGGTGCGCGCGTGGTCGACGCGATCAGCGCGATCGAGGGCATTCGCGTCGTCAGCGTCTCCGATCGCACCTTCCTGATGCACAAGGGCGGCAAGATCGAGATGACGCCGAAGGTCCCGATCCGCACGCGCGATGACCTCTCGATGGCCTACACGCCGGGCGTGGCCCGCGTCTCGAGCGCGATCGCCAACGATCCCGACAGCGTCTGGAACCTGACCGGCAAGGGCAACACGATCGCCGTCGTCACCGACGGCTCTGCAGTCCTGGGGCTGGGCAACATCGGTCCGGGCGCCGCCATGCCGGTGATGGAGGGCAAGGCGATGCTCTTCAAGGAGTTCGCCGGCGTGGACGCCTGGCCGATCTGCCTCGATTCGCAGGATCCCGAGGAGATCATCCGCGCGGTCGAGCTGATCTCCCCCGGGTTCGGCGGCATCAACCTCGAGGACATCTCCGCGCCGCGCTGCTTCGAGATCGAGCGCCGCCTCGAGGAGAAGCTCGACATTCCCGTCTTCCATGACGACCAGCACGGCACCGCGATCACCGTGCTCGCCGCGCTGCGCAATGCGCTGCGCGTCGTGCGCAAGGACATCGCGGAGATCAGCGTCGTCGTGATCGGCACGGGCGCGGCCGGTACCGCGGTCTCGGACATGCTGCAGGCGGGTGGCGTCGGCCAGCTGATCGGCGTCGATGTCGACGGCATCGTCCATCGGGGACGGCCTGGCATGGACGCCGCGCTGCAGGCCTTCGCCGAGCGCACGAACCCCAAGGGGATCACCGGCGGCGCCGCCGAAGCGCTCGTCGGTGCAGACGTCGTGATCGGCGTCTCCCGCCCGGGTGTCATCTCCACCGAGATGGTGCGCTCCATGGCCGCGAACCCGATCGTCTTCGCGATGGCGAATCCGAACCCGGAGATCCTCCCGGAGCAGGTCGAGGGCATCGCAGCCGTGATGGCGACCGGGCGCAGCGATTACCCGAACCAGATCAACAACGTCCTCGCCTTCCCCGGCATCTTCCGCGGGGCGCTCGACGTGCGCGCCCGCAGCATCACGCCGGGCATGAAGCTCGCCGCGGCGAGCGCGATCGCGGACACCATCGGCATTGACGAGCTGACGCCCGAGTACATCGTGCCGAGCGTGTTCAACCGCAAGGTCGTCGAGACGGTGGCCGAGGCCGTCGCCGCCGCGGCGATCGCCGACGGGGTCGCCCGGCGTGGCGTCCCCGAGCCCGAGAAGACCCGGAACTAGCCGCCGACGACGTTGGGTGCCGTGGTCCGCTGGGTCACGCCACCGGGACCGCTGACCGTGACGCGGCAGGCGATGCTCCCGCCAGCCTGCTCCGGCAGGAGCCGGAGGGCCTGGTTGACCGCACCGGGGATCGGCCTCCCGTCGAGCAGCCACTGCCGCTCGATCGCGAAGGGACGCGTCCCGGCCCAGCGCCCGAGGTCGCACCGCACCACACGGCCCACGTCGAACGTGCCGTGGGCGTGCACGCCGGTGATCGGGGCGGGCTTGGCCGGCGTCGGCAGCTGCGTGCGCTCGGCGTTCGTCGTCGTCACCCCGTCGGTGGCCACGACGCGAACGTCCACCGCCTTGCCGACGGGCAGTCCGTCCAGGTCGGCGGTCAGCAGCTGCGGCACCTCGCTCGGGGCAACGGTCTGCCACGGGCGGGCGGAGAACCGCAGACCGCTGCCGGCCTCGGCACGCCACTGCAGAGGCGCGCCGTGCGGCGCGAGCGTGAAGGCGATGCGCGCGGTGCGGTAGCCGGTCCAGATGCCCCTCTGCTCGGCGACGAAGTTCGGGCCCGGGCTGGCTGCGATCGCCACGGGGGCGCTCTCTCCGTTCTCGTTGACGGCGGCGACGGTGACGTTGTAGCCGGCCCCGTTGACGAGCCCGCTCAGGACGACGCGGCGCTCGCCACCACCCACGTCGATGACCTGGCCGGTCTCCGCGACGCGGATGCGGTAGGTCGTGGGCAGCGGCGCGTCGGCGCACGGCTTGGTCCACTGCCAGTCGACGGCGAGGGTGCCATCGCCCTGGGCGACGGCAATCGCCGACGGAGCGCCGGGGACGTTGATCGTGGATTCCACCCAGCAGCGGTTGTGGACGATCAGGGAGTAGACGCCTGGATAGCGAGCGAGCGCGCAGCCGGTACCCCACGAGACCACCCCGAGCAGGCTGCCGCCGGCGCCGGGCACGTCCACGAGGGGACCGCCGCTGTCGCCGGCGCACGCGTCGCGGTGCGGCAGCGAGGCGCAGACCATGTCCTGCGGGAAGAAGGCCTTGGCGCCGTAGGCATCGACGCACTGCTGTGCCGGCTTGACGCGCACGGCGACCGTGCGCAGCACCTCCGACCCGAGGCCGAACGAGTCGTTGACGGCGTTGTAGGTCGTCGAGCCCCACCCGGCGACGTGCAGCAGGGTGCCGGTCGGCGGCGGCACCGTGCCGGTGGCCAGCGGAATCGGCGTCACGATGCTGGGCGTTGCGAGATGGACCAGCATGAGGTCATCGCGTGGCGCACCGGGCACGACCTGACGGTAGTTCGGGTGGCGCACCTGGCGCTCGACGACCAGCCGCTCACCCGTGCCGTCGTTGAGCGCGGTCGTGCCGGCCAGGACGCGAATCTGCCCGCTCGGATAGATCTTGCAGTGCCCGGCGGTCAGGACCCACTGCGGCGCCACGAGGGAGCCACCGCAGAATTGCGAGCCGTAGGTGGTCTCGAGCGCCACGGTCGCGGCCCAGTCGGCCTGGACGGCGGGTTGGCCGCCGATGATGCGGGAGGTGATCGCCGAGGCGCCGGCGGGCAGTGCCAGCAGCAGCACGAAGACGAGGAGGGCGATCCGGCGCACGAGCCCTAGCCTACCGCTTAGGTAGCGGGCGATGCGGTGCGACGACGCACCTCGGCGACATCTGCGGTGATCTGCGCAATCAGCCCCTCGAGGCTGTCGTAGACGCCTTGGCCGCGGACCAGCGAATCGAAGTCGACGCGCAGCGGCCGATCGTAGATCTCGCCGCCGTCGTAGTCGAGCAGGTGCGCCTCGATGCGGAGATCGTCGACGTCGCCGAAGTGCGGGTTGCGCCCCACGCTGATTGCGGCGGCGAAGCGCTGCTCGCCCGGATTGACGGTCGCCCAGCCGGCGTAGACGCCCTCGGCCGGCAGCTGCTGACCCGGTACCACGCTGAGGTTGGCGGTGGGGAAGCCGATCTCGCGTCCGCGTTTATCTCCGTGCACCACGACGCCGTCGATCGACGGGAGACGACCGAGCAGCTTGGCGGCCTCCTGCATCTCCCCCTCGCTGATCAGGCCGCGAATGCGGGAGGACGAGATCTTGTCGCCGTCCTCGGCCAGCAGGTGCACGGCATCGACCTCGACGCCGAATGGCTCGCAGAGCCCACGCATCGCCTCGACCCCGCCGAGGCGGTCGTGGCCGAAGCGGAAGTCCTCGCCGACGGTGACGGCGATGGCACCGAACTTGCCGACGAGAACCTGTTCGACGAACTCGGCGGCGCTCAGCTGGGCGAGCTTCGGCGTGAAGCGCATCATCACGACCTCGTCGGCGCCAGCCTGATACAGCATGCGGATCCGCTCGGTGATCCCGGACAGCGAGGCGGAGGGCGTGCCGGGACGGATCACGGTGGCGGGGCGCGGATGGAACGTCGCGGCCATCGTGCTGACACCGAGCCGCTGGCCCGTGGCCTTGGCTGCCGCGATCACGCCCTGGTGGCCGAGGTGCACGCCGTCGAAGGTGCCGAGCGCCACGGAGCGCCGACCGGGCGGCACCTCGTCGATCCCCTGGTGCAGCGTCCGGATCATGCGCTCGCTCATGCGGGCTCCAGCACGAGACGTGGGGCGATCTGGCTGCCATCGGCCTCGCCGATGGCGACGAGCGCGTCATCGACGACGAGTGCCACGTCGCCGGTCAGACCGTCGCCGGCGATCCGGCGGCCGTGGCCGATCTCCGTGCGCTCGGCGGGGGTCAGGCTGCGTCGGGGCAGATCGGGGATGGCGACGAGCGGCGAGGCCCAGCCGAGCGTGCCCGGCTCGGACGCCACGATCGCGTCGGGCTCGGCCGCGTCATCGACGTGGAAGCCGCCCACCTCGGTGCGTCGCAGCGCAGTCAGGTGCGCGCCCACGCCGAGCTGGTCGCCGAGGTCGCGGGCGATGCTGCGGATGTAGGTGCCGGGCCCGCACGCGACGTCGAGCTGGGCGGTCTGCAGGGCCTGGTCGAAGTGCATCAGCGTGATCTCGTGGACGATGACCTGTCGTGCCGGCACGGTAACCGTCTCGCCGCGGCGAAATCGACGGTAGGCACGCTCGCCATCGATGTGCACGGCGCTGGCCGCCGGTGGTACCTGCTCGATCGTGCCGACGAAGCCGGGCAGCGCAGCGGTGACGGCGGCTGCATCGGTCGTTCCGCCCGTCGGCTCGAGCTCGCCCTCGGGGTCGTCGGTGGTGGAGGTTGCGCCGAACTGCACCGTTGCGAGGTAGCGCTTGTCGAGGCCGCCGAGATACGGCGCCAGCCGCGTTGCGCGTCCGTGCAGGACGACCAGCAGGCCGGTGGCGAACGGGTCGAGCGTCCCGGTGTGGCCGAGCTTGCGCCCGTAGCTGCGGCGGAGTCGGGCGATCGCACCGAACGAGCTCACACCGGCGGGCTTGTCGACGAGCAGCAGCCCGGCGGCGGGCGCGTCAGGCACGCGTGAGCTCCGTCTCGATCAGCTCGATGATCGTGGCGAAGTCCGCCTCCATCGCGAACCCGGCAGCCATGGCATGCCCCCCGCCTCCGCCGACGTGCGCGATCCGCGCGACGTCAACCTGCGGCTGGGCGCTACGGAGCGAGACCTTCCTCAGCACACCGGCACCCGCTCGCGGCTCGCGGATGACCGCGGCGACCTCGACGCCCCGGATGGCGCGCAGGTGGTCGATGACGCCCTCGGAGTCGGCCTCGTCGGCCCCGGTCTGCTCGAGGTCATCGAGGGTGATGCAGACGACGGCCAGCCGACCGTCGGCGCGGAGATCGAGGGTGCTCAGGGCACGGGCCAGGAGGTGCACGCGCTCGGCGGGCTTGCCCTCGAACAGGCGACGGAAGACCGCGTCGGGCTCCACGCCCAGCGCGATCATGTCGGCGGCGGCGACGTGCGCCTCGGGGTTCGTATTCGAGAACATGAAGCGCCCGGTATCGGTCACGATGCCGACGTAGAGCGCCTCGGCAGCGGCCGCATCGATCGTCAGGTCGAGCAGTCGCAGCAGACGCAGGCACAGCACCGTGGCACAGGCCGAGCTGGCGTCGACTTCGTTGATCTCGGCAAAGCGCGTGTTGTCGGCGTGATGGTCGACGTTGATGCTCGCGGCAGAGGCGGCAACTGCCGCCTCCCCGCCCTCCCCGAGGCGGAGCGCCGACCCGCAGTCGAGCGTCAGCAGGAGGCGCTCGGACAGGTCGGCAGGCGCCGTGCGCACGAGATCGTCGTAGCCGAGCCACCGGTA
>CANJXE010000045.1 GCA_947478745.1 Actinomycetota bacterium
CAAGACCTTGGTACTGCTCGACTTGCTCGGCAATTCCTCCAGCGCGTCGCTGGTCGCCACCAGCACCTTCGTCGCGATCCTCGTCGTGCTCGGCACGACCGTCGCGATGGCCACGCAGCAGTCGCAGGCGGCGATGATCGAATCGCTGCGCACGACCGTGGCGGAGTCCGAGGCCGATGCGATCGCGCGCAATCACGAGCTGGTGCGCTCGAGCCGCATCCTCGCCCGCTACGTCCACGGCACGCTGCAGTCGCGCCTGCTCGCCGCGGCACTCGCGATCGAGCAGGCCGAGCGAGATGACGACCCGGCCGGCTATGAAATGGCGCTCGAGCAGGCGCGCGCGGCGCTCTCGCTGCCCGACGCCTTCGCCACGCGCGGCGACGACCTCGCCACCGCGCTCGCCCAGACGGTCGAGCTCTGGCAGGGGTTCGCCGCAATCACCGTCGACCGCTCATCCGCACTGCCAGAGCCCGACGCCGAGCGGGTCCAGGACGTGTGCCGCGTCGTCGAGGAGGCGCTGGCAAACGCCATGCGCCACGGCAACGCCACGACGATCGGCATCACCGTGCACGCGGCCGATGGAGCCCTCGAGGTGGCCGTGACCGACGACGGCAGCGGTCCGGGCCACGGCCGCCCCGGGCTCGGCTCGACGCTGTTCGATCTGACCGGGCCGTGGACGCTGGTGCCGCGAGCGGGCACGCCGGGGGCGGTTCTCACCGTGCGCCTGGCCGAGCGCGCGCCGCAGTTGGCGCCGCAGCCCGCGTAGCGTCAGCCGCAGGCGCTGGCGACGGCCGCCGCAACGGCGTCGTCGTCGAGCTCGACGCCCCACACCGGCCGACCGGGCGCCTCGAGCAGGACGAAGCGGGTGCGGCCGGCCACGCGCTTCTTGTCGGAGCGCATCGCAGCGAGGACGGCCTCGGGCTCGACGTCCTCGGCGGCGATGGGCAGGCCCTGGCGGACCAGCGCGCCGATCACCTCGTCGGCGATCGCGACGTCGAGACCGGCATGCTCGACCGACAGGCCGAGTGCGGCGACGAGGCCGATGGCGATCGCCTCCCCGTGCAGGTAGCGGCCCTGGGCCGCGTGCTCGATGCCATGGCCGATCGTGTGCCCGAGGTTGAGGGTCGCACGCACGCCCTGCTCGGTGGGGTCGGCGGCGACGACACGGTGCTTGAGCGCGGCGCAGCGGCGCACGAGCGTCCAGCGGTCGTCCTCGGTGCCGCGCTTGCCGGGCCACTCGCGGACGAGGTCCCAGAGCGGACCGCCGGCCAAGAGGCCGGTCTTGAGCGCCTCGGCGAAGCCCGCTCGCCACTCGCGCTCGGACAGCGTGGTCAGCAGCGCGGGGTCGGCGAGCACGGCGATGGGCGGATGGAAGCTGCCGACGTCGTTCTTGGCGGCCACGTCGATGCCGGTCTTGCCGCCGATGCCGGCATCAACCTGGCCGACGAGCGTGGTCGGGCACGAGATCCAGTCGAGGCCGCGGCGGAAGGTCGCGGCAGCGAAGCCGGTGACGTCGGTGACGGCGCCGCCGCCGATCGCGACGACGAGATCGCGGCGCTCGAGCTCGGCCTCGGCGAAGGCGCGCCAGAGCGCCTCGAGGTGCGAGACGGTCTTGCACTGCTCGCCGCCGGGCAGCGTGTACACGTCGAGGCCCTCCGGGATGCGGTCGAGCACCGGCTGGTCGACGACGACGAAGGCGCGGCGGCCGGCAGCCAGCTCGCTGATGCGCTCGAGTGCGCCGGGGCGCACGATGCCGGCATCGCGACACGCGATCGCGACGGTCTCGGGATCGGCTGCCGCATCGACGATCGCGTCGGCGGCCGTCACGTACAGCGTCTGGCGCTGGTTGTGCAGGTCGGAGAAGCGGTGCAGGTTGACGGCCAGCGGACGCGTATCCGTGCCGCCGTCTGCCTCGACGCGCTTCCACAGCACCTCGGACGGCGCGTCGAGGAAGAGCACGCGGGCCTGCTGGCGCACCAGCGCACGGGTGCCGGGGCGCGACAGCGCGCCGCCGCCGGGGGCGATCACGCCGTACTCCCCGCTCTCGAGCAGCTCGCCGATGACCTGCTCCTCGAGCTCGCGGAACTGCTCCTCCCCTGCGCTGAACAGATCGGGGATCGAGCGCGACGTGCGGCGCTCGATCTCGCGGTCCACATCGACGAAGGTCGTGCCCTTGAGCGCGGCCAGCAGCTCGCCGACGGTGGACTTCCCGGCCCCCATGAACCCGACGAGGACGTCGGGACGGCTCATGCCGGCGACCAGGGGATCCGGCCGAGGTAGTGCGCGTGGGCGGCGACGAAGTCGCCGATCGCGTCGCCGCCGAACTTCTCCGTGGCGGCGCGCGCGAGCTCGAAGGCGATGACGGCCTCGGCCACCACGGCCGCGGCGTAGATGGCGGTCGTGTCGGAGCGCTCGACGAGCGCCTCGGCGGGCTCATGCGTGTCGAGCGTCGCCGTCCTGAGTGGCTTCATCAGCGTGGGCAGCGGCTTCATCGCGATGCGCACGATCACGGGCTCGCCGTTGGTCATGCCACCCTCGAGGCCGCCGGCGCGGTTGGTGTCGCGCTTGTAGCCGTCCGCGTAGTGGAGCTCGTCGTGGACGGCGCTGCCGCGCAGCGAGGCGTTGTCCCAGCCGTCGCCGATCTCGACAGCCTTCATCGCCTGGATGCCCATCGCGGCACCGGCGATGCGGGCATCGAGGCGCCAGTCCTCCGAGGCGTATGAGCCGAGCCCGGGCGGGCAGCCGAAGGCGCGCACCTCGACGATGCCGCCGAGCGTGTCCCGGGCCTTCTTGGCGGCCTCGATCTCCTCGACCATCTTCGCGTCGGTGGCCGCGTCGAGGCAGCCGACCTGGCGCTCGCCCATCTCGAGGAACTCGCGGGCGGTGATGTCGTCGCGCCGCGGCGTCTCGATGGCGCCGACGCGCACGACGTGGCCGTGGACGGAGATGCCGACGGTGTCGAGCAGGTCCTTGCAGAAGGCGCCGACCGCCACGCGGGCGGAGGTCTCGCGGGCCGAGGCGCGCTCGAGCACGTCGCGGACGTCGGGCAGCTCGTACTTCATCACGCCGGAGAGGTCGGCGTGGCCGGGGCGCGGCACGTTGACGACGCGGGTCCGGCGCGCGTGGACCTCGGCGAGCTCCTCGTCGGTGACCGGCCAGGCGCTCTGCGCGGCGCCCCAGTTCTCGTGGTCGCGGTTCTTGACGATCAGGCTGATCGGCCCGCCGAGCGTGCGCCCGTGGCGCATGCCGCCGAGGATCGTGGCCTCGTCCGTCTCGATCGACTGGCGCGGCGAGCGGCCGTAGCCGGCCTGCCGGCGTGCGAGGTCGCGCTGCAGGCGCTCGCGGTCCGGACGCAGCCCCGCGGGCAGGCCGGAGAGCATCGCGACGATGCCGGGTCCGTGCGACTGGCCGGAGGTGGTGAACGAGAGCGTCATCAGCTCCTGCAGGATATCGCGACGAGCGCGTGCTCCACGCCGCATCGCGCTTGACAAGATCCATTAGGTACCCCTAACGTACGCCGCGGACGCTCCCTTAGGGAGCCCTAACGTCTTCCCGAAGACCCGCCCGCCATGCCACCCACTCACCCACCCCATCCGCCAGCAGTGCACGCCACCGCCGCCCCCGTCGTCCCGACCCCGCGCTCGCCCTGCACCCCCGCGCGCTGACGCAGCCCGCCCTCCGATCGCCGTACCCTCAACCAGCACAGACAGAAAGACACCATGCGCCTTCGTCCCACCCGAGCACTCCTGATCGCCCTGACGATCATCACCACCGCACTCATCGCCGTGGCCTGCGGCGGCTCGGATAGCTCAGGCGGCGACAAGCTGGTGGTCTACTCCGGCCGGGAGCAGGAGCTCGTCGAGCCGCTCTACGCGCAGTTCACCAAGGACACGGGCATCGAGCTGGACGTGCGCTGGGGCGAGTCGCCCGAGCTCGCGGCAACCATCCGCGAGGAGGGCGACGCCTCGCCCGCCGACGTCTTCTACGCCCAGGACGCCGGTTCGATCGGCGTGCTCGACAGCCAGCTGACCCCGCTGCCCCAGGCCGACCTCGACCTCGTGGATGCCCGCTATCGCGACCCCGCCGGGCTCTGGGTGGGCGTGACCGGCCGCATCCGCGTGCTCGCCTACAACAAGGACCGCGTCCAGCCCGACGCCCTGCCCGCCTCCGTGCTCGCCCTCGCTGAGCCCACCTGGACGCTGGGCGACATCGGCGTGGCCCCCACCAACGCCTCCTTCGTCGGCTTCGTCAGCGCCCTGCGCGAGACCGTCGGCGACGAGCAGACGCAGGCGTTCCTCGACGGGCTCGCCACGCACGCCAAGACGTTCCAGAAGAACAGCCAGATCGTCGACGCCATCGCCTCGGGCGAGATCGACACGGGCCTGGTCAACCACTACTACCTCTACGAGAAGCTCGCCAGCGATCCGAACGCGCCGGTCGCCAACCACTACTTCGACCCGACGGACCCTGGCTCGCTCGTCAACGTCTCGGCCGTCGGCATCCTCGCCACGAGCAAGCACAAGCAGGCCGCAGAGACCTTCGTCCACTGGCTCCTGACCGATGGCCAGATCTTCTTCGCGAACGATGCGGTCGAGCGCGAGTATCCGCTCAACGCCACGCAGCCGGGCCTCGAGCGCTCTGCCGAGCTGCCGCCCCTCGCCGAGCACCTCGGCCCCGAGGTCGATCTCGCCAAGCTCGGCAATGACCTCGAGGGCACGATCGGGATGATCCGCAAGGCGGGGCTGGTCAGCTGACCGGCGTGGCCGCAGCCGGCCGACGACGCGGGCTGCTCGCGCTCGCCGCCGTGCCGGCGCTCGTCATCGCGATCGCGCCGCTCGTCTACCTCGCCGTGCGGGCCACCGCCGGCGACGGCCTGCAGTCCCTCGATCTGGCGACGCTCGGGCCCGCGACCGTGCGCACGTTCGCGCTCGCGGTGCTCGTGGCGATCGGCGCGGTCGGCATCGGCGTCCCCCTCGCCGTCCTCACGGTCCGCACCGATCTCCCGCTGCGCCGCACGGCTCTGGTGCTCGGGGCGCTGCCGCTCGTGATCCCCAGCTACGTCGGCGCGCTGGCGCTCCTGGGCGCGCTCGGACCGCGCGGGCTGCTGGCCCAGGCGCTCGAGCCCGTCGGCGTCTTCCGCCTGCCAACCATCGATGGGCTGCTCGGCTCCACGATCGTGCTCGTGCTCTTCACCTACCCCTACGTCCTCCTGCTGACCGCCGCCGCCCTGCGCCGCGTCGACCCCGCCCTCGAGCAGGCCGCCCGCGGCATGGGCCGCGGCTCGCTGGAGACGTTCCTGCGGATCACGCTGCCGCAGATCCGCTCGGCGATGATCGCCGGCGCGCTGCTGGCCGCGCTGTACGCGATGAGCGACTTCGGCGTCGTCAGCCTGCTGCGCTGCACGACCCTGACCCGCGAGGCGTTCCTGCGCTACGACGCGCTCTACGATCCCGCCGGCGCCGCCGCCGTCGGCCTGATCCTCGCGGCCCTCGCCCTGCTGATGGTCGGCGCCGAGCAGTGGACGCTGCGCGGCTCCACCATTGCCGCACGGCGCCGCGTCCGCGCCCGCGAGGCCGTCGCGCCGCTCGAGCTCCAACGCTCCGCCCGGATCGCGGCGATCGCCTTCGTGACGATCGTCGTCGCGCTGGCGCTGGTGCTGCCGCTCGCGATCCTCGGCTGGTGGGCGATCACCCTCGTCGGCAAGGCCGACCTCCTGGGGCAGATCGCCGACGTGCTGCCCGCCGCCGCCAATGCCGTCGGCGTGTCCGCCGCCGCGGCGATCGTCTGCCTCGTGCTCGCCCTGCCCGTGGCTGCGCTGGTCGCCCGCACCGGCGGGCGGCTGCCGCGCTGGATCGAGAGCGTCTCCTACGTCGGCTACGCGCTGCCCGGCATCGTCGTCGGCCTCGGCCTCGTCTTCTTCGCGATCCGCACCGCCCCGTTCCTGTACCAGACGGTCGCCCTGGTCGTGCTCGCCTACGTCGTGCGCCTGCTGCCCCAGGCGATCAGCGGCGCGCGCAGCGGCTGGGAGCGCGTGGATCCTCGCTTCGAGCAGGCCGCTCGCGGCATGGGCCGTTCGGCCGCGGACACGCTGCTGCGCGTGACGCTGCCGCTGGCGGCCCCGGGCATCCTGACCGGCGCGACGCTCGTGTTTCTGACCGCGATCAAGGAGCTGCCGGCGACGCTGCTCCTGCGCCCCAACGGCTTCGACACCCCCGCCACGATCATCTGGCAGAAGACGAACGTCGCGGAGTACTCCGCCGCCGCCGTGCCCGCCCTGATCCTGATCGCGATCAGCGTGCTGCCGGTCTACTTCCTGCTGATCCGGCCCGAGGCCCGCTCTCCGCGTCGTTCCCGCTAGCGGGCGGCGGCTGCGCGGTCGCTCCAGGCCACCGGCACCAGAGCGGCGTGCCCGGGCTGGGGCTCGATGCGAACGCGCTGACCGACCTCGACCATGTTGACGCTCGGGCGGTGGGCGATCGCGACGCTGCCATCGGGCAGCCGCAGCGTGTACAGGACGTCGTGGCCACGGAAGTCCCGCGCCTCGACGACCACGTCACCGGTCTCGTCGCCGGCCACCCCGACCAGCTCGGGCCGCACGTAGACGCGCACGGGGCCCGAGGCCTGGCTCAGCAGCGCATAGCTGCCGAGCGGCGTATCCACCGTCTCGCCGCGACCGATCCCGTCGAGGACGTTCGCGCGACCGAGGAAGTTGGCGACCTCGCTGCAGAACGGCTTGCGGTAGAGGACCTCCGGCGCGTCGACCTGCAGGATGCGCCCCTCGTGCATGACGGCGACGCGGTCGGCGATCGACAGCGCCTCCTCCTGGTCGTGCGTCACGAAGATGCAGGTCAGACCGGTCTGGCGCAGCCGCCCGATCAGCTCCGTGCGGACCTCGTCGCGCGTGCCCTGATCGAGGCTCGAGAACGGCTCGTCGAGCAGCACGAGCTCGGGGTCCTGGGCGAGCGCGCGCGCGAGTGCCACGCGCTGCTGCTGGCCGCCGGACAGCTCGGTGGGCCGACGATCGGCGAGGTCCTCCACGTCGAGCAGGGCGAGCAGCTCGCGCGAGCGCGCGTCGCCGGTCTTGCGCTGGCTGCGCGGCAGCGCGAAGGCGACGTTCTCCGCGACGGTCAGGTGCGGGAACAGCGCGTAGTCCTGGAACACCATCGCGACGCGACGGTCCTGCGGGGCGACCCAGACGCCATCGTCGGCGACGACGCGGTCGCCGATCGCGATGCGTCCCGCGTCGGGCCGCAGGTGCCCGGCGATCACGTTGAGCAGCGTGGTCTTGCCACAGCCCGAGGGGCCGAGGATCGCGAGAAGCTCGCCGCTCTGGACTGTCAGGGAGACGCCGGCGAGGGCCGCGACATCACCGAAGCCGCGGGAGATCCCGTCGAGACGCAATGCGGTGGACGCGGTCACGCATGGAAGGGTACCCTAACTACCGTCGTGCTGCGGTTCTCGGGCATGCTTCGCCCATGAGCGCCTGGCAGAACGACGGCAACGATCTGACCGGACGGGTGATCATCGGCGCCGGCGTGTTCGCCCTTCTGGCCCTCGTGATCGGCTTCGCCAGCGGCATGTACGTCGGCCGTTCGGCCTCCCCCGATCTGGCCACGCTGGCCGGCCAGGTCCGCCAGAACGCCGTGGTCCTCAGCGCCCAGCTCGCGCCGGCCAAGGCCAAGTACGACCTGGCCGTGCCCAACGGCACGATCACGAATCCGACCGCCTACGCCGACGCGCAATCGCGCATCGGCCGCGTCAAGACGCAGCTGGCCACGCAGAATGTCTCGTTCGAGGCGCTCGCACCGGGCGACTACCGCCGGGCGACGGCGGCGGTGAACGCCCTGTCGGTCGCGGCCTCCACGCCGGTCCCGGCACGCGAGTTCGACGCCGCCTTCACGGCAGCGCTGCTCGCCATCGGCGTCCTCGCCGGCGGCTAGCGACAGCGACGACAGCGCCGGCCCGCCGCCAGGTACGCGAGCGGCCCGAACGGCTGCACCGCGCAGCCGAGCAGCCAGAGCGCCTTCGGACCGCGCACCTGCGAACCCGGACGGGGCACCAGATCGACGATCGCGACGCACGTCAGGACCACCTCAACGGCCGCGCCCGCCACGATCGCGGCCCGCTGACCGCGGCTGAGGTCGCTCCAAGTGCGCGTGGCCGCCATGCGCTCACCGTACCTCCGGCAATCGGTCGTCGCATTGTTCCCGCACGACTCGGCGGCCTTGCCTCAGAAGAGCCGGTTCTGATCGTCGGGTGCGGAGGCATCGCCGTGGCGCTCCAGCCACAGCCGCCCGGCGAAGGCGCGCAGCGCCTCACGATCGGGCCCACCGTCCGCCGCCTGCGCGCGCAGCTGGGCGATCGTCTCGCGGAGGATGCGGTCGACGGCGCCGTCTCCGGCGACCGTCCGCGCCCGCGAGACGCTCGCACGGCGACCGGCCACGCGCCACGCGGAATGCCCGGTCGACGGATCGACCTCGAACTCCACGCCGCCTCCCGGCGCCACCTGACGAATCGGTGCCATGCGGGAATCGTACGGTCAGGCGGCGGTTGCCGCTCCCCCTACCCTGAGCGCCGCGCCCCGATGGGACGCGGCGCTCGAGTTGGGAGGATCCGCCTTGCGGCGGTGAGACCAGACGGCGTATTGATTGCGCGTCAAGCGACGGACTCGAGGGAGGGGGCCGTCGCTCAACCGTCAGAGTACGCGCGATCGATGAGCAACTCCTGAACGAAACATCACGGTTTCATCACAGTCGCGATTTCCGCCTCAGAGGCCGACCACGACCCGGGCCGGAGCAAGGCACGCGAGCAGCGCGCCCGCCGCCAGGAAGGGCACCAGCGGCAGCGTGGCACCGCGGCCGCGCACGGCCAGCACGGGCAGCGAAACGAGCCCGGCCAGCAGGAGCCCAGCGACCACGGCCAGCGGCAGCGCGGCCCCCACGACCAGCCCCACCATCGCGATCACCTTGACATCGCCGAGCCCGAACCCGCCGCGGGCGACCACCGCGAGCACCAGCGCGGCTGCCCCACCGGCCACCCCCGCCAGCAGGTGCGGCACGAGCGCGCCGGGCATCGTCAGCGCGACGACGGCGAGCCCGCCCAGCGCGCCCGCGATGATCAGCGTGTCGGGGACCACGCGCCAGGCCACGTCGATCGCAGCGGCCGGCAGCAGCACCGCCAGCAGGACGAGGCCGAGTGCCAGAACGCGGCCATCCGGAGCCAGTGCGCCGAGCACCCCGCCCAGACCGGAGCCCACGCCGATGAGCACGGTCGGACGGCCGGCCTGCGCCGTCCACTCCGGCTGGGCCAGACGCTCGGCAATGCCGCGCGGCAGGCGTCCGACCGCGGGCACGGCGAGGAGCCCCAGCAGGGCGCCGAGCCCGAGCCCGAGCGCGATCACGTGCCGCGGGCGGCGGCCAGCATCGTCTCGAGCGGCGCCGTCTGGCCCGTCCAGATCTCGAGCGCGCGGGCACCTTGACGGGCGAGCACCTCAAGACCATCGACGACGGCGCAGCCTGCCTCGGCCGCGGCGGTGATCAGCGGCGTCGGCGTGGCATCGGCGCGGTAGGCCAGGTCCACGACGACGCGGACGTCGAGCAGGCGCGAGGCAGGCAGCGGCATCCCATCGGGGTCGACGAGCGCACCCACCGGCGTGCAGTTGACGATCACGCCGCCGACCGGATCGGGCAGCGGCCAGACCGCGGTGACGTCGCCGGTGCCGGCCAGATCGCGCGCCAGCGCCTCGGCCGCCTCGGGGCGGCGCGCGTGGATCTGCACCGCGCAGCCGTCCTGTGCCAGCGCGGCGGCGGCAGCCCGTGCCGAGCCACCCGCACCGAGCACCGTGACCGTGCTGGCGTAGCGCTCCCCCACCTCCGACGCGATGGCAGCGGCGATCGCCGGACCGTCCGTCGAGTCGCCGATCAGCCGGCCGTCGGGCTGGACGATGATGGTGTTGACCGAGCCGCTGGCCTCGGCGACCGGGCGCAGCTCGTCGACGAGCTGCGCGACGGCCTCCTTGTGCGGGACGGTCACGTTCGCACCGACGAAGCCGAGCGCATGCAGGCCGCGTAGCGCAGCAGCCAGCTGGTCTGCCTTGACCGGCAACGGCACGTACGTCCAGTCGAGCCCCATCACGCGCAACGCCGCGTTCTGCATGCGCGGGGAACGGGAATGCGAGACCGGATCGCCGATCACGCCGAGCAGTCGTGTGGTGCCGCTGATCATGAGTACGGATGCTCCTTCACGTACTTGAGGAAGTCCTGGTAGCTGCTGGTGAAGTAGTGACGCCCCTTGGCGTCGCCCTTGATGGCGTACATGTACAGGAAATCGGCCTTGGCGGGGTGCGCCGCGGCCTGCATCGACGCCACGCCCGGGTTGCAGATCGGCGTCGGCGGCAGGCCCTTGACCTTGCGCGTGTTGTACGGGGAGTCGCTCGCCAGGTCGGTGCCGGTCAGCTGCTTCCACGAGCCGACACCGTACTGCGTGGTCGAGTCCATGCCCAGCGACATCCCCTGCCGCAGGCGGTTGTAGATGACGGCGGCGACCTTGGCGCGATCCTCGGGCGCACGCGCCTCGCGCTCGACGATCGACGCGATCTTGAGGACGTCGTAGCTCGTCAGGTTCCGCGCGCTGGCGTCGGCCAGGTCGAGACCCGCCCAGTTGTCGCTGAAGGCACCGAGCTGGTCGGTCACGAGGGCATCGGCATCGGCGGGCACGGCGACATCGTAGGTGGCCGGGAAGAGGAATCCCTCGAGCGACGCGGCCTGCTCGCCGTCGGCCAGGAAGCCGGCGGGCGGCTCGTGCGCGTCGAGCGCCTGCTGGTAGCCGGCGGGCGTAATGCCGACCTTGCGGACCGCCGCCTTGATGTCCCAGATGGCGAAGCCCTCGGGGATCGTGAGGCGCGCCGAGTCGGCCGCCGACGGGCCGTGGTTGAGCTGGAAGACGATGCGGTCATAGGCCTCGTTGGTGCGCAGCGCGTACGTCCCGGGCTTGAAGCCCTCGCCCTGGCCATCGGCCACGATGCGGTCGACGAAGTCGCCGGCGCTCGTGATCACGCCTGCCTCCTGCAGCGCCTGGGCGATCTGGGCGGCAGTGGAGCCCGGCGGGATCACGACGGCGACCTTCTCGCCCGGCGCAGGAGCGTCGCCGCCGCAGGCGGCAAGGCCGAAGGTCAGGAGCAGCACGGCGAGCAGCGCGGCGCGCGCCAGCAGCGTGCGGCGGGTCACGAGGCGGCCTGCCGATCCAGCCAGCCCTGCAGCAGCTCGGCCGCGGCGCGGGCATCGAGCCCGGCCTGGCCACCCTTGGTCGCGGCGACCGCACTGGTGAAGCGCTCGTCCTCGAACTCGATCGGCACGTCGGTCTGCGGCTTGAGGCGCCCGACGAAGGCCATCGTCGCGTTGGCCTGCTCGCCGACCGTGCCGTCGGCGTGCAGCGGCAGCCCGACCAGGAGCAGCTCGGCCTCATGCTCGGCGAGCAGCTCCAGCAGGCGCGCGGTGCCCTCCTTCGCGCCGATGCGGTCGATCGTCTCGAGCGGGCGCGCGAGCGACCCCGAGGGATCGCACACGGCCACGCCGGTGCGCGCCGATCCGTAGTCCAGAGCCACGACTTTCACAGGCCGCACCCTAGCCGCTGCCGTCGTGCGCAGAGCGCGCGAAGTCGCGCGAAAGCCCGTCGGACTCAGACGGGCAACTGCTCGGCGAGCACGGTGCGGCCCGCCTCGAGCGCCGCCGGGATGCCGGCCGCGTCCTTGCCGCCGGCGCGCGCGAGGTTCGGCTTGCCGCCGCCCCCACCGCCGACCAGCGGTGCCGCCACCTTGAGCACGGCGCCCGCGTCGGCACCCGCGGCAACGGCCTCTGGCGTTGCCGCGCAGATCAGTGCCACCTTGCCGGCGCTCTCGCCGATCAGGAGCACGATGCTGGCACCGAGCGAGCCGCGCAGATGATCGGCCAGCTCGAGCAGCGCATCGGGCGCGATCTCCCCGACGCCGGCGACCACGATCTTGATGCCACCGCGCTCCTCGGCCTGCGCCGCGAGGTCGTCAACGGCCGCGCCACCGGCCGACGCACCGCCGGCCTTCAGCTGCTTCTCCAGCTCGCGCACCTTGGCCTGCAGCTCGCGCACGGCCTCGGGCAGCCGATCCGTGCCGACCTTGAGGACCTTGGCGGCCTCCTCGGCCGCGCGCTCGCGCTGGCGCAGGAGGTCGATGGCGACGCCGCTGGTGACGGCCTCGATGCGACGCACGCCCTGGCCGACGCTCGACTCGGAGGTGATGCGAATGGGGCCGATCTCGGCCGTCGTGGCCACGTGCGTGCCACCGCAGAGCTCGCGGGAGAAGCCCTCGATCTCCACGACGCGCACCACGTCGCCGTACTTCTCGCCGAACAGCATCATCGCACCCAGCTCGCGTGCCTCGTCCTGCGAGGTCTCGAACGTGAAGACGCGGTGCCCCTCGATGACGACGCGGTTGACGATGTCCTCAACGCGCGCCAGCTCGTCGGGCGTCATCGGCGTCTCGTGGGAGAAATCGAAGCGCAGCTTGTCGGGGCGCACCGAGGAGCCCTTCTGGCGGACGTGATCGCCGAGGACCTCCTGCAGCGCGCGGTGCAGCACGTGCGTGCCGGTGTGGTTGGCCTGCGTCGGGCGGCGGCGCGTGGTGTCCACGATCGCGCGCACCTCCTGCCCGTTCGTCAGCTCGCCGTGCTCCATGACGACGATCAGCGTCTGGTCCTTGTCGAAGCGGATCGCCTCGACGATCGCGCCGCGGCCCGTGTCGGACTCGATGTGGCCGGCGTCGGAGACCTGCCCGCCGCCTTCGGGATAGAACGGCGACTCGCGCAGCTTGACGGCCAGACGCCCCTCGCCGAGGTCGGTCAGCGCGCCGATCCGCGTGCGGACGTCCAGATCGCCATAGCCGAGGAACTCGGTCGTGAAGCCGGCCTCGCGCGCGAACGCGGCGACCTTGTCCATGTCAACGCCGCCGCCCTTGCCGGCCGCGCTGCGGGCGCGCTGGCGCTGGGCCTCCATCAGCTCGGCGAAGCCCGCCTCATCGACGGAAAGGTCCTGCTCGGCGGCAAGCTCCTGCGTCAGCTCGAAGGGGAAGCCGAAGGTGTCGTGGAGCAGGAAGGCGTCGGCCGGCGGAATCGACGTGCCGCCTTCAGCGCGGAC
>CANJXE010000046.1 GCA_947478745.1 Actinomycetota bacterium
AAATCCGACCCGATTGCCGGTTCCGTCGTGGTGGTCGGGATCGCGACGGTCATCGTGCTCGCGGTCACCATCGCCACCGGCCAGCTCGGCCAGCTGGCCGACCTGCACACGGCGGCGCTGTACTTCGCCATCGGCCTGATCGCCCCGGGCGCCTCGCAGATCGTGTTCATGTACGCCGTCCGCGACGTCGGCGCGAGCCGCTCGGCGATCATGATCGGCACCGCGCCGCTGCTCGCCACGATCATCGCCGTGGTGTTCCGCGGCGAGCCGCTGAAGGCCGGCCTGCTGGCCGGCACCGTCCTGATCGTGATCGGTGGCGCGTCGCTGGCCTACGAGCGCAACCTCCCCATCGGCTTCCGCGCCCGCGGCATGGTGCTCGCGTTTGCCTGTGCACTGATGTTCGCCTGCCGCGACAACGCCATGCGCGCGGTCGGCGTGCAGACCACCATGGATCCGCGCGCGGCCACGTCGTGGGCATTGATCGGTGCGCTCGTCGCGGTCGGCGGCTTCGCGCTCGTCACGCGTCGCGGGGCCCTGCCCGGCCAGATCCGCGAGGTGTTCAGCTCGTTCCTGCCTGCCGGCATCATCTTCGGCGCCGCCTACACGACGCTGACGATCGCCCTCAGCATCGGCAAGGTGACGGTGTTCGCGCCGCTCAACGCCATGCAGTCGATGTGGACGGTGCTCCTGGCCTGGCTGATCCTCGGGCGCTCCGACGGCATCGGCTTCCGCATCGTCCTGGCGATGCTGCTCGTGGTCTCGGGCGGGATCCTGATCGGAGTCTTCCGATGATCATCGACGCCACCGAGCTCCCCGGCCGCAAGGCCTACCGCCTGCTCGTGGACTGCGTCGTGCCGCGCCCGATCGCGTGGGTCTCGACGATGGATGGGGAGGGACGCGTCAACCTCGCCCCGTTCTCGTTCTTCCAGGCCGTCGGCGCCGAGCCGCCGAGCGTGATGCTCGCGATCGGCCGGCACCGCGACGGCGAGTACAAGGACACCGGCGTCAACCTCCGCGCCACCGGCGAGTGTGTGATCAACGTGGTCACCGACGAGCTGGCGGAGGCGATGAACACGACGGCCGGCGAGCACCCCTTCGGCGTCGACGAGCTGAAGCTCGCCGGCTTGACGATCGCGCCCAGCCGCCACGTCGCGCCGCCGCGGGTCGCTGAGTCGCCGATCTCGCTCGAGTGCCGCCTGGCACAGGAGGTGCCGATCGGCCACGACGGCGAGAACCGCTACCTCGTGATGATCCTCGAGATCGTCTCCTTCCACGTGCGCGACGACCTCTACGACGACGGTCGCATCGACCCCCGCAAGCTGCATCCCCTCGGCCGCC
Organism: Actinomycetota bacterium; assembly: GCA_947478745.1. Lineage (GTDB taxonomy): Bacteria > Actinomycetota > Thermoleophilia > Gaiellales > F1-60-MAGs149 > F1-60-MAGs149. The sequence continues at coordinate 1,339 of CANJXE010000046.1, forward strand.
TCGGCGGCAACGCCTACAGCCACCCCGGCGAGGTCTTCGAGATGGAGCGCCCGCCGGCCACGCGGCCGCACTGATCAGCGCCCGCTGAGCGAGCGCCGGAGGTCGTCCGGCAAGGGTGGGATCAGGCCGTTTCTCGCACCGCGATGGGGACCGCGTCGATGATCGACACGGGGAGGTCGAACGTGGCCATCGCCTCTTCCGGCAGGTGCTTCTCGAACCACTCGCGACCGCCGATCGGGTGCACGACGATCGCCAGCTCATCCGGGTGGTAGGTCGCGATCTCATCGTCAAGCGCCTGCAGCGGGCTCGAGTCGCCCGTCGCACCGGTGACGTCGATGCCGTTCAGCGCGAAGGCCTCGATGGCGGCGGCCAGTCGATGCTCTGCCGCCGGGCGCGAGGCGTGCTCATCGCCGAAGATGAAGTGGCTCAGTCGGCTGCCGACGAGCGGAGCGACGATGCGGATGCCGCGATGGTCGTGGCCGTGCGCGGCCAACTCGCGGACGAGGTGCTCACCATCGCAATCGGCAGTGAGCAGCACCAACACGCGCTTGGCAGTGGGGGAGGTGGCGGGTTCCATGGAGGGCCGTCCTTGTGCGCTTATGGTCGTCCCTGACGCTAGTCCCCCCGCTGTGCGCCTCCGCTCGGGTTTCCCGCGCCGTCGGTGCGGTCGATGAGCGCTCGCTCAGAGCGCGGGCAGGAACACGATCGCCGCGACGTCGATCGCGACCAGCGCCAGCAGCGCGTTGAACGTCGCCGATCGATCGGGACGGCGGGCGCCGAGCAGGGCGGCCCCGGCGAAGAGGATTACCAGCGCGACGGCGATCAGCGGCGACGCCGCGAGGGTCGAGAGGGCGATCACGCCGGTGCCGATGGCCAGCAGCAGCCAGCAGAGTCGGGTCGCCCGTTGGGCGCCCAGGCGGACCGCGAGTCCGCCGAGGCCCGCTGCGCGATCGGACTCCAGATCCGGCAGCGCGTTGGCGAGGTGGGCGCTGATGGCGACGATCGCGAAGGCGATCACCATCCACGCGGGCGGCAGCTCCCCGTCGAGGCCGACGGAGAGGAACAGCGGTGCCACGCCGAAGGCGACGGCGTACGGCAGCCACGACCAGGCCGTGCGCGACAGGCGCAGGTTGTAGAGCCAGGCTACGGCGAGGGCGAGGACGTGGAACGAGCCGCCGACGAAGCCCGCTACGAGCCAGCTGAGGCCGATGGCGGCAGTCAGTGCCGCGATCGCCGCGATCCACAGTGCCCGCGCGGAGACGTCCTGCGCCACCGTCGGCTTGCCCGCGCGGCCCGCGCGGGCGTCGAGGTCGCTGTCGTGCGCGTCGTTGCACCAGCCGACCGAGAGCTGCCCGACCAGGACGGTCAGCGCCACGAGCGCGAGGTCACCGCCGCGCCAGCCGAGGCTCCAGGCGAACGCGGTCATGATCAGCGTCACGCCGACCGTCGGCGCCGTGTGGCAGGCGAGCGCGAAGCCGCGCAGGCGTCGCATCAGCGGTTGCGGCGGTGCGTCACGGGATCAGGCCGTCGGCGCGGTCGCGGGCGCTGGCGGCGGGGTCGCGGTCCGCGGCGGGGCCATAGCCGCCGCCGCTCGGACCCATCAGGCAGATGCGATCGCCGGCACGGGACTTGCGGTACGGGAACTTCGACGGCAGCTCCTGCTCGCCGGCGCGGTCGCGATTGAGAATCACGCGACCGGGTGTCCCGTCGTCGCCGCCGAACAGGCCCGGCGGTGCCCAGACCGAGCCCTCGCCCTCGAGCGAGAAGCCCGTGTCCTCGAGGAACTCGATCTCGCGGATCGATCCGAGGCCGCCCCGCCAGTGCCCCTCGCCGCCCGTGCCCTCGCGCAGCTCGTACTGCGTGACGCGCAGCGGGTAGTGCGACTCGATGTCCTCGATCGGGTTGTTGCGGGTGTTCGCGTAGAGGGTGTCAACCGCGTCCATGCCGTCCTTGCCGTGGCGCGCGCCGTAGCTGCCCTCGTGGATGTCCATGTAGACCCAGTGCTCGCCATCCTTGAAGCCCGAGTAGGAGACGATCTTGAGCGTGCCCGTACCGGCGCTGACCGCCTCCGGCAGGATCGGCGCCAGCGCGCGCATCAGCGTGTCGGCGACGAGGTTGCCGCCGCAGAAGCGCGCGATCGTCGGGGCGGGGAAGGTGGGGTTCGCCAGGCACCCCTCGGGGGCGGTGATCGTGATCGCGCGGAACAGGCCCGAGTTGGTCGGCACGGCGTCGTGCGTCTCGGTGTCGAGCAGGATCGAGCGCAGCGCGACCCAGACCGCCAGGTCGACGGTGCCGACGAAGGGCATGTTGATCGGCAGGTCGATCTGCGGCGAGGTGCCGGCGAGATCGACCGTCAGCTCCGACCCAGCGATCGTGACGGCGACCTTGATCACGAGATCGCGGTAGGTCGGATCCGGATGGTCCGGATAGCCGTCGAGGTGACCCTCTGCTGCGTAGGTGCCGTCGGGCAGCCGCTCGATCTCGCGGCGCATCATGCGCTCGGAGTAGTCCATGACGTCCGCGCATGCGAGCCGGAACGTGTCGAGCCCGTAGCGCTCGATCAGCTCCTCGAGGCGCGCCGCCCCGATCTTCGAGGCCGTCACCTGCGCCTCCATGTCCCCGACGACCAGGTGCGGGGCGCGGACGTTGTCCTTGATCAGCTGCCAGAGGACCTCGTTCGGCCGGCCGGCGTCCTCGATCTTGAGGGCGTTGAAGTGCAGGCCCTCGGCGTAGGCATCGCCGGCATCGACGATGCCGCAGGTGCCCGGTGAGAGCGCGCCGAGGTCGAGGTGGTGCGCGGTGGTGCCGGAGAAGCCGACCAGCTCGCCGTCGCGGAAGACGGGCACGATGAAGCCCACGTCGGGCTGGTGCGAGGCGCCGTAGTAGGGGTGGTTGTGGATGACGACGTCGCCGGGGCGCCACTCCTGGCCCGTCTCGCGAAAGCGCCGCTCGATGCCCCGCACGTAGCCGGGAATCGGCCCGGACTGCAGCGGCGTCGACTGGACCGACTCGCACAGCTGGTTGGCGTCGGCGTCGCAGAGCGCGCAGCCGAAGTCCTCCGACTCGCGGATGATCGACGAGTACGACATGCGTGCGAGCTTGTGGCCCATCTCGACGGCGATCGAGTCGAGACCGCCGGCGATGACGGCGGTGGTGACGGGGTCGAGGCGGCTCATGCGCGGTCTCCACGGGTCAGGATCAGGTTGCCGGCGGCGTCGGCGCAGCCGGACCAGCCGGGTGGGACGACCGTCGTGGTGTCGGCGTGCAGGACGATGGCGGGCCCGGCGAACGCGACGTCGAGCGGCAGCTGGGCGCGCTCGTAGAACGGCGTGGGGTGCTCGGCAAGGCCGTTCCCCGCGTCGAAGCGGACGGGCTGCATAGCGACCTTCGCCTGCTCGAGGCTGCCGCTGGTGACCGGGAGGCGGTCGATCGTCGGACGCAGGCCGACGGCGGTGATGCGGGCGTTGACGATCTCGATCGGATCGCCGTGCGCCTTGCCGTACTCGCGGGTGTGGAGCTCGTGGAAGCGCGCGAGGGCGGCCTCCTCGAACAGCCCGTCATCCAGCGGGACGCGGAGCTCGTAGCCCTGGCCGACGTAGCGGCAGTCGAGCGCCCTGGTGATGGTGATCGCCTCGTCGGGGACGCCGTCCTCGTGCAGCCAGGAGCGCAGGAGGCGCTCGATGTCCTCGAGCTCGCGGTTGACGCGCGCGGCGTCGACGGCGCCCTCGACCATGAAGACGGTGCGCATCTGGTCGTACTTCAGGTCGCTGGTCAGCAGGCCGTTGGCAGAGGTGATGCCCGGATACGGCGGCACCAGCACCTCGGGCACGTTCAGCAGGTCGGCGACCTCGGCCGCGTGGAGCGGGCCGGCGCCACCGAAGGCGACGAGCGCGAAGTCGCGCGGGTCGTGGCCCTTCTCGATCGTCCGCGAGCGGATCGCGCGGGCCATGTTGGCGTTGGCGATGGTGAGGATGCCCTGTGCGGTCTCCTCGACGCCCATGCCGAGCTGCGCGGCGAGCGGCTCGATGACCGCACGGGCCGCGGCCGCATCGAGCGGCATGCGCCCGCCGAGGAAGCGGTCGGCGTCGAGCCGGCCGAGCAGGAGGTGCGCGTCGGAGATCGTCGGCTCGGTGCCGCCGTGCCCGTAGCAGGCCGGACCGGGGCGGGCCTTGGCGCTGCGCGGTCCGACACGGAAGGCGCCGCCGTCATCGACGAAGGCGACGGAGCCGCCGCCGGCGCCGATGGCGTGCACGTCGAGCATCGGCACGAGCAGCGGATAGCCGCCGACCCACGTGTCGCGGGCGCTGGCCTCGGCGACGCCGTGCTCGGTGACGATGCCGATATCGGCGGAGGTGCCGCCGACGTCGAAGGTGATCAGGCGCTGGCGGCCGCTGAGGGCGCTGGTCCACTGGCCGCCGAGGATGCCAGCGGCCGGCCCGGACAGGAGCAGAGTGACGGGGCGCTCAGCCGCGGCGCGGACGCTGGCGACGCCGCCGCTGGACATCATCACGTGCAGGTCGCCCGTGACGCCGATGCGCTGCAGCGCCGCGTCGAGCCGCTCGATGTAGGTGCCGGTCTTGGGGCCGATGAAGGCGTTCATCAGCGCGGTCGTGAAGCGCTCGAACTCGCGGAACTGCGGAACGATCCCGGCGCTGGTCGTCACGAACGCGTCGGGCATCACCTCGCGCACGATCTCGGCGGCGCGCTGCTCGTGCGCCGGGTTGAGGTACGAGAAGAGGAAGCAGATCGCGACGGCCTCGACGCCGTCGGCCCTGAGGGCCTCGGCGGCGGCGCGCACCTCGTCCTCGTCGAGCGGCACGAGCACCTCGCCGGACGGCGGCACGATGCGTTCCGTCACGACGTGCCGGTGTGCGCGCTCGGCGAACGGCCGTGCCTGCCAGGGGATGTCCTGCACGACGGAGTAGTGCTGCGGGCGCTGGTGGCGTCCGATGTGCGAGACGTCGCGGAATCCTCGCGTGGTGATCATGCCGACGGTCGCCCCGTCGAACTCGAGCACCGCGTTGGTGGCGACGGTGGTGCCGTGGAAGACGCCGGTCACATCGCCGGGCTCGACGCCGGCCAGCGCGCAGAGCTCGCGAATGCCCGTGACCATCGCCTCGTCGGGCGCCGCCGGGGTGGAGGGGACCTTGTGGACGTGGACGGCGCCGGCCTCGGCGTCGAACAGCATAAGGTCGGTGAAGGTGCCGCCGATATCAACGCCGATGACGCGCGTCATGCGCCCGTCTCCAGCCGTCGCGCGTAGGCGGCGACCAGCGTCCCGGGGCAGTTGACGAGCTCCTTGGGCTCGGGCGCCAGAAACGCCTTGGCCTTGGAGGTCGTGATCCCGTAGGCGTGGAGCCCCTCGAGCAGCGTGACCGCGCAGGCCACGCCGTCGAGCACGGGCACGCCCAGCGCCTCCTGCATCGACTTGTCGATCGGGCCGAGCCCGGCGCAGCCGAGCAGGATCGCCTCGGCGCCGTCCTCGTCGATCGCCTTGCGCGCGTACTCGAGGATCAGCCGCTTGGTGCGCTCGATGTCCTGCTCGATCTCGAGCACGCTGAGGGGCGTGCAGCGGATCGACGCGCACCGCTGTCCGAGCCCTGCGCGGTGGACGGCCTCGGCGATGAACGGCTCGACGCGGGGGATGACGGTGACGATCGACCAGCGGTGGGCGACGAGGCAGGCCGTGTGCATGGCGGCCTCGGCGATGCCGACGACGGGGACGTCGCTGAGCTCGCGGCAGGCGTACAGCCCAGGATCGCCGAAGCAGGCAATTACGTAGCCGTCGTACTGCCCCTGCGTGCGCGCCACGGTCTCGAGCGTGTGGTACGCGGCGATCGCCTCGTCGGCGAAGCCCTCGATCGAGCGGGGGCCACCGGCCGGGCTGGTGCAGTCGAGCTCGGTGGTCGGCGCCGCGACGGCGCGCGCCGCATGGGCGATCTCATCGGTCATCGCCTGCGTCGTGTTGGGATTGATGACGAGCACGCGCATCAGAGCCCGAACCTCCTGGCAGCGCTGTCGCCGCCGTCGAATTGGATCAACGTGCATTCCTCGAGACACTCGGCGTCGTGTCCGGGCGGCAGCACGAAGGCCTGCCCGGCCTCGACGATCAGCTCGCTCCCGTCGGCCCACCAGACGCGCAGGCGCCCGGCCGTGCAGTAGCCGACGTGCGTGTCGGCACACGGCTCCGGCCCGAAGTCGACGCTGTGCACCCAGCCGGTCGGGTACACGGCGCGGACCACCGGCGTGTCGCCGAGCTGGAGCACGTCCTTGGCCACGCCGGAGACCACGGACGACTGGTCGGGAGCGTCGAACGAGCGCGCCATCGCGGCAGAGGGGTCGAGGGGGATGGGCATCACGCGGGCGGAGCGGTCTCCGACATGTCGCGGATCACGGTGACGATCCGCGGGATGAAGGCGTCGATGATCCGCTGGCCGAGCTCCGGCGTCGCGCGACGGGCGTCGCCGACGACACCGGACTCGGTGATGTCGCGCAGCATGTCCATCGGCACGGTCACCCCGGGGCCCCTGGCCACGAGGCTGTACTTGCCGAGCGATGACCACGTGTGGCCGGCTTCGCGCACGGCCTCGCCGCGATCCCAGGCCTCGATCGTGGCCTCCTCCATCAGCACGCGCTGGCCGACGGCGAGCGCGATCGACGTCTCGGCCTCCTCGGCGTGGATGCCGGGGCCCTCGACCGTGCTGACGATGTCGCCGGCGAGCTCCCACCACTGTGCGAGAAAGACGCGACGTCCGGTCTCCTCGAGGTAGTAGTTGACGGCGACTGTCAGGGCGGCAACGTTGCCACCGTGCCCGTTGAGGGCGATCACGTTGCGGATGCCGTGGTGGTGCAGCGACTCGACGACCTCCTTGAAGACCTCCAGGAAGGTCGGCGTCGAGAGGCGCATCGAGCCGGGGAACTGCATGTGGTACCAGGACAGCGTGACGTTCAGCGTCGGGGCGATCAGCACGCTCAGACCATCGGCCTCGGCGGCCGCAGCCGCGCGCTCAGCCAGGCTGCGGGCGATGACGCAGTCCGTGTCGAGCGGCATGTGCGGGCCATGCTGCTCCGTCGTCCCGATCGGCAGGATGACGGCGTCGACGCCGGCCTTGAGGCGCGCATCGACCTCCTTCCACGTCATCCGCTCCATGAAGTGCTCGGTCATCAGTCCACCTCCGCGATTGCTCGGCAGGGCGACCCGGTGCCGCCGACCCACTTGAGGGGGAAGCCGAAAAATTGGAACTCGCCGCGCCCGACGAGCTGCTCGAGATTGCACAGCCACTCGTAGTGCACCATGCCGCGATCGCGGCAGACGCGATGCGACGGAAAGCCCTTGGTGCCAGCCTTGTCGGTCGAGGGGCCCTCGACGCCGTGCACCAGCGAGCCGCGATCGGCCAGCCAGTGCGTGGCGGCGGCCGTCAGGCCGGGGTTCGATGTGCAGGCCGACTTCTCCGGCCAGTGACGGTTGTGGAGCCCCGTGTTCATCAGCACGATCTGCCCGCCGATCGTCACGCCGGCCTTGGCCTCCGCCGCCTCGAGATCCGCGACGTCGATGTCACCGAGGTCGGGGATGTGCGTCAGGTCGAGGCAGACGGCGGTGCCGCGAAACCACTCCAGCGGGCACTCGTCGATCGAGGCGCCGTCGGGACCGAAGTGGATCGGCGCATCGACGTGCGTGCCGACGTGCTCCAGCATCGAGATGTAGTTGACCGCGTACGTGAAGGGGTCCCCCTCCACGCCGAGCCCGGCGGCCTTGGCCTGCTCGTGGTTGACGTACGGGAGGATGATCGGCGACGGGAACAGCGCATGCGCGGGCATGCCGTTCTCGATTCCGACGGACAGGTCGATGAGAGTGCCCATGGTGGTCTCCTTCCGGTCAGGCCGTGACGGCCCGGCCCTCGATGGTTGCCTCCCACGCCAGAGCGGCGGCGAGGACGGTCGTGTCGTCTCGGCCCGAGATCATCAGGCCGTCTCGCGTCGTGCAGGACGGCCAGCCGAGGTGGTTGAAGGCGCGCGTGTACGGCGTCATGCGCAGCCGCAGCTCGAACGTCTCGGGGTCCGCGACCGGGGGCAGGTCGCAGGGGATCGTCGGGTTGATCAGGATGTCGTAGGCGAGGTCGAGCTCGCAGATGCGCTCGTACTCCTCGAGGTCGCGGACGGACTGCAGGTAGTCCATCGCCGTGATGTTGCGGCCCAGCGTGAGCTTGGCCTGCAGGTCCGGCGAGTACTCGTCCCACGACTCCGCGATCAGGTCGCGATGGGTATCGGCGGCCTCGGCGGCGAACACCGGGAAGAGCGCGCTGTAGTCGGGCAGCACGGCCTCCTCGACGTGCGCACCGAGCGCAGCCATGGCGTCAGCGGCCGGAGTCGGGTGCAGCACGCCGACGCGCAGTCCGGCGAGCCGGGGGGTGGGGCGGTCGAGCACGTCGAGGACCTCGAGGGCCAGCGCGCACTCCTCCATCGTCCGGGCCATCGGTCCGGCGTGGTCCATCGAGGGGATCAGCGGGAAGCAGCCGTCGTCGGGCACGAGGCCCCACGAGCCCTTGTAGCCGGAGACGCCGCAGGCGGCCGACGGGATGCGGATCGAGCCGCCCGTATCGGTGCCGAGCGTGATGGCGAACAGGCCGCCGGCCAGACCCGCGGCCGAGCCGCCGGACGAGCCGCCGGCGATCTTGCCGGGGTGGCGCGGGTTCTGCGCGAAGCCGTAGTGGACGTTCTGCGTCGTGACGCCCCAGGCGAACTCGCTCAGGTTCGTCTTGCCGACGATGATCGCGCCGGCGTCCACGAGGCGCTGCACGCTCGAGGCCGTCGAGGTCGGCACGTTGTCGCGCAGCTGCGCGGAGCCCGCCGTGGTGCGGATGCCCGCGGTATCGAAGAGGTCCTTCGGGGCGAACGGCACGCCCGCGAGCAGGCCGGTGCGACGGTGCTCGGGCAGGTTGCGCGCGTCGGCGAGCGCCTGCTCGGCGGCGACCGTGATGAACACGTTCAGGTCGGAGCGCTCCTCGATGCGGTCGAGATGGTGCTGGGTGACCTCGAGTGCCGAGAGGTCGCCGTCACGGACGGCGGCTGCGATCTCGAAGCAGCTCCAGTCGTGCAGGGGGGCGTCGGGAAGGTCGCTCACGTGATGTGCTCCTCGATATCGCCGCTCGGGACGGGGGTGTCCTCCGCGCGGGGGTGGTTGACGATGGCGACGCCGACGACGGCGATCGCCATGCCGATCAGGGTCAGCGTGCCAGGGATGTTGCCGCGGGCGATCTCGATCACGGCGGCGACGACCGGCGGCAGGAAGCTCCAGGCCATGACGCGGCCGGAGGTCCAGCGCGACAGCGCGATGAAGAAGAACGCGAAGGCGATCAGCTGCGAGCCGATGCCGAGGAACGCGAGGCAGAACCAGAGCGTCGGCGCCGACCAGTCGGTGGCGCCGGCATCGCCGACGAAGATCACGGCGGGAATCGTCAGGACCGCACCGCAGATGAACTGCGCGGTGGTGAAGCCCCAGAGCTCCGTCTCCACGTCGTGCACGCTCATCCAGCGCACTAGCACGCTGGCGGTCGCATGCCCGGCCGCGCCGACCAGCACGGCGGTGATGCCGAAGATGAACTCGGCCCCCGACCCGACGCTGCCCGGGTCGGACAGGACGATCACGACGACGCCGAGGAAGCCGACCGCGAGCCCGAGCCCGCGCAGGAACTTGACCTTCTCCTGGAGGGCAACGCGCGCCATCAGCACCGCGAAGAACGGCGCCGAGTTGATCAGGACCGCGGTCACGGCGGGCCCCGCGGTCTGCGCGCCGATGCCGAGGCCGGTCAGCGCGAGGGTCGTGGCGCCGAGCCCGACGATGGCGGCGTAGACCCAGACCCGCGGCGAGCGTGGCAGTCGGCCGCCGATCAGCGGCAGCAGCGGCAGCAGGATCAGCGCCGCGATGATCGGCCGCGAGATCGCGGTCACGCCGACGGAGGTGTATTCGAGCGCGACGTCGGTGACGTTGAAGGCGGCACCCCAGAAGAACACGGTGACGGCCAGCAGCACGGGCACGGGCACGCGGGCGAGCAGCGACGCATCTCTCATGCCGTGGCGATTCGTGTGGGCGTGCTCGGTGCGGACGTGCTCATGCGAAGTGCTCCTCAAGGTCACCGCTCGCGACGGTGACGTCCTCCGCGCGTGGGTGGTTGACGACGGCGACGCCGATGACGGCGATCGCCGTGCCGATCAGCATCAGGGGCCCAGCCGAGGTGCGTCCGAAGGCGCCGTTGGTCACTCGGGATGCTCCACGGCGTACTCGGCGTCGGGATCGATGGTCGCGACGGGATGATCGTCCGCGCCCTCGGCCTTGGGGTGGTTGACGATGGCGACGCCGACGATGGCCACGGCCATGCCGAGCAGGGTCACGGCGCCGGGGATGTTGCCGCGCATGATCTCGATCACGCCGGCCACGACCGGCGGCAGGAAGGACCACGCCATGACGCGGCCGGAGGGCCAGCGGGCGAGCGCGACGAAGAAGCAGGCGTAGGCGATCAGCTGCGGGCCGATGCCGAGGAACACCATCGTCACCCAGAACCCGGGCGCCTCCCACTGCGTGGAACCGGGGTCACCGGACAGCAGCGCGAAGGGGATCAGCAGGATCGTGCCGCAGAGGAACTGGGCGAAGGTGAAGCCCCACAGGTCCGTGACGATGTCCCGCACGTTCATGTAGCGGACGACGACGCTGGCGATCGCGTAGCCGACTGCGCCGATCATCACCGCGACGACGCCGAAGACGAACTCGCCACCCGAGCCCGTCTCGGTCGGGTTCGACAGCACGATGATGACGACGCCGACGAAGCCGATGATCAGGCCGATGCCGCGCAGCAGCTTGATCCGCTCGTTGAGCGTGATGCGCGCGAAGAGCACGGCGAAGAACGGCGCCGAGTTGAGCAGGACGGAGGCGATCGCGGGGCCGGCGTACTGGGTGCCGAGGCCGAGTCCGGCCAGCGAGAGCGTGGTCGAGCCGGCGCCCACCACGAGCGCGAACAGCCAGATCGTGCGCGAGCGGGGGAACTTCCCGCCCAGGATCGGCATCAGGGCGAGCAGGAGGACCGTGGCAATGCCGGCACGCATGAACGTGATGACGCCGGCGGGCGCGTAGTCGAAGGCGATATCCGTGGCGTTGAACGCGGCGCCCCAGAAGAACATCGTGACGGCGAGCAGGATCGGCACCGGAATGCGTCCCATGAACGAATCGGTCATGTCCCCTCCTCAGGGGTGGCGGTCGGTGGGGTACCGGTCGCCAGCCGGTCTGGCCGGGTCCGAGGGGGTGTCGCGCGATGCGACATTCCCTCGGACCCGGCCGAACCGGGTCGCGCTCTAGACCAGCGGGCTCGTGCCGGCCATCCAGATGATGACGCGCTGGAACTTGCCCTCTTCGTTGAAGTCGAAGAAGTTGCAGTTGTGCATGTCGTTCTTCGATCCGTCGAGCAGCTCGCCGATGTAGCCCTGCTCGGTGGCGACCTTGCCCTTGCCGACCTCGACCACGACGTTGCGCATCTCGTGCTTGATGAACACGGAGTTCTCGGTGAAGTCCGTGAACATGCGGCGGATCTCGTCCTTGCCGGTATGCGTGATGTTCGCCGTCTGGATCGTCAGCGTGGCGTCGTCGGCGAAGTGCGCGACGATTGCCTCGACGTCCTTGGCATCAACCGAGTCGAAGTAGGTGTGCGGTGCCTTGTGCAGCGCGTCGTAGTCCCAGGCCATGTGTCTCTCTCCTCTGTGGATTCCCCACGGGTCCCTTGGACCCCGTGGCGGCATCGTAGGCGAGTATCCACCGCTC
>CANJXE010000047.1 GCA_947478745.1 Actinomycetota bacterium
ATCCCCGTTGCCGGCGGCGAGCACGACGGGGGTCAGGGTGGCTACTTCGGGCAGTTCCTGGGTGCCGAGGCGGTGCTGCTCCTCTCGATCTCGCTGGTCCTGATCAGCACGCTGCAGTGGGTCGACACGTGGTTTGACGGAATCGATCGCGCGGCCATTTGGCACCGCTGGGCCGCGATCGCCGGCTGCCTGCTGCTGATCCCCCACATGCTCTTCTCGCACAGCCCCGTGCAGGCGCAGCTGAGCGGCCCGCTGGCCACCATCGGCGTGATCGGCCTCTTCGGACTGGCGATCTGGGCGATCCTCCCCCGCTGGCGCTTCTTCCTCCCTCGCCGCGCCCATGCCCCGGTGCTGGCGGTCGCAGCGTCCGCGCCCGGGCGGCTCGTGCAGCGGATCCTCGGCGGCTACGACCGCTGGCGCATCCTGCACCGCCTCGTCGGGCTGTTCGTCGCCGCCGGGTTCGTCCACGGCCTGCTCGTCGGCTCGATGTTCGGCGGCTCGCCCGTGCTGCGCTGGACGTACGTCGCGGTCGGCGGCATCGGCGTGGCGTTCTACGTCTACCGGGAGCTGCTGGCCCGCCACCTCGGTGGCCTCAAGGACTACCAGGTGGAGACGGTCACACCGCTCGACGATGGTCTCACCGAGCTGTCGCTGCGACCGCTCGGCCGCCGTGTCGTGTTCGCACCGGGCCAGTTCGCGATGATCTACATCGAGACCAAGGATGGCTGGCATCGCCACCCCTTCTCCATCGCCAGCGGTGCCGATGAGGAGAACATCCGCATCACGGTCAAGGCGCTCGGCGACTACACCTCGCGCGTGGCCGAGATCGTCGAGCCGGGCATGCCCGCGGTGATCGATGGCCCCTACGGTCGCTTCGACCGGCGCCGTGGCACGCGCCGGCAGATCTGGATCGGCGCCGGCGTCGGCGTCGCCCCGTTTCTCAGCTGGGTCCGCTCGCTCGAGCCCGACGGCGCGCGCGAGGTGGACTTCTTCCACACCTACCAGGGCCCCTCGCCCTTCGCGGCTGAGATCGAGCAGACGGCGGAGCTGCACCCGGACTTCCACGTGCACCTGATCGACTCCACGCGCGACGGCAAGCTGACGCCCGACGCGGTGCTGGCGGCAGTCGGCGAGGACCTGTCCGAGGTGACCGTCTTCATGTGCGGCCCCGGCCCGATGCTGCGCCAGTTCGAGAGCGCCTTCCGCAGGGCCGGCGTGCGGCACCAGCGGATCCATCGCGAGCGCTTCGACTGGCGTTGACCCACTCGGTGGGTGGTTCCTGAGAAACCCTCAGGAGGCGATCGTCAGGTTTCCCTCGACGCGGCGTCTGCGGGTGTAGTCAACCCACCTTGGAGTCGTCCCATGCAAGCCCCGTACATCTCTCGTCGCAGTCTCCTCGCCACCGCCGTCACCGGCGGTGCGGCTGCGCTGCTCGCCCAGCCGGCCGGCATGCTCGACGCCGCGCTGGGGTCGCCCAGCGCGGCGGGCGACGCGACCGCGGCGATCGACCCGACCGGCGTCCACCAGGGCGGGATCACCACGCCCGGCCAGCAGCATCTCCAGCTGGGCGCGTTCGACCTGAAGCCCGGCATCACCAAGGCGCAGCTGGTCGCGCTGCTGCAGGACTGGCAGCTGGCGATCGGCACCCTCGCCAAGGGCCAGCCGCTGCCCGGCGCCGATACCCCCGCGACCGCCCCATTCGACACGGGTGAGGCGCTCGGGCAGTACGCGGATCGGCTGACGATCACCATTGGCTTCGGCCCCTCGCTGTTCGACGGGCGCTTCGGGCTCGCCACCCAGCGGCCGGCCGCCCTCGTGGACATCCCCGCGTTCACCGGCGACGCGCTCAATGCCGCGCTCTCCAACGGCGATCTGTCCGTGCAGTGCTGCGCCGAGAATCGGCTCGTGGCCGGCCACGCGCTGCGAGCGCTCGCCCGCATCGGCCAGGACCGGGCCACGCTGCGCTGGGTCCAGCAGGGCTTCAACGAGGCACCGGCCCAGCCGGGTCAGGGCGCGGGCCGCAACCTCTTCGGATTCAAGGACGGCACGGCCAACCTCGACGCCGGCGACCCCGTGCGCATGGCCCGCAATGTGTGGGTCGACCCGAGCGACGGGCCGGCGTGGATGGCGGGCGGCACGTATCAGGTCTACCGCCGCGTGTACACGAAGCTCCGACTGTGGGATGAGAGCTCGCTCAGCGAGCAGGAGGACTCGATCGGCCGTCGCCGCCTCTCCGGCGCGCCGTTCGGCGGCGTCAACGAGACCGATCGGGTCGACAACGCCCTGACCCCCGTCACGAGCCACATCCGCCTGGCCAACCCGCGCACGGGTCAGGCCAGCGAGGATGAGCGCATCCTGCGCCGTGGGTACTCGTTCCACGACGGCCTCGACGCCACCGGCGAGTACGACGCGGGCCTCGCGTTCATCGCGTACCAGCGCGATCCGCGCCGCCAGTTCGTGCCCATGCAGACGCGCCTGGCCGAGAGCGATGCCCTCAACGAGTACCTCGTGCACACGGCCTCGGCGATCTTCGCCGTCCCGCCGGGCACGACCGCGGCGGGCTTCATCGGCGAGACGCTGCTCGGCACGGCGCCGCCGCGCGTCACGGTGCCGAACCCCGCCGCCGACCTGGGAACGCCGCCGCCTGGCTCGCCCGCCCCGGCTCCTGCGCCGGCCCCTGGCCCCGCCCCTGCTCCGGCACCCGGCGGGACCGTGCCCCGCCCGCCCGCGCCGACCAAGCCCCGCAAGCGAAAGAAGACCCGGCGGCCGCTGCGCAAGCGCGCCTGAGGTTCGGTCAGGAACCAGACGTAGGATGGGTCGAGCGTCACCACCGGCGCTCGACCCCCAATGCGGAGGCTCCCATGCAGCTTCGAACCATCCTCACTGCCGCCGCGGCCTGCGCGGCGATCGCCGTCGCCGCACCGCTCGCCTCGGCCGCACCCAAGCCCACGGTCGTCAGCTCGGTCAACGGGACCTGCACGATCGCCAAGCTGCCCGGGCTGACCGGCGTGACCAAGGTCAAGATCAAGGGCAGCGAGCTCGCGGCCTCGTTCCTCGACATGACCGGCTGCGACTCGGCCTACGCGATCGTCAAGAAGGCCTCGGTCATGGAGATGCCGTTCTCGAGCAACGGCTTCCAGTGCACGCCGAGCATGGTCAGCACGCGCGTCGGCAAGTGGTCCTGCGTCTTCCAGGCCGCCGACAGCTCGGCCAGGATCACCCAGACCTTCACGGCGAACTACACCAAGTAGGACGCGCTGCGCCGGCGACGACGTCTGCGGACGCTCGTCGCCGGCGCTCCCTTCAGCGAGATCGCACCCTCACGTGCTGGCGATCCGCACGCTGCTGCCCCTGCTGGCCGGGCTCGGCCTGGTGACAGCCTTCGCCTGGCGGATCTGGCAGCACGAGGTGCCGCGCGAGCGCCCCGGAACGAAGAACGGCTCTTATCGCCACCCTTCGCCGGAAGGATGACGATAAGAACCGAAGTGGAGCCAAGCGGGATCGAACCGCTGACCTTCTGGCTGCCAGCCAGACGCTCTCCCAGCTGAGCTATGGCCCCGGGAAGCCGCAGGATAGCAACGTCCTGCGAACGTGCCGCCGCTACGCCTCGGCGACGTCGAGATGGGGCACCTGGCCCCAGAGCTCGTCGAGGCGGTACAGCTCGCGCGCCTCGGGATCGAAGACGTGGACGACGATGTCGACGAAGTCGATCAGGACCCACTGCCCCTCCTTCATCCCTTCCTTGCGGATGGGGATGAGGCCGTGCTCCTGCTTCATCTTGAGCGCCACGTCCTCGGCGATCGCCTGGACCTGACGCGAGTTGCGGCCCGTCATGACCAGGAACCAGTCCGTGTAGTCGACGACGCCGCGCATATCGAGCATGACGATGTCCGTCGCGAGCTTCTCCGCCGCGTATGCGGCAGCCTGCTCGGCGAGGAATGCGGTATCGCTCAGCGGATCAGTCCGTTACTCGTCATGTCATGAGCCTATCAGCCGTGCGCGTTCGAGCACCCGGTAGCCTCACGCGCGGTACAGGCCGAGCTCGGCGATCGTCGCGGCGACGCCGGGCGAGACGAGGCCCGCGATCGGCTCCCCCGCGGCGATGCGACGGCGGATCTCCGTGCTGGAGACGTCGACGATCGGCATGCGCAGCGCAATCGCCTCCTCGTTCACCTCGACGGCCGAGCCCGCGCGCGGTGCCACGGCAATCGTGGCGAGCTGACGGATGCGCGCCGGGTCGTGCCACGTGTCCAGCGTCGCGTACTGATCGGCACCGAGCAGGAGCACCAGCTCCGCACCATCGGCCGCGAGCGCCAGCTGCTCGAGCGTGTCGGCCATGAAGGACGGGCCGACGCGGTCGACCTCGAGCGACGAGGCCTCGAGCACCGGCTCGTCGGCCGCGGCCGCCTGCGCCAGGCGCAGGCGCGTGTGCGCGTCGATGGCCGGCGCGGGGCGATGCGCCGGCGTCCCGGTCGGGATCAGCAGCACGTGGTCGAGGCCGAGCTGCTCGGCGGCGCAGCGCGCGAGCGCAGCATGGCCGCTGTGCGGGGGATTGCAGAGGGAGCCGAGGACGCCGACCCGTCTACGCACGGAAGAAGACCTCGCGGTCGCCGATCTTGACCTGGATCCCCTTCTTGGCGCCGGCACGCACCAGGAGCGGCGTCAGGCGGCGCTCCGCGACGTACTCGGCGAGCAGGATCTGCGCCTCTTCCTCGGTCGCCTTCTGGACGTCGTCCTCGATCGGGGTGCCGATGATGCGCACGCCCGTCTCGTCGCGCAGCACGCGTACCTGAGCGCCGCCGGAACGGCCCGGGCGGTAGACGAGGTACTGCGCCAGCTGCTCCTCGGCCTCGGGCAGCACCTCGGGCTCGGGCACGACGCGGCCCAGCATGTTGACCAGCTCGGGCACGCCCTCGCCGGTGGCGCACGAGACCGGCACGAGGATCGGGGCACCGGTCTCCTCGTCGCGCATCAGATCGCGCATGGCAGGGATCTCGCCGAGGCCCTCGAGGCCCGCGACGAAGGCGGCGATCCGCTCGGCGCGCTCCTCCTCGGGAATCAGGTCGATGCGGTTGTAGACGACGATGCGCGGGCGCCGCGCGAGATCCTCCTGGTAGTTCTCGAGCTCGGCGTGGATGGCGACGAAGCCGGCCACCGCCTCGTCCGTCTCCAGGCTGGCGTCGATGACGTGCAGGAGCAGCCGTGCTCGCTCCAGATGCGCGAGGAAGTCGAGACCCAGCCCGTGGCCCTCGGAGGCGCCTTCGAGCAGCCCCGGGACGTCCATCACGGTGATCTGGCGATCGACCGCGAGGTCGACGACGCCGAGCACTGGCTCGATCGTCGTGAACGGGTAGTCCGCGACCTTCGGGCGGGCGTTGGAGATGCGGCGCAGCAGCGAGGACTTGCCGATGTTGGGGAAGCCCAGCAGCGCGGCGTCGGCCAGCAGCTTGAGATGCAGCGTCAGCGTCATCTCCTCCCCCAGCCCGCCCAGCTCGGCGGTGCGCGGAGCCTGCCGAACGGCGGTGCGGAAGCGCCGGTTGCCCGAGCCGCCACGGCCGCCGTGGGCGATCACCGCGGTCGCGCCCGCCTTGGCGAGGTCGACGAGCAGCGTGTCCTCATCGTCGAGCACCTGCGTGCCGACGGGGACGAGGATCGTCGTGTCGACACCGGTCGAGCCCGTGCGGTTGGAACCCTCGCCGCCGTGGCCATCCTCGGCGCGCAGATGAGGATGGTTGCGAATCGCCGTCAGGTCGCGCAGCGACGAATCGGCCACGAGGATGACGCTGCCGCCGTGTCCGCCGTCGCCACCCGAGGGGCCACCACGCGGAACGAACTTCTCACGTCGGAATGCAACGGCGCCATCGCCCCCACAGCCCGCTGCGACGTAGATCGTCGCCCGGTCGGAGAACACGGGCGGCTACCCGGCTTAGGCCTCGGCCGAGACGACCGAGATGTAGCGCTTGCCGCGACGCTGGCCGAACTCGACGATGCCGTCCTGCGTGGCGAAGATCGTGTGATCGACGCCGAGACCGACACCGGCACCCGGGTTGAACCGCGTGCCGCGCTGGCGCACGATGATGCCGCCGGCGCGAATCGTCTGTCCGCCGAACACCTTCACGCCGAGCCGCTTCGACTGGGAGTCGCGACCGTTCTTGGAGGAGCCGAGGCCCTTCTTATGCGCCATTCTCTGCCTCCTTGGACGGGGTGGACTTGCCGGCGAAGGTGATCGACTCGATCTCGATCACGCTCTGGCGGGAACGGTAGCCCATTCGCCGGGAGCTGCTCTTCTTGGCCTTGTACGTGCGGATGTTGATCTTCGGGCCCAGCTTGTGCTCGCGCACGCGGGCCGAGACCTGAACGCCCTTGCAGGCGTCCTCGGTCGCGGCGGTCTGCTTGCCATCGGATGCGAGGACCACGACGGGCGAGAACGTAGCGCCCTCTTCGACCGCCTGGCGGTCGACCACGAGGTACTCACCCTTGATGACGCGGTACTGCTTACCACCAACTGCGATGACTGCGAACATGCTTGACCTTCAGACGGGCCGCAACCTGCGGCAACGGCGGGAACGTAGCAGAGAAGCGAAGCGCGAGGCTCCGCTCCTCTGCCCTGTGCTCAGGAATCCTTGCCGAGGATCCGGCCCAGGAGGCCCTTCTTCTTGGCCGGAGCCTTCGGCTTCGGCGCGGCTGCGGGCTTCTCCGCGGCCGGCTTGGCCTCAGCTGCGGGTGCTGCCTCACGCGGCGGGCGCGGGGCGCGCGGCGCACGGGGCTTCGGCTCGGCCTTGGCCTCGCCGTTGCCGCTGGCGGACTCGCCACCGGCAGCGCCGGCTCCTGCACCGGCTCCTGCACCGCTGCGCGAGCGTCCGCGACCGCCGCGGCTGCGACGGCGCTTGGGGGCCGTGCTGGTCGTGCCATCGGCGGACTCAGCGTCGCCCTCGGCAACAGCTGGGGCCGCTCTGCGCTCGCGCGGCTCGGCCGAACCCTCCTCGGCGCCCTCTGCCGACTCCTCGCCCTCGCCCGGCGTGGCGCCGGTGCGACGACGGCTGCCACCACGGCGGCCGCGGCGGCGGCGCTTGCGCGGTGCCCCATCGGCCGTCGTCTCGTCGCCCTCATCGTCGGACTCGTCGTCACCCTCGTCGTCAACCTCGCCGTCCTCGGACGACTCGCCCTCGACGGTTGCCGGCTTGCGGCGGCTGCGGGGACGCTTCGGCTTCACGACCGGATTGCCATCCTCGTCGAGCAGGACGGCCTCTTCGACCACCTCGGGCTCGATCGGCTTCTCCAGCGGCTCGGTCTCCTCGCCGACGGAGGCGGTCATATCGCCGGTCGGCGTGTCGATCGTCGCCGACGGGGTGCGGCTGCGCTTGCCCTTGCGCTTCTTGCCCTCGAGGTCGATGCGCTCGCCGACCAGACGCGGCGGCTCGTGCACGTCGGAGCGAGGATCGACCATCTTGATCATCTCCTCCTCCGTGATCGGCGCGGCGTCGAGCAGGACGGCGTGCGCCTCGAGGCGCCCGACCCGCTCGACCTTGATCTTGTGCGTCTCGCCGAGGTACGGACCGGCACCGGCGACGACGACGCGGTAGCCGCCCTCGAGGACGGTGACGGCGTCGGCGGCCTGGTACATGTGCGGCTCGGACAGCGCGACCTCGAGCTCCTGGCCGATCTCGACCGGAATCGCGTCCTCCAGCACCTCGCTGACCTTGCCGTGCTTGACGAACTCGCAGCGCTCACGCGGCACGTCGTCGCGGGCGACGATGGAGAAGTGCTTGCCCGTGTCCTTCTCGAGCTCCTCGAGACGCGAGCCACCGGGTCCGATCATGCGGGCGGCGACCTGCGAGTTGACCTCGACCAGGAATGCCTCCGAGCTGGACAGCGTCGACTGGCGGCGCAGGGTGCGCAGGTTGTCGAGGGCGATCGTCTCGTCGCTCAGGACGCGACCCTCGCCCACGCAGTGCGGGCACTCGGTGGTCATGATCTCGCGCACGCCGTCGGTGACGTTCTGGCGCGTCATCTCGACGAGGCCCAGCGGGCTGATCGAGACGAGGTAGACCTTGGAGCGATCCTTGGCGAGCTCCTCCTTGAGGACCGCGATGACCTGATCGCGGTTCGTCTTGGATTCCATGTCGACGAAGTCGATGACGATGATGCCGCCGAGATCGCGCAGGCGCAGCTGGCGCACGACCTCGCGGGCGGACTCCAGGTTGTTGTGGAGGATCGTGTCCTCGAGCCGGCCCTTGCCCACGAAGCGGCCGGTGTTGACGTCGACGATCGTGAAGGCCTCGGCGTAGTCGAACAAGAGGTAGCCGCCGGACGGCAGGTCCACGCGGCGCTTGAGGGTGCTCTCGATCGCCTCGTCGACGCCGTAGCGGCGCAGCAGCTCGGTCTGGGCCGTGTGGCGGTGGACGCGCTCGGCGAGCTCGGGGCTGCGCTCCTGCACGTACGAGACGATGCGGTCGTACATCGCCTCGTCGTCCACGATCAGCTCGTCGACGTCCTGGCGGAAGTCGTCGCGCACGAGGCTGAGGGCGATATCGACCTCGGCGTGGATCAGGCTCGGGGCCTTGGCGGTCCCGATGCGGGCGTTGATGCCCTCCCACTGGTCCTCGAGCAGCGCGAGGTCGCGCTCCAGCTCGGCCAGCTCGGCGCCCCTCGCGGCGGTGCGGACGATCAGCCCGCCGCCGAGACGCGGCTTGAGCTGCTTGACGAGGTCGCGCAGACGGTCGCGCTCGCCGTCGGGCAGGCGCTTGGAGACGCCGCCGCCCTCGCCGTCCGGGACGTAGACGAGGAAGCGGCCCGCGAGCGAGACGTCCATCGTGACGCGCGCGCCCTTGGTCTTCATCGGGTCCTTCGTCACCTGCACGAGCAGCGACTGGCCGCCCTTGACGAGGTCCTGGATGCGCTTGGAGCGCCGTGCGCGCTGGTCGAGCCCGTCGATGCGGATCTCGGCGACGTGCAGGAACGCGTTCTTGTCCATGCCGGCATCGACGAAGGCCGCCTCCATGCCCGGCAGGACCGTGTCCACCTTGGCGAGGTAGATGTTGCCGAGAAGCGACCGGCGCTCCTCCCGCTCGATGTACGTCTCGACGACGCGGTCGTCCTCGATGAGGGCGGCCTTCGTCTCGTAGGCGTCGGCGGATATCAGGATCTTCTTCATGTGGTCTCCGTTGTCGCCATGCGCACCGGTTTCGGCGCCATGGCAACGGCTAGTCGAGTGACTCCGGCCGATGGGAGGTCGCTGTTCGCGCAGCTCGCGAGCGCGCGGATGACCTCCTCCGGCTTGGCGGAGCCATCCTCGAGGATGGCGATGTCGACGATGATCGCGCTGCCATCGAGCCGAGGCTCGGGGGCAAAGCGCTTCACGTCGACCGTGCGCCGCTGCTTGGGGCTGCGGCGCTCGATGGGAAGCTCCGCCGACGCGAGGTACGCGTCGACGGCCTGGGCGACGAGGTCGCCCGGTGCATCAAAGGCGATGCGGTAGGTCGCCCCGGCGGCGATGGTCTTGGGACCGGCCAACCGGGCATCCAGTGGTACGACGCCGCGCGGGCACGTGGCCGCGAGGCGCTCGATCAGTGCGTCGAGATCGTGGCTGTCGCCGACGAGCTCGATGGTGCAGCGTTCATCCTCGGACGCCACCCCGACCCCGCGCGCGAGCGCGAGGCTGATGATGGGCCGAGGCCGCATGCCGTTCGAGAGGGTGATCTCGTAGCCGGCGCGCCGAAACGCGGCCAGCAGGAGGTCGACCATCTCGAGATGGCTGAGAAACCGCGCGCGATCGCGGATGGCGAGACGGAGCTCGATCCTCACTGCGGTGGCATCTGCGGGGTGAGTGGCATCAGGCCTCCACCAACCGGTTCCGAACGGGGCCGACGCAGGCGCCGCAATCGCTGCAGCCATCCCATCGACAATCCCCGGTCGGCCGTTCGGCGCGACTCTGCCACCACTCATCCAGCAGGAACTCCTTGGACACACCGCTGCGCACGTGATCCCACGGCAGCGGGTCGAGGGGATCGCGCTCGCGCGTCGCCTCCGCCTCGAGGTCGCGACCGGCGGCGGCGAATGCGTCGCGCCAGTGCTCCTCGTGGTGGTGCTCCGACCAGGCGTCGAAGCGCGCTCCCGCGCGCCACGCCGTCTCGATCGCATCCCCGGTGATCGAATCTCCACGACCGAGCGCGCCTTCCAGCATGCTCGTCCGGACGTCGTGGAGGGAAAGCTTGAGCTGGCGACCATGGATCGCCCGCCGGAGGTAGTCGTGCTTGACGCGCAGCTGGTCCGGCGGCGCCATGCCGCTCCACTGGAACGGCGTGTGCGGCTTGGGCACGAAGTTCGAGGCAGAGATGTGCACCGTGAACTTGCCGCCCTCGCCGAGGTGCTGCCGGCCGATCTCGCGCGCCCGGAAGGCCAGGTCGACGATGCCCTGGACCTCTTCGAAGGTCTCGAGCGGCAGGCCGAGCATGAAGTACATCTTGATGCTGGTGTAGCCGGCACCGAAGGCCGAGTCGATGGCCTTCTCGATCATCTCGTCGGTGATCGTCTTGCAGATGATGTCGCGCATCCGCTGCGTCGCCGCCTCGGGAGCCAGCGTGATCGAGCGCTGACGCGAGTTGGCGGCGGCCAAGAGGGCCACCGGTCCCGTATCGACGCGGTTGGAGGGCAGCGACAGGTGGAGGTCGGGCTTGACGGCCTTGATCTCCTTGATCGCCCGTGCCACGCCCGAGTAGTCGCTGGTGGCCAGCGACGTCAGCGACAGCTCGTCGTAGCCCGTGCACTCGAGCTGCTCGAGGCCGGCCTTGACGACGTCCTCGACCTTGCGCTCGCGCACCGGCCGGTACCACGTGCCCGCGTGGCAGAAGCGGCAGCCGCGCGTGCAGCCGCGCATGACCTCGACCGACGCGCGGGCGAAGATCGCGCTGGCGTAGGGCACGACGGGAGCGCGGGGCGCGGTATCGATCGAGAAGTCGGCGAACACGGCGCGCTCGACGGGCTGCTCGCCGCGCGCCGGGATGTACAGGAAGGGCAGCTCGGCGAGGCGATCGAGGCGCTCCTCGCGGGTCTTGACCGCGTCGAGGATCTCGACGATGCGCTCCAGCCCCTCCTCCGCCTCCCCCATGAAGAAGACGTCGATGAAGTGCGCCAGCGGCATCGGATTCGAGGCGCTGGGACCACCCGCCAGGATGATCGGATCGCGGTCGGTGCGATCCTCCGAGCGAATGGGGATCTGCGCGAGATCGATCAGCTCGAGGACGTTGGAGTACGTCAGCTCGGCCTGCAGCGTGATGCCGAGCATGTCGCAATCGCGAACCGGCCGCCACGTCTCGAGGGTGAACAGCGGGACCTCGTCGCGGCGCATCGCGTCGGCCATGTCGGGCCACGGGCAGTACACGCGCTCGGCCGCGGCCTCGGTGCGCCCGTTGACCAAGCCGTACAGGATCTGCAGCGCCTGGTTGGAGATGCCGACCTCGTACGCATCGGGATACGCGAAGGCGATCCGCACGGACGCGTCGGGCTTGAGCGTCTCGTTCGTCTCGCCCCCGATGTAGCGCGAGGGCTTCTCGACCTGCGTCAGGAGGCGCTCGATGCGCGGCTGGAGGGGATTGTGCTCCACGTGCGGAGTCTACCGGGCGCGGGCGTTGCGCTCGTCAGGCCGCGTCGGTGGGCGCCTGCAGCGCCTTCTGGACGTAGCGTCGGGGGCGTTCCTGCCAGCCCAGCGCGGTCGACTCCGCGCGCTCCTGGCGGATGCCCACGGCGATCGCCAGGCCAACGGCGGTCAGGTTCGTGATCGTGTTCGAGCCGCCGTAGGTCATGAACGGCAGGGGGATGCCGGTCGTGGGCGCGATGCCGAGGTTCATGCCGATGTTGACGGCCACCTGCGTCATCACCAGGCCGAAGACCCCGGCGGCGATGAACGCCTCCTCGAGGTTGCGCGCCCGCGGCACGATGCGGCCAATCCGCCACAGCACCAGCAGGTACAGCAGCAGCACGACGGCGGAGCCGACGAAGCCGCGGTTCTCCCCCACCACCGCGAAGACGAAGTCGGTGTGATGCTCGGGCAGGAAGTTGCCGGCCGTCTGGCTGATGCCCTGGCCACGGCCGGCCAGGCCGCCCGAGCCGATCGCGATCTTGGACTGCTCCGACTGGTACGCGGCGGGGCTGCCACCCTGCGGGTCGAGGAAGGCCGTGATGCGCTCGGACTGGTACGGGCGCAGCAGCGGTGCGCCGATCGTCGGCAGGATGCCCAGCACGAGGATGACGAGTCCGATCCCGGCGGCTCCGAGGATGGCCACGTTGCGTCCGGGCAGTCCGGCCACGACCAGGATCGTCAGCGTGATCGCGACGTACACGATCGAGGTGCCGAGGTCCGGCTGGATGAACACGAGCGCGAACGGCGGGAGCATCAGCAGGGCCGCGCGGATGGCCATGCTCCAACCGGTGATCCCGCGCCGCACGCAGTCCGCGACGATGATCGAGAGGCAGACGAGCATCGTCACCTTGCCCACCTCGGACGGCTGCAGGGTGAAGAACGGCAGCGGGATCCAGCGCTGCGAGCCACGGGCGGCGGAGAATCCGAGCACGATGATCAGCAGGCCGATCGTGCTGCCGTAGATGAACCAGAAGAGCCGCCGATAGATGCGGGGGTCGATCACGGCGGCCACGGAGGCGAACCCGAGCCCGGCGATGATGTAGATGATGTGGCGCCGGTCGAAGAACCCCGGATCGCCCACGAGGTCGTTGACGGTCGCGGCCTTGACCGCACGCTCGCCGATGTACAGCAGGAGCAGGACCGCGGTGACGAGCAGCCAGTCGACGCGGCGCAGGATCGCGGTGACGTTCATCCGGCGTTCTCGGTCGTGGTGGTGCCGGTTGACGGGAACAGCGGCGCGCCATCCTGCTGCTGGACCTGCTGGGCGGGGTCGATGCCGAGCGCCGGCCCCGAGTAGACGCCCGCCTGCTCGGCGCTGGAGATCTGCCCGATCGTGGCCTCGTCGATGCCGAAGGCCTTGGCCATCACCTGGCGCACCGCGGGGGCGGC
>CANJXE010000048.1 GCA_947478745.1 Actinomycetota bacterium
CGCGCATGTCATCGGTGTGCGGCTTGAAGGCGAGGCCGAGCAGCGCGATCCGGCGACCGCGCAGCGTGCCCAGGTGGTCCTTGAGCTTGCCGATCACGCGTCGCTTCTGCAGCTCGTTGACCTCGATCACGCTGGCCAGGAGCTGGAACGAGTAGCCGGTGTTGCCGGCGAGCTGCTTCAGCGCGGTGACGTCCTTGGGGAAGCAGCTGCCGCCGTAGCCGATGCCCGGGCGCAGGAAGCTCTGGCCGATGCGCTGGTCGAGGCCCATGCCACGCGCGACCTCCTCGACGTCGGCGCCGACGCGCTCACAGACGTTCGCGATCTCGTTGATGAACGAGATCTTCGTTGCGAGGAAGGCGTTGGAGGCCAGCTTGATCATCTCGGCCGAGGCGGTATCCGTGCTGACGATCGGCGCATGCAGGTCCTGATAGAGCCGTGCGACGCGCTCGACGTCGTCGGGCCGGTCGCCGCCGACGACGACGCGGTCGGGCTCGCGAAAGTCGGCGACCGCCGATCCCTCGCGCAGGAACTCGGGGTTCGAGACGTAGCCCACGTCCTCGCGACCGCGTGCGTCGAGCTCGCTGCGGACGCGATGCCCCGTGCCCACCGGCACGGTCGACTTCATCACCAGCACGGCGCCCTCGGCGCTGGCCGGCAGCGCGTCGATGACGGACTCGACGCGAGACAGGTCGGCATCGCCCGAGGCGGTCGGCGGGGTGTCGACGCAGATGATCGCGATGCTGGCCTCGCGGAAGACGTCCTCCATGTCGAGCGTGAACGTCAGGCGCTCAGCGTTGCGCTTGAGCAGCTCCGGGACGCCGGGCTCATGCATCGGCACCTCGCCGCGCTGGAGCATCTCGACCCGCTCGGGGACGATGTCGCGGCAGATGACCGGATGCCCGAGCTCTGCCAGGCAGGCCGCGGTGACGAGGCCGACGTAGCCGACGCCGATGACGCCGACCGGCTCGCGTCCGCTCAACGGGTCACCAGTTTGAAGCTCTTCGCCATTGCGATCATCGCGGAGTTGGGAATGCGTCCCGTCAAGGAGTTCTCCAGCCAGTAGCTGTTGCCGTCTTCTTTCCAAGCCACGCGCTGCAGCGAGGCGCCGTTGAAGTACAGCAGAAGCGTCCGCCCCTTGTACGCACGCGTCGCGGACGGCCCGTCGAGAATCGGCGGATTATCCCAGTGCATGGCCTGCACGCCGAAGACCTGGTCGTAGGCGTCGGCGGCGTAGGTGACGTAGACGGCCTTGTGCCCATCGGTCTTGTAGACGCGATACGGCGGCTGGCTCGAGAACTGCGGATCGCGCGTCTCAGCACCGGCGTAGACAACCGTCGGCATCCACAGCGGGAAGCCGGCCTTGCGCTGCGCCTGGCGCCACATGACGATGTCGCGGGTGGGGTCGCGGTTGATCTGCGCCTCCTCCTTGGGCGGCAGCACGGCCACCTTCGGCGGCGCGAGATCGCCCGTGTAGGTCTTGCCGATCACGACGACGATCGGGTCCTTGACGTTGACGCCGTTCTGCTGGACCTCGGCCTTGGCCGCCGCGTCCAGCGACGCCACGTCGGTGTCGGTGCCGAACGATTCGCCGATCGCCGTCGCCGCATCCTTGGCACCCACGACCGAGCCGTCGTAGTAGACGGTCGTGTGCAGGTACTGGGTCATCGAGTCGCCCGCGCTGTGGGCCATCTTCCAGCCGTTCTCGACGAGCTGCCACGAGGCGTCGGCGGCGGCGGCCGGCGTGCCGTTGCCGTTGCGGACCTCGACGCCGAACTTCGCGGGGTCGTACGTCGGCTTCTTGACGGTCGCCTTGGGATCCTTCGCGATGTCGCGGCTGGCGATGGCGTTGGCCGAGCTGGTATCGGGGTTGAGGAACTCGTCGACCACCGTCTGCACCGCCTGGGGCGTGGCCTCGAGCTTGCCCGGATACTGCTGCGAGCTCGAGATGTCGTCCAGGCGAACCTGCTGGACGTTGCCGCGCGGGATGCTCGCCAGCAGCTGTCCGTACTCGAGCAGCGTCTTGGCGTCGGCGGGCTTCTTGTTCGAGCCGAGGATCTTGATGTTGTCGCGCAGGATCGAGATCAGCTCGATCAGGCGCTCCGCGAGCCCCCAGTGATCGACGCGCTTCTTGAACTCGCGCACGAACGTCTGCTGACGCGCCATCCGGATCAGATCGGAGTCCATGTGACGGAAGCGCGCGAACGCGAGGGCATCGGTGCCGCGGACCAGCTGGTAGCCCGGCTGCAGGTTGATCGACATGTAGTTGTGGGCGGCCGTGCCGTCGTTGTCGTTGTAGTAGCGACGGTCGATCGGCAGCCAGACGCCGCCGAAGGTCGCGACGATGCGCGTGAACGCCTTGAAGTCAACGGGGATCAGGTAGTTGATCTGCACGCCCGTCAGCTGCTTGACCGTGGCCAGGGCCAGCGGCTCCTCGCCGATCTCGTAGGCCTCGTTGATGGGGCGACGGCCGTAGCCGGGGACGTTGACCACGAGGTCGCGGGGGAAGGACAGCATCGAGATGGACTTCGTGCGCGGATCGAGACGCACCAGCATCATCGTGTCCGAGCGGCTGACGGATTCGCCGGGACGATGGTCCTCGCCGATGATCAGCGCGGTGATCGGCTGGTTGGCTGTGGCGATCGCGAGACCGTCCTGAGCCTCCTGCTGCTTCTTGTTCGACGTGTGCGTCATCGCCGTGACCGTGTCCTGCACGTACCAGTAGCCGTAGCCGGCGACGCCGAGTGCGACCACGACGACGAGCGCGCCGATCCCGCCGACCAGCCACGGCCAGCGCCGTCGGCGCTTGGCGGGCTCCGAGCTGTACAGGTTCATGGACGGACGGCCGCCGCCACCGCCGCCACCCGCGCTGCCGGCAAGCGGCGTCGGTGCGGGCGCGGTCACGGACGTGCCGTCTGCTCGGTGGACCTTCATCGTCGGTGCGGCGGGCAGCGCGACGGCGGACTTCGCCGCGGTCGCTGCGAGCACCGCCTCATCGACGGCGTCGGCGACATCGCCGGCGGGTGCCGGAGGCTCGACCGGGGTCGGCTGCGGGGCCGCGTCGTCGGGTGGGGGCGTCTGCGTCTCCACGAGTGGAACTCCTCGCGGGCGCGGTTCGACGACCGAGCCCCGAGCAGTTGCCTGAGTATACCTTCCGGTTTCCGGGGTTCCCCCGCCGAGGCGGACCGGAGTGTGATCCGGGCGCCAGATCTGCCACTATCCGCCCGATGGCAGCGCCTGCGCAGATCGCCGTCGTCCGGCACGGACAGACGGAATGGAGCGTCAACGGACGGCACACCGGGACCACGGATATCCCGTTGACCGACCATGGCCGCGCCGAGGCCCGTGACTCCGCCCCGCTCGTGCACGCCATGGCGATCGATCATGTGCGCTGCAGCCCGCTTCAACGCGCACGCGAGACCTGCGACCTGCTCGGCCTCGACCGCGCTCCGACCATCGACCCCGATCTCGTCGAGTGGGACTACGGCATCTACGAGGGCATCACCACCCGGGAGATCCGCGAGACGATCCCCGACTGGACGGTCTGGTTCGGCGGCTGCCCCGAGGGCGAGACCCCCGATCAGGTCGCCGCCCGCGTCGACCGCGTCATCGCGACGGCCCGCGCGACGGGCGGCACGACCCTCGTCGTCGCCCACGGCCACGTCCTGCGCGTCCTCACGGCCCGCTGGCTCGGCCTCCCGCCCGAGGGCGGCCGCTTCTTCCGGCTCGACACCGCCACCGTCTCGCTGCTCGGCTGGGAACGGGAGACACCGGTGGTGCTGCAGTGGAACAGCAGGGGCATAGCCCCCGCTGTCGCCTAAGGATTGGCTCGTGAGCACAGCGAATGGGTAGCCAATCCGTGGCACATATGAGCGAGCGGCCCCGGCCAGCGTGCGTCGATGGCTTGCACATCACCACCGCCTGAGACTGCCCGGGGGTGCGACAAAGGGGTCAGACCCTTTCGTCGCATGCCCGCTGCAGGAATCGCGCCTCCGACTGCGGCTTGGGCCAGGCATGCGACGAAAGGGTCTGACCCCTTTGTCGCACCCCGCCCTATCGCGCGATCAGATCCAGGATCACCGGGCAGCCCTCGAGCCCGGCTGCCTCGCGCAGCCGGTTCTCCAGGAAGTACGCGTAGTCGCGGGTGATCAGCTTGCGATCGTTGACCGTCACGCGGAAGCGCGGCGGTCGCGTCTGCACCTGGGCGCCGTAGATGATCTTGAGGCGCTTGCCGTGGACCAGCGGCGGCTGGCGCTGTGCGACGGCGTCCTGCAGGGCCCGGTTGACCGCGGGCGTCGGCATGCGGCGCGAGTAGGCCTCGTACAGCTCCTCGATCCGGTCGAGCAGGCGGTCGAGGCCGCGCCCGGTGACGGCTGAGGTGGTGACGATCATCGGGCGCTGGCGAAGCTTGCGCTCGATGCGCAGGCGCAGGTCGTCGAGGTCGATCTCGGAGGCATCCCACTTGGAGACGACGACGAGCGTCGCGCAGCCGGCCTTGCGGGCGGCGTCGGCGACGTCGAGGTCGTGATCCACGAAGCCCTCGGCGCCGTCGATCAGCACCAGTGCGATGTCGGCGTGGTCGGCCGCGGTCAGGGCGCGCTTCTCGCTCCAGTACTCGATGTCCTGGCGCAGCGAGCGCTTGCGGCGCATGCCGGCCGTGTCGACGAGCCGGTAGACCGTCTCGCCGCGCACGAGGCGCGTGTCGATGGCGTCGCGGGTCGTGCCGGGAATGTCGCTGACGATCACGCGCGGCGAGCCGATCAGCTTGTTGAACAGCGATGACTTGCCGACGTTCGGGCGCCCGAGGATGGCGACGCCGATCTCGTCGGCGACGCGCTCCATGCGCTCGGCCTGCGGCATCTCGCCGAGCCGGTTGACGATCAGATCGAGCAGATCACCGCTGCCGGAGCCGTGGATGGCGGACACGGGAACGGGCTCGCCGAGCCCGAGCTCGTGGAAGGCGAGCGCGGCGACGTCGCCGGCATTTCCCTCGGCCTTGTTGGCGACGAGGATCATCGGGATCTTCTCACGGCGGAGGATCTCGGCGACCTCGAGGTCGCCGGGCATCACGCCCGCCTTGGCGTCGACGACGAACAGCGCCATGTCCGCCTCGGCCAGCGCGGTGCGCGCCTGACCGGCGACCTCCTCGGCCATCATCGTCTCGCCGCCCATGTCGATGCCGCCGGTGTCGACGAGGCGGAAGAACTTGCCGTTCCACTCGACGTCGACGTCCTTGCGGTCGCGGGTCACGCCCGGCTCGGAGTGCACGACGGCATCACGGCGACCGGCGAGCCGGTTGCAGAGCGTCGACTTGCCGACGTTCGGGTAGCCGACGACGGCGACGACGCCGATCACCGGCTGCTCCGGTAGCGCCAGGACCTCTTCGTCGAACTCCTGGCCTCGGCGCTTACGCGCTCGCGGTGGCTCGCGTCCGCTCATGCGCTCGTCTCCTTGCTCGGCCACTCAGGTGGCACGGCGTCCTTGGGTCGCCCGGCGCGGTCCGCGCTCTCGGCGAATGATTCCAGCTGGCGCAGGTATGCGCCGACTTCCTCGGCGGCGGCGCGATAGGCCTTGCCGCCACGACCTTCGACCATCATCGGACGACCGAACGTCACGCTGATCGGCGCGCGCGCGGAGTCGCCCACGCGGTCGGTGCCATGAATGTGGACGGGCACGATCGGGGCACCGGCCTGCGCCGCGATCATCGCGGCCCCGGCACGCACCTCGCCGAGCGCTGCCGCCTGCTGGCGCGTCCCCTCAATGAAGATGCCCAGGATGTCGCCGCGCGTCAGGACCTCGCGGGCCGAGTCGAGCGCACCGCGATCGACCTCGCCGCGGCGGACGGGAAAGGCGCCGGTGTGCGGCAGGAAGCGGTTGAGGAAGCTGTTGTCGAACAGCTCCTGCTTGGCCATGTAGTACAGCGGGCGCTGCATGACGGCGCCGAGCACGAAGACGTCGTAGATCGACTGGTGGTTCGCGGCCAGCACGACCGGTCCGCTCTGCGGCACGCGCTCGCGCCCCCAGATGCGGACGTGGGAGAAGGCGCGGATCGGCGGAGCCACCAGGCGCAGCGCGAGCCACCAGGAGCGCTCGGGCGTGAAGACGCGGAAGCTGTCCCAGGTCATGCGGGTCTCGCTCATGCGCGCTCCTCGGCCAGCTGCACGATTGCCTCGATGACCTCGTCGACGGCCAGGCCGTCGGTCTCGACGCGGACGCTGTCCGGGGGGACGATCATCTGCGCGGCGTCGAGGCGATCGCGCTCGAGCGCGGTCTCCCCCGCCTCCTCGCCGCGCTCGGCGGCGCGCCGGCGACGACGCTCCTCGGGCGATGCGTCGAGCCACACCTTGAGCTCGGCCTGCGGCCAGACGACGGAGCCGATGTCCCGACCCTCCGCCACGGCGTCGCCGGCAGCGAGGAACTCGCGCTGCGCACCGCGCAGGGCATCGCGGATCTCGGGACGGCACGAGACGCCGGAGACGGCGGCATCGACGGCGTCGGAGCGCAGGGCGGGATCGAGCAGGCGCTCGCGCCAGGCTCCCGCCTCGGCCACGGCCAGCGGCTCCTGCCCGGTCTCGAGCGCGACGAGCGTGACCGCGCGATAGAGCGCTCCGGTGTCGAGGTAGCGATACCCCAGGCGGGTCGCGAGGGCACGCGAGACCGTGGACTTGCCCGCGCCGGCGGGGCCGTCGATCGTGATGATCATCGACGCCGCTCCGCGGTGACTGCCTCGATCATGGCGCGGAAGCCCGGGAACGAGACGTCGATCGCCGTGGGGTCCGTGATCGTCACACCACCCTCCGAGTAGAGACCAGCAATGGCGCCGAGCATCGCGATGCGATGATCGCCGCGCGGATCGACCGTACCACCGCGCAGCCGCGTCGGCACGCCGCGGATGAACCAGCCGTCCTCCTCGAGCTCGATGTGCCCGCCGATTCCGTGCAGCGCGTCGTACACGCTCTCGAGCCGATTGGACTCCTTGAACTTCAGCTCCTCCGCCTCGCGCACGCGGGTCTTGCCGCGTGCGGAGCAGGCAGCGAGGGCGAGAATCGGCAGCTCGTCGATGAGGCCGGCGACCTCGTGCCCGCGGATGCTGCTGGCGGTCAGCTCGGCGTGCGCGACCTCGAGGTCGGCGACCGGCTCGCCCGCGTCGGTCGTGCGACGGTTGAAGACGGCGATGCGGCTGCCCATGCGCTCCAGCACCTCGAGCAGGCCCGTGCGACCGACGCCCATGCCGATGCCGCGCAGGAAGATGCGCGACTCGGGGATCAGCGTCGCGGCGACGATCAGGAAGGCGGCGGACGACATGTCGCCGGGCACCTCGATGCGGTCGAGGTGCAGGCGCTCGGTCGGCTGGATGACCACGCGACCGCGGAGCGTCTGCACCGTGGCGCCAGCGGCGCGCAGCATGCGCTCGGTGTGATCGCGCGTCGGCACCTCCTCGAGCACAGTGGTGGGGCCGTCGGCGCGCAGGCCGGCGAGCAGGATCGCGGACTTGACCTGCGCGGAGGAGACCTCCATCGCGTGCTCGATGCCCTGCAGCGCGGCGCCACCGGTGACGGTGATCGGCGGCCGACCGTCGGTCGTCTCGACGTCGGCGCCCATCGCGCGCAGCGGCTTGGCGACGCGCTCCATCGGACGCGTGCGGATCGACTCGTCGCCGTCGAGCGTGAAGACCCCGCTGGGCTGCATGGCGCAGATGCCGGAGAGCAGCCGCATCAGCGTGCCCGCGTTGCGGACGTCGATCGAGCCGACCGGCGGCTTCAGGCCGTCGATGCCGACGCCGTGCACGGTCAGGCGACCGTGCCCGTGATCATCGACCTGCACGCCAAGCGAGCGAACGGCCTCCAGCGTCGCGCGGGTGTCGGCGGAGTCGCCCCAGCCCTCGACCTCCACCGGCCCATCGCAGAGGGCGCCGATCAACAGCGCACGGTGGCTGACGGACTTGTCGCCGTTGACGGCGAGCTCGCCGATCAGCGGTCCCGAGGGTGCGACCTTCCAGGGCGTCATTCTGCTCCTCCACTGCCGGCGGTGACGGGTGCGTGCGTTGCGTGGCAATCGGTGGTGCGCAGCACGTCGACGGCGCGCACCGCGTTGTCCTCGCCGGCCACGATGATGCGGATCTCGCCGCCGCGCTCGGGCGAGATGTGGCTGAGCGAGAACTCCTCGATGTTGATGCCCGCCGCCGACAGCGCCTGTGCGATCGAGGAGATCGCACCCGGTCGATCGGGGACCGAGGCGAGCAGCTCGTGCAGATCCGACGGCGCCGTGCGATGGGCCTGGGCGAGGGCCTCGCCGCGGGCGGCGCCAGCGGCGGCGATCCAGGTGGCGAGGAACGCCTCGTCACCGGAGCGGAGCGCCTCGGCGACGGCATCCAAGCGGGTCTGGGCATCTTCCACGGCGGCGAGGACCGCCTCGCGGTTGTCGAGCAGGATGTCGATCCAGATGGCGGGGTTGGCGCCCGCCACGCGCGTCATGTCGCGGAACGAGCCGCCGACCGAGTGCAGAGGGCTGTGGCCGTTGACGTCGGTATCGGCGACCTGCGTCGCGAGGACGTTGGCGAGGACGTGCGGAAAGTGGCTGGTGAGCGCGACGATCGAGTCATGCGCCGCCGCGTCGATCACGACCGGGCGAGCGCCGACGGCGGTGACGAGCGAGTGCAGCTGCGCCAGGCGCGGGGCGTCGGACTCGACGGTCGGAGTCAGGAACCACGTGGCGCCCTGGAACAGCTCGGGCCTCGCATGGGCGGCGCCGTGCGCCTCCGAGCCGCAGATCGGGTGGCCGCCGACGAAGCGGGCGCGCCCGGCCGCGGGCACGGCGGCCACGACGTGGCCCTTGGTGGAGCCGATGTCGGTGATGGTCGCGCTCGGGGCCGCCTCGAGCACCTGCTCGATGACGCCGCCGATCGCAGAGACGGGCGTGGCGATCACGACCACGTCCGCGCCCGCGCAGGCGTCCGCGAGCGAGTCGGCGACACGGTCCACGCAGCCGCGTTCGAGCGCGACGGAGGCCTCAGCCAAGCTGAGGTCGAAGCCCACCACCTGGGCCGAGGCTCGTTCACGCAGGGCGAGTCCGAGACTGCCGCCCATGAGTCCGAGGCCGACGATCGCGACCTGCATGACCGCCTACCGGCTGAGGGTCCTGCCGCTGACCGCGACGAGCCGCTCGATATCCGCGACGAACGCGGGAAAGTCGGCGGACGGGATCTGCTGCGCGGCATCGGAGAGCGCGTGCTCGGGCGTGGGGTGCGTCTCGACGATTAGGCCGTCGGCGCCGGCGGCCACGGACGCCCAGGCGAGCGGCGCGACGAGCGAGCGCTTGCCCGCGGCGTGCGACGGGTCGACGATGATCGGCAGGTGCGTCTCGGCCTTGAGGACCGGGATCGCGGAGACGTCGAGCGTGAAGCGCGTGGCCTTCTCGAACGTGCGGATGCCCCGCTCGCAGAGGATCAGGTCGTCGCAGCCGCCGTTGGCGATGTACTCGGACGCCATCAGCAGCTCTTCGATCGTGGCGGCGATGCCGCGCTTCAGCATGATCGGCTTGCCGGAGCGGCCGACCTCGCTGAGCAGGTTGAAGTTCTGCATGTTGCGCGCGCCGATCCAGATCATGTCGACGTGATCGACGACGTCCTGGAGGTCGCGCACGTCCATCAGCTCGGTCGTGATCGGCAGGCCGACCTCGTCGCCGACGGCGCGCAGGATGCGCAGGCCCTCGAGGCCGAGGCCCTGGAACGCGTAGGGCGAGGTGCGCGGCTTGTAGGCGCCGCCGCGGAGCATCGAGCCGCCCGCGAGCTTGACTGCCTTGGCCGCGGCGAGCGTCTGCTCGTACGACTCGATCGAGCAGGGGCCGCCCATCATCGCGAAGTGCCCGCCGCCGACCTTGCACTGGCCGATGGTGACGATCGTGTCGCGAGAGC
The DNA here is from genome assembly GCA_947478745.1 of Actinomycetota bacterium. GTDB lineage: Bacteria > Actinomycetota > Thermoleophilia > Gaiellales > F1-60-MAGs149 > F1-60-MAGs149. The sequence continues at coordinate 9,911 of CANJXE010000048.1, forward strand.
GGAACTCGCGCGAGACGCGCTTGTACTCCTTGCGCAGCGGCACGACGCGCTCGACGCCGTTGACGGCCTCGAGCGGCAGGGCCGCGACGATCGCACGGTCGCCGATGACGCCGATCACGGTGCCCTCGCCGCCGGTATCGACGTGCACGCCGGCGCCTGCTTCCTTGATCAGCGCGATGACGTGCGCGACCTCTTCCGCCGTGGCGGAGGCGCGCATGACGACGATGAGCTCGGGGGCTCCGGTGGCGGGTGCTTCACTCACGGTGCCGAAGTATACGACGGCTCGGGTTTTCAGCCGCCGCTTGCGGCGCTGCGCAGCGCCTCGAGCTCGTGCGGCTTGAGCGCACGCGACGCGCCGATCCCGAGACGGCCGAGCGTGAGCGGGCCGTAGGCGATCCGCTCGAGCTCCATCACGGGATAGCCCACCGTCGAGCACATGCGTCGAACCTGGCGGTTGCGGCCCTCCTTGATGGTGATCTCCAGCTCGGCTCCACCCGAGCGGGTGCCGATCACCTTCACCTCGGCCGGCCGCGTGCGGCCGTCGTCGAGATGCACGCCCTGCTGCAGCTTGCGCAGCGCCGCCGAGCCCGGCAGGCCACGCACGATCGCGCGGTACGTCTTCGGCACGCCGTGCTTCGGATGTCCCAGCTTGTAGGCCAGATCGCCGTCGTTCGTCAGCAGCAGCAGGCCGCTGGTCATCGCGTCGAGACGACCGACGGGGACCACGCGCTCCACCACGTCCAGCAGCTTGACGACGGTCGGGCGCCCCTCGGGGTCCTCCATCGTCGTCACGTAGCCGACCGGCTTGTTCAGCATCAGGTAGGTCAGGCGCTCGGCCGCCACGGGCGTGCCGTCGACCGTCACGACCTGCCCCGGTGCGACCTGCGAGCCCGGCTGTGCAGCCTGTCCGTCGATCTTGACGCGCCCAGCGGCGATCATCGCATCGGCGCCGCGGCGCGATGCCACGCCGCTCTGGGCAAGGAACTTGTTGAGTCGGACGGTGCTCGCCGGGGAATCAGCCACGGCGCGAAGTCTCTCAGGCCGGCGCGTCCGGTGCGGCGGGCTCCTCGATCGAGACAGCCTGCGAGGCCGCCATCGCCTGCAGTCGGTCGCGTACCTCGCCGGCGTCGGGGAGGTCGTCGCCGAGCTCCTCGAGCAGCGGCAGCGAGTGCCGCCCCTCCTCCAGACCGAAGACGCGATCGAAGCGCAGCGTCGTGCGGTAGAGGATCGGATTGCCTGGACGGTCGGAGCGGCCGGCCTCCTCGATCAGGCCGCGCTCCAGGAGGCTCTTGATCGGATTGTCGGCGGCGACGCCGCGGATGCGCGAGATCTCGGGGCGACTGACCGGGCCGGCGTAGGCGACGACGGCGAGCGTCTCGAGCGCGGCGCGCGAGAGCGGCCGCTGAGACAGCTGATCGAGCAGGCGCGCGCAGGCGATGGCGGTCTCGTCGGCGGCCCGCAGCGCCCAGCCACCGGCGATTCGCTCGAGCACGACGCCCGAGCTGCCCTCGGCGTGGCGCTCGCCGACGAGCTGCAGCGCCTCCTCGACGTCAGGCTCCGACAGCTCAGCGGCCGCAGCCAGCGTCTTCTCGTCGAGCGGCTCAGAGGCGACGAAGAGCAGCGCCTCGAGGATCCGGGCGTTGCCGACCTGCCGCGGGACGGCGCTCATGCGGCGGTGGACACCGCGGCGAGCTGGCGACCGGCGAGACGCATGCGGATCGGCGCGAACGGCGCGTCCTGCTCTGCGATCACCTCGCCACCGCGGATCAGGTCGAGCACGGCCCAGAACGCTGCGGCCTGCTCGGCGCGACCGAGCCCCCGCACCGCGTCATCGAACGAGCAGGCGCCCGTCTCGCGCACGGCGCGACGAACGTGATCGAGCAGGCGGCCGAGCGGAATGCGGCGGCGCAGCACGTGGATCGGCTCGGCCGACTCCTCGGTGCGCGTGATCGCGAGGCGCAAGGCGATGACGAGCTGCTGCGGATCGCCCGTCCCCTCCTCGTCCTCGAGCTGCGGACGCGGCGGACGCAGCGCAGGCGGGCCATCGCGGAAGACCCGACGCCCGACCTGCTCGAGGCGATCCGACAGCCACTGCGCGGCAGCCTGCGCACGCGCGTACTCAGCCAGGCGCGCGGCCAATTCCTCGGCCGCCTCCTGCGCGTCGGGCATGTCATCGACCTCATCGGGCGTCAGCAGCAGGCGGATCTTCAGCTCCAGCAGCGCGGCGACGAGCACGAGGAACTCACTGGCGCTCTCCAGATCGAGCTCGCCATCCTCCTCGATCTGCGCGAGATAGCGCAGGCACACATCGGCGACCGGAACCTCGCCCAAATCGACCACGTCGCGGAGGACGAGGGCGAGCAGGAGGTCGAACGGGCCGCAGAACGGCTCGAGGTCGAGATCCAGTTGGAGGGCGGAGGCTGCAGACATCAGGGCTCAGGCTAGTCAGGGTGTCGGACGGTACCCCGCCCCGACCCTGCATCACTCCGCCCTCCAACGGGATCTCGACCTCGAGCCGTTCTGCTGGCCTGCTGGATCGCCGTAGGGATCCGGATCCATGTCCGGAGGCTGCCGTGGAGGCATCAGCGGCGATTGCCTCCGCAACCCCGTGGGGATCCGGATCCATGTCCGGGATCGACGGTCACCGGCACGGTGAAAGCGGGAGGCGCTCCTGCTCCAGCCAAACCGCGCAGGCCCACCGCCACGCTGGAGTGGATCCGGATCCATGTCCGGGATCGACGGTCACCGACACGGTGGAAGCGGGAGGCGCTCCTGCTCCAGCCAAACCGCGCAGGCCCACCGCCACGCTGGAGGGGATCCGGATCCCCACGTCACGGGAGAGACCTTCGCCCCTGATGCCTCCG
>CANJXE010000049.1 GCA_947478745.1 Actinomycetota bacterium
AGGACTGCTTGAAGTCGCCCGCGTTCCACTGTGCCAGCTGGGCCGGCGACTGCTGGTCGAGCCAGCGGGCGAGCGTGATGAAGTCGACGCACGCCACCTCGGGCGTGGTGCAGGCCTTGTTGAGCGTGCGGATCAGCGCGTTGTTATACGCCCCGCCGTTCCACGTGGCGAAGTGCGAGCCGAGGATCAGCGGCGCGCGGTTCGAGTGGCGGAGGCCGTTGAGCGCGCCGATGTAGCTCTGGTAGGTCCAGTTCTCCAGCTGCTTCTGGCGCGCGGGATCCGTCACCTTGCCGTGGTTGAAGTAGAAGTTGTAGTCCATCGCCAGCGTCGCGTACTTGGAGCCGACGCGCGGGATCGACGCCAGCGGGAAGTTCCAGATCCCCTGCTGCTTCGTCGGCCAGCGGCCGAGATAGCCCTCCTGGCTGGCGTCGTACTCCCAGCCCGCCTGCTTCGACGCGGCGTAGAGCGCCGTCTTGTCACCGGCCAGGCACGGCGTGCGGCCACCATGGAAGTCGTCCTTCGTCAGGACCGACGTGATCGGGGTCGTGAGGTGGTTGACCTTGTTGACGTCGAGCATCAGGCTCTCCCACTGGGAGGTCTCGCTGGCCCAGTCGGCCGTCGTCCACGTGTTGGAATCCTCGCAGATGTGTGAGACGTAGTGCGAGCCGATCTCGTTGCCCATCATGCGCGCCACGTCGAAGGCCCGATAGTTGTCGTAGAGGTTCTGCTCAGCGCCCTTCGAGCCGGCCAGCTCCGAGTAGCCGCCGAGCGCCGAGTAGCCGGCGGCCTTGTGCGGCGGCTGGTACGTCGTGCCGTACTGGGGCAGCAGCATGTAGATGCCGCTGACGAAGAAGGTAAAGCGCGCGCCCAGCTTCTGCGCGAGCGGCAGCCAGAGGCGGTACATGTCGATGTCGGCGGCGCCGTCGAACGACGAGATCAGGAACTGCGGCGGGCGGCCGTTGGCGAGCGCCAGGTCGATCGCGGCCTGGGCCTGCGGCGTGGGCTTCCAGTCGGGCCACATCTCGGCGGGCATCGGCGGGAGACCGTCGGCACCGGCCGCGGCTGCGGCGACGGCCGGGGTGGTCTCCGTAATCGAGGCGGCTGCGACGGCATCATCGGCCGCGCTCTGCGCCTTGGCGGGCTTCGCCGCTGCGGGCTTGCCCGGCTGTGCAGGCGGGATGACCGGCGACTCGACCGCGCCTCGCAGCTGCGGATAGGCGAGGGCCGCGCCGACGCAGGACAGCGCGATGGCGGCGACGAAGAGCAGCACGATCCGACGACGGCGCACGGCGGCGCGCTGCCGATGGCGGTTGTACTGACGGGTACGGGTGCTCGTGCTCATCCTGGGACGACTCCGAAGAGGCGTCCCCGACAGTACGTCCGCCCGTGCGCTATCCCTCCGCCGACCGAGTGGTCGTCATCACCCTGTTACGGAATCGATAGCCGTCCGGATCAGCGCGTCTGGGCCAGCGCGCTGCGCCCCGGGTACACCGCGCGGGAGCCGAGCTGCTCCTCAATGCGGATCAGCCGGTTGTACTTGGCGACACGATCGGAGCGCGACGGTGCGCCGGTCTTGATCTGACCCGTGTTGAAGGCCACGGCGAGGTCGGCGATGGTGACGTCCTCGGTCTCGCCGGAGCGATGCGACATGACGGCGCGCATGCCGGCACCGCGCGCGACCTCGATCGCGTCGGCGGTCTCCGACAGCGTGCCGATCTGATTGACCTTGACCAGCAGCGCGTTGCCGGCTCCCTTGTCGATGCCCATGCGCAGGCGCTCGGGGTTGGTCACGAAGAGGTCGTCGCCGACGAGCTGGACGCGATCGCCCAGCGTCTTGGTCAGCAGCGCCCAGCCATCCCAGTCGTCCTCGGAGCAGCCGTCCTCGATCGACACGATCGGGTAGCGGTCGGCGAGATCGACCCAGAAGCCGACCATCTCCTCCGAGGTGAGGTTGCGCCCGTCGCCCGGCAGGCGGTAGAGGCCGGCGGCCTCGTCGTAGAGCTCGGTCATGGCGGGGTCGAGCGCGATCGCGATGTCGGTGCCCGGCGTGTAGCCCGCGCGCTCGATGGCGCCCATGATCAGCTTGAGCGCCTCCTCGTTCGACGCCAGGTCCGGCGCGACGCCGCCCTCGTCGCCGACCGCGGTCGACAGGCCGCGCTGCTTGACGTCGGCGCGCAGCGCGTGGAACGTCTCCACGCCCCAGCGCAGGCCCTCGGCGAAGGAGGGCGCACCGACGGGCATGATCATGAACTCCTGCAGGTCGAGCGCGTTGTCGGCGTGCATGCCGCCGTTGATGACGTTCATCATCGGCACGGGCAGCACGTGCGCGTCGGAGCCGCCGACCTGCACGTACAGCGGCACGTGGTTGAACGCCGCGGCCGCGTGGGCGCTGGCGAGCGACACGCCGAGGATGGCGTTCGCGCCGAGGCGGCCCTTGTTGGGCGTGCCGTCGAGGTCGATCAGGGCAGCGTCGATCGCGCGCTGGTCGCCCGACTCCATGCCCTTGAGCCGCTCGGCGATCTCGCCGTTGACGTGCGCCACGGCCTGCGTGACGCCCTTGCCCATCCAGGCGTCGCCGCCGTCACGGAGCTCGACCGCCTCCCACTGGCCCGTCGAAGCGCCGGAGGGAACGGCGGCGGTGCCGTGGGCGCCACCCTCGAGGATCACGTCCACCTCGACCGTCGGGTTGCCGCGCGAGTCGAGGATCTGCCGGCCGTGAATCGAGGTGATGACGCTCATCGTGCTCCTTCTGGGGGTAAACGGGCGAGCCGTTCCTTCGCGGCGCGATAGTACCGCTCCTGCTCCGCGAGCACGAGGCTCCCGAAGGCGACGCCCTGCTCGTCGGCGAGGCGCTCGGCCTCCTCGACGCGGGCACGGAAGCGCCCGGCGGCACCGCGCAGCGCGGTCTCGGGATCGACCCGGATCAGGCGCAGCAGGTTGACGGCGGCGAACAGGACGTCGCCGGCCTCGTCGCGTACGTCCTGCGCCGGCTCAGCACCACCGGGTGGATGCTCGGCCAGCGCCTGGACCAGCTCGTCGAGCTCGTCGCGGGTCGCAGCCTCCGCCCCGCTCCACTCGTTCCAGTCGAAGCCGATCGCGGACGCGCGCTTCTGGGTCTTGAGCGCCTGCAGCAGCGTCGGCAGCGAGGCCGGGATGTCGTGGAAGATGCCCTCGCGCCCCTCCTGCTCGCGCTTGATGCCCTCCCAGTTGCGCAGCACGTCGTCGGTCGTCTCGACCTCGACCTCGCCGTAGACGTGCGGGTGTCGGCGCACCAGCTTGTCCGCGATCCCGCAGGCGACGTCGGACAGGTCGCCGGCGCCGGCCTCGCGGGTCATCACGCTGAGGATGAAGGACTGGAAGAGGACGTCGCCGAGCTCGTCGACGAGCCTGGCGTCGGGCGGCCCGGCGAGCGCGACGTCCGCGAGCTCGTAGGCCTCCTCGATGGTGTGCGGCACGATCGTCGCAGGGGTCTGCTCGCGGTCCCACGGGCAGTCGCGGCGCAGGCGCACCGTGATCTCCCAGAGGCGCCCGAGCGCCTGCGCGGTGGCGCGCGCCGCCAGCGCCTCGCGCTCGAGGGACGGCACGAGCTCGGTGTCGTCGCGCACGAGGCGCCACGCCGTCAGATCGTCGGCGGCGATCACCGGGGCATCGGCGACATGCCGCACGCCCCGCTCGGCCAGGAAGGCGATCAGGGCAGCGCAGCGCACGTCGGCCGCACCGGCCGCGACGAGCTCCTCGAGGGCGAGGGCGGGCACGCCGGCGGGGTCACCCCCGCCGAGCGCGACGACCCGTCGCACCGTCAGCTAGCCGGTCGTCGTGGCAGTGGAAGCCGTCTGCTGCGGCGGCAGCGAGTAGCCCTTGGCGAAGGCGGTCTTGGCGGCGTAGTCCTTCTGGACGCCGTCGAACCACTTCGTCGCGGCCTCGTTCTTCTTGGTCTGGGACATCTCGTCGATGATCTGCTGCTTGACGTCCTTGAACGCCTGGACCTTGGCCGGCGTGACCGGACCGAGCGCCTTGATGATGTGGCAGCCGAACTGCGACTTGACCGGCGGGTCGGTGATGTCACCCGTGTTCTTCAGTGCGAAGGCGGCCTTGCGGAAGTCGGCGTCCCAGTTCTGGTCGTTGGTGATCGTGTACTCGCCACCGGTGTCCTTGGAGCCCGGATCGGCGGAGTACTGCTTGACGAGGGCCTTCCAGTCGGCCGGATTGGCCTCGACCTCCTTGAGGACCTCAGCGGCCTTGACGCAGTCCGCGTCGGTGGCCTTCCCCTTCGGCGCGACGTCGAGGAGGATGTGCGCGACCTTGCGCGACTCGGCGGTCGTGTACTTCGTCGCCTTGTCCTTGTCGAACTGCTTCTGCGCCTCTTCGTCGGTGACCTTGACGTTCTTCGTGACGCTGTCGTAGAGCGACTGCGCCTGCTGACGGAGGGTGAACTGGTCGATCAGCTGCGCCTCGGTCAGGCCCTGGGCCTTGAGGTACGCCGTGTACTTGGCCGGCTTGGCCTGGCAGCACTGAAGCTTGAACGCCTTGAGGTCCTCTTGGATCTTCTTCTCGTCGACCTTGATGCCCTTGGCGTCGGCCTCCTGCGCGATCTCAGCGTTCTGCACGAGGCTCTGGAGGACCTGCTGCTGGAGGGTCTTCGCCTCGGCCGAGCCCTTCTTGGGGGCCTTCTGACCGTTGGCGACGCCCTGCTTGACGGCGGAGGCGTAGAGCTGGTCGAACTGCGCCTGCGTGATCGTCTGGTCGCCGACGACGGCGACGTCACCCGTCGGGACCGTGGGCTTGCTATCGCTGCTGGAGCCGCCGCATGCCGTCGCCAGTGCGGCGATGGCGACGAGCAGGACGACGATCGAGAGGGCTTTGCGCATAGGAGAAAGGGCTCCGGAGATGATGGTGAGATCAGGGTGCAGGTCGCATGGATTCGCCCCTCAGGACGCTTCCGACCGCAGCCCGATAATAGCATCGGCCAGTTCTCGCGCCCGGTCGAGCGGTGAGCGGGACTCCCCGAGGGGCAGACGGAGCTCGTCCTTGGCCGGCGTGGCGAGCAGTCCGTCGACGCGCTCGCGCAGCGCCCGCGCCTCCTCCAGCGACACCCGCGTACCCGTGATCCGGGCGCCGTCCCTGCCCACCTGCACGACGACGTTGCCCAGCGGCGCCGCCGCCAGACGGAGCTCCTGCATGCCGATCAGGTTCTGGACGGGCTCGGGCACCGGACCGAAACGGTCCGCGAGCTCGAGCTCGAGATCGCGCAGCTGGTCGATCTCGATGGCCAGCGCGATGCGCCGGTGGACGTCCATCTTGACGGCCTCGAGCCCGACGTACTCGGCCGGCACGTAGGCATCCAGCGCCAGCTCGATGCGGGGCCCGGCCGCCAGCGATTCGGGCGCGACGCCCTGCAGATCGGCGACCGCCTCCGCGAGCAGGTCGCAGTACAGCTCGAAGCCGATCGCCGCGACGTGGCCCGACTGCTCGTCGCCCAGCAGGTTGCCGGCACCGCGCAGCTCGAGGTCGCGCATGGCGACACGGAAGCCCGAACCCAGCTCGGTGTAGTCGGCGAGGGCCGCGAGCCGAGAACGCGCCTCCTCCGACAGCTCGTTCGCGTCCGGGTACAGCAGGTAGGCGTGGGCCGTCACGTCGGAGCGGCCGACGCGACCGCGGATCTGGTACAGCTGCGACAGCCCGAGCAGGTCCGCCCGGTCCACGATCAGCGTGTTGGCCGTCGGGATGTCGAGGCCGGACTCGATGATCGTGGTCGCCACGAGCACGTCGTGATCGCCGCGCAGGAACTCCGCCATCACGTCCTCCAGCTGGCGCTCGGTCATCTGCCCGTGACCAACGCCGATCCGCAGCTCCGGGCACAGCTGCGTCAGGCGCAGCGCCGTCTCGTCGATCGTCTCGACCCGGTTGTGGAGGTAGAAGGCCTGTCCCCCGCGCTCGATCTCGCGACGCAGCGCGCCAGCGACCTGATCGTCGTCGTACTCGCCCACGTGGGTGTGGATCGGGCGACGGCCCCGTGGCGGGGTGGCGATGACAGAGATGTCGCGCAGGCCGGCCAGCGACATGTGGAGCGTGCGCGGGATCGGCGTGGCCGACAGCGCGAGCACGTCGACCTCGGTGCGCATCTGCCGCAGCAGCTCCTTCTGCGCCACGCCGAAGCGCTGCTCCTCGTCGACGATCACGAGGCCGAGGTCGTTGGGGACGACGTCGCGCGACAGCACGCGATGCGTGCCGATCAGCAGGTCCACCTTGCCGTCGCGGAAGTCCGCGACGATCTCCTTCGACTCCTTCGCCGAGCGCATCCGCGAGACGACCTCGATGCGCACCGGCAGGTCGAGCAGGCGGTTGCGGAAGGTCGAGCCATGCTGCTGCGCGAGGATCGTGGTCGGCGCGAGCAGGAGCACCTGCTTGCCCGACTCGATCACGCGCACAGCGGCGCGCAGCGCGACCTCGGTCTTGCCGAAGCCGACGTCGCCGCAGATCAGCCGGTCCATCGGGCGGTCCTGGGAGAGGTCCTCCATGACCTCCTCGATGGCGCGCGCCTGATCGTCGGTCTCGCTGTAGGCGAAGCCGTCCTCGACGCGACGCAGGAGCTCGCCCGGCTCCGAGTGGGCCACGCCGGGAATCGCTTGGCGCTGCGCGTACAGGACGAGCAGCTCGCCCGCCATCTCGCGGACGGCGACGCGGGCACGCGCCTTGAGCTGCAGCCAGGACTTGCCGCCGAGCTTCGACAGCTGCGGCTCCTTGCCGTCTGCGCCGACGTAGCGCGTCAGCTTGGAGATCTGCTCGTGCGGCAGGTAGAGGCGATCCTCGCCGCGGAAGGCGAGGTCGAGGTAGTCGCGCGTGACACCGCCGACGGAGCGCGTCTGGAAGCGCTCGAAGCGCCCGACGCCGTGGTCCTCATGGACGACGACGTCACCGGGGCGCAGGTCGCCGAAGGAGGCGATCGCGCGGCCGCCGCGGGCCGGTGCGGTCCGGCGGGAGCGGAACAGCGACGAGCCGGTGATGACCGCGATGCGCGCCGTCGGGGCGACCATGCCGCGACGCAGGGGTGCGACGACGGCGTAGACGCCCGCCGCCTTGGGCAGCTCGTCACCCGCACCCAGCCACTCGACGTCGAGGCGCTTGAGCTGGCGGATCGCGCGGTCGGCGTCACCCGTATGCGGGAACGAGAGCACGACGCGCAGGTCGCGGCCGGCGAGGCCCTTGAGCGCGCGCTCGATCTCGGCGATGCCACGCGCGGCGAGCGCTGGCGCATGCCCCTCGAAGACGACGGGCTGGCCGGTCGGCAGGACGTCGAGGCGGTGCGCGCCCTCCAGCGTGTCGGCGAGCTGCTCGTGCGTCAGGTACGCGCGCCGGGCCGCGCTGGTGATCTCGTCGATGCGCTCGCGACCGGCGGCCAGCACCTCGGGCGCGTCCCACAGGACGACGGGACCGGCGGCGATCAACTCGGGCGCGAGGGCGACGAGCCCCTCAGGCAGACGCGGTCCCTCCTCACCGAGGCGCTCGGCGATGTCGCCGTGGTCGCCGTCGCTCGCCGGGTGGATCGTGACCGCATCGACGTCGCGAAGCGAGCGCTGCGTCAGCGTGGAGAAGGAGGAGAGCCGCTCGATGTCGTCACCGAACAGCTCGATGCGGACCGGCTCACGCCCCGTCGTCGGGTAGACGTCGACGAGGTCGCCGCGCACGGAGACCTGGCCGCGCTCGTCAACGCCGCCGTCGACGCGCTCGTAGCCCATCGCGACGAGGCGGGCGACCAGCGCATCGCGATCGATCGCCTCGTCCTTGGCGATGTGCAGCCCCTTGGGACGCGTGGAGCGCCCCGGCAGCCGTTCGACCAGCGCATCGGCGGAGACGGCGACGATGCCGCCCTCGGCGAGGACCGCCAGGGCATGCGCGCGCTCGCCGACGAGGTGCGGCGCCGGTGCGAGGCCCGAGCCCCAGTCGACGCCGCGGTGCGGCAGGTACGCGACAGGGATGCCGGGCGCGAAGGCCTGCGCGGCATCGGCGAGCTCGCGGGCGCGGTCGTCGTCGGCCACCACGATCGAGAGGGCGGAGCGATCCTCCCCCGCCCGGCGCGCGTGGAGGGACGCCACGACGAGCGGCAGGATCGCCTCGGCACAGCGCGCCGAGACGATCGCGGACGAGCCCAGCCGCACGGCGACCTGCCCGACGTCATCGGCCGCGGCGAACGCGGCGGTGACGACGTCGAGCCCCGCGACCACCTCGGGCGGCGGCACACTAATGTTCTCGTAGTCGTCTTGTTCGTCAGTCACAGGCGGGGCCTCGGCGACTCCGAAGCCTACGTCCCCACCCCTCCCATCGGAGCCAGCGCATGTCCCGCACCACCGACGAGCTGATCCAGGAGCTCTCCGAGTTCCTCCGCATTCCGTCCATCTCGTCCGGCGACGGCACGCCCGAGGACCTCGCGGCCGCCGCCACGTGGGTGCGCGATCGGATCATCGCCGCCGGCGGCACCGCCGAGCTCGTGGCGACGCAGGTCAACCCGCTCGTGGTCGGCGAGCTGCCGTCCTCGACCGGCACCGGACCGCGCGTCCTGCTCTACGGGCACTACGACGTGCAAACCGTCGCCCCGCTGGCCGACTGGACGACGCCGCCGTTCGAGCCCACGATCCGCGACGGCGCGCTCTACGCCCGCGGCGCGAGCGACGACAAGGGCAACTTCCACGCGCTGCTGGCCGGTGCCGCCGCTCTGGCCGCCGAGGGTGCGCTGCCCGTGCAGCTGACGATCGTGCTCGACGGCGAGGAGGAGGTCGGCGGCCACTCGGTGATCGACTGGATCGAGCAGCAGCCCGCCGGCGGCTACGACGCGGCGCTCGTCTTCGACGCCGGGTTCGTCGAGCCCGGCCACGTCGCGATCGAGGCCGGCGTCCGCGGCGTGATCACCGGCACGATCACCGTGAGAACCGGTGAGCGCGACGCGCACTCGGGCCTCTACGGCGGTGCCGCGCTCAACGCCGCCCACGTGCTCAGCCGCCTGATCAGCGAGCTCGCAGCCGGCCCCGACGGTCGCCTGCACGAGTCGCTGATGGTCGGCGTGGCACCTGCCTCGCCGATCGAGGAGGCGGCGTGGGCGACGCTGCCCGACCCCGCCGGCGAGCTCGCGATCGCGGGCATCAACGCCGCAGGTCCCGAGGCGCTCGCGGACTACTATCGCCGCACGACGGCCATGCCGACGTTCGACGTCAACGCGATCACCTGCCGCGATGCGGGCCAGAACCGCACGATCGTGCCGAGCGAGGCGACCGCCGCGATCTCCTTCCGCCTCGTCGGTGGTCAGGATTCTGCGCAGTTCTGGCAGGCGGCGCAGGAGCTGCTCCGCGAGCGCGCCCCGGTAGGCGCGACGCTCGAGTTCGCCGTGCGCGGCATGGCCGACGGTGCGGTCTTCGACCCGGCCCTACCGGCCATCCAGCTGGCGCGCGAGGCCTTCGAGCAGGCGACCGGCATGCCGTGCGCGATCGTGCGCTCCGGCGGCGCGATCCCGCTCGTCTCCGCGCTCGCCAAGCAGGGCGTGCCGACGGTGCTGAGCGGCTGTGCGCTGCCCAACGACCGCGTCCACGCCCCCGACGAGCACCTGCGCATCGACCAGTACGAGCTGGGCGTCAAGATGGCGCGCGCGGTCCTGACGGCGTTCGGCCGGTTGTAGGACGACGCCGGGGGCCGCACGCCCTCCGAGCCTCTAGAGACCAAGTGCGCGGGGCAGCTCGCCCACGCTCGGCAGATCGAGGTCCGCGGTCGGCCACGGCGACGCGAACGTCGGGCCCTTGCCCGTGCGCACCAGGCAGGTGCGCATGCCGATGCGGTGCGCGGTCGCGAGATCGGCCACCGGGTCGTCGCCGACCATCAGCGCGTCGGCGGCCTGCACGCCCAGCACGGCGAGCGCGGCGCGGTAGGCGCCCGCAGCGGGCTTGCCGATGATCGTGGCCCGGCGGCCGCTGGAGTACTCGAGACCCTTCACGAAGACGCCGGCATCGAGGCCGGGGCCGTCGGGCGTCGGCCACCAGCGATTGCGCTGCATGGCGACGAAGGCAGCACCCTCCATCAGCGCGCGGAAGGCCTCCTGCATGTGCGAGTAGGTGATCGACTCGTCGGGCCCGCCGAGGCAGACGACGTCAGCGTCCTGCCAGCGCTCCACCAGCTCGATGCCATCGGCCGCGGCGGCCTCCTCGAAGGCGGCGGGCTCCGCCAGCAGCAGCACCCGCCGGCCGCGATGGCGGCGCTGCAGGAAGGCGATGGTCGCCGACGCCGCGGTGACGATGCGGTCCGCCGGATACGGCATGCCCATCTCGGCGAGCCGTGCGGAGATCGTGGCGCGCGTCTTGCTGGTCGTGTTCGTCAGGATCACGTGCGGCAGCCCGGCGGCCGTCAACACGACCAACGCCCGCTCGGCGCCCGGCAGCGGCTGGTAGCCCACGTGGAGCACGCCCTCCATGTCGAACACGATGCCGCGGGGAGCGTCCATGCGCCCAGCCTACTCCGCGGGCGGCGCGCTACTCGAAGCGGTAGGCGTCGGGCCGGCGCGCGCTGAAGACCGGGATCTGCCGGCGGACCTCGGCGACGCGTGCGCGGTCGATCGCGGCCACGCAGATCGTCTCGCCGTCACCCGCGTTGGCGAGCACGACGCCCCACGGATCGATGATCATCGAGCGTGCAAAGCGAGCGCTGCCGGCCCAGAAGCCGTGCTGGTTGGCGGCGATCACGTAGGCGGCGTTCTCGATCGCGCGGGCCCGCAGGAGGACCTCCCAATGGTCGCGTCCCGTCGCCATCGTGAAGCCGGCCGGGACCATGAAGGCCTCGGCGCCGGCCAGCGCCAGCTCGCGGTACTGCTCGGGGAAGCGCAGGTCGTAGCAGATGGTCAGACCCACCGGCCAGCCGGCGAGCTCGCTCAGCACGAGCTGGTCGCCCGGCTTGTTGGCAGCCGACTCGCGCGCCTCGGCGCCGGCGACGTCGATGTCGAACATGTGGATCTTGCGGTAGGTCGAGACGCGGTTGCCCGCGGGGTCGAACACGAGCGTCGTGTTGCTCGCGCGCACGCCGGGCTCGGTGTCCTCACCGATCGAACCGCCGTGCAGCCAGACGCCGTGCTGCCGGGCCCACGCGGCCATCGCCTGGGCGGTCTCGCCCTCCAGCGACTCTGCCGCGGCGATCATCACGTCATCGGCGCCCGTGCCGTTCCAGCGCTCGGGCAGCGAGATGATCTCGGCACCGCGCGCCGCCGCCTTGGCGACGAGCCGCTCGGCGACCTCGATGTTGTCGGCGACCGGACGGTCCGCGTGCATCTGGACGCACGCGACGATCGTCTCGCTCACGTGCTCGAACCCGTCGTTGCACCGCCGAGGATCTTGCCGAGGTCGAGACCGCCGGCACCGCCGGCGCCACCGAGCAGCTGCCCCAGATCCAGGTTGCCCAGCAGGCCCCCCAGCCCGTCGCCCCCGCCCTGGCCGAGCACGCCCGACAGCAGGTCGGAGATCGGCTTGGCGTCGGCCGGAGCCTGGACGACGACCGCGTCCGACGGGACCGTCGTGACGTCGAGCAGCAGCCCGCTGGTCGCAGCGGCGTCGCCCGATCCGGCCGTGTTGATCTGGACGCGATGGATGACGTGGTCGCTGCGGCCGACCCAGATGCTGACCTCCGCATCGCCCTTGGCCAGAGCGCTGAGGTCGATCGGCAGGTTCGACGCGAGCCCGCTGAGCTGCTCCGTCAGCGCTGCGCCCGGATCGATCGTGCCGGTGATGCGGTCGCACTGGATGCCATCGACGTCTTCGACGGCGACGGCCTTCGGGTCGCGCACGAGCTTGGAGACGTCGCCGACGGCGCCGGTCAGCGAGCCGACGTCGATGCCGAGCGGCGAGCCCGTCTCGTACCACGCGCCGCCGGCCTGCAGGTAGGCGTTGTCCTCGGTCGTGCGGATCGAGACCGGGACGTCGATCGGGCCGATCGTCAGCTTGGCGTCGGCGGCCAGGGCCGTCGCAACGTCACCCTGCGTCGTGGCGGTGATCGAGATGGGGCCGCCGGTGAGCGCGCTCATGAGACCGTCGGCACCGGACGAATCGGCACCGGAGACGGCGGCCGCCTGCGGCGTGAACTGAATCTGGAGGCTCGACTTCGCGGGCCCCGCCGGCTGCTGCTTGGCGTCGGCCAGCACCTGACCGGGATCCGACGCGAGGTCGGAGCCGCCGCACGCGGCGAGGAACGCGCCGAGCACGATCAGGGCGATGACGGGGAGAAGACGGAGAGGACGCTGCATGGACCCATTCTGCCCGACTTCGCGTGGAAGCGGAGGACACTTGTGGAATAAAACGGACATCAAGGCCATTTGCGCTTCGAACTTGGCTACCCGCATCTGTCGATGATCTGCAACTTCCACTTGTGAGATATGACAATCTTCTGACATGTCTGATGCTCCTGATGATTCCAAGGCTCCCCGCGGTTCGATCGGTCCCGAGACCTATGCCGCCGTCCGGAAGCTGATCGACGCGGGCATGAACAAGACGGAGGCCTTCGCGCGGGTTGCGCAGGAGACCGGCCGCTCGGCCGCGACCGTCACGACG
>CANJXE010000050.1 GCA_947478745.1 Actinomycetota bacterium
CGTGCTGTTGCGACTCGACTCGGCGGCGGCGGACACCGGCCAGACGGGAATGCGGGCGTCGTCGAGCATGTGCACCATGCTCCGCGCCGCCTCCCCCACGCCGGTCTCGGCGTGCAGATAGCCGATGACGTTGACGCCGAGCGGCCGCGGGCGCAGCTGCGTGAGCCCGGAGCCCGTGGGGACCGAGATGTAGCCGCCAAGCAGCTCGCTGCCGGCATCGCGGATCGCGCACCACGCGAGGAACGACGCTTTGTCCGCACGGCGGAAGTCGGGGAAGCGCTCGTGCAGTTCCGGGAGGCCCTCCGCGAGGAGCGCCAGACCCGTCGGCAGGCCCGAGCCCACGGGATCCGGCGCCTCCAACAGGGCGCGGAAGGCGCGATCCCCCTCGGAATCGAACAGCGAGCCGACGAAGCCCGTGGCTCGCACGGCGCGGTACGCGCGACGCACCGCGGGCGTGATGCGGTACCCCTCGGCCGAGCGGCCGAACCCGTAGGAGGTCGCGGAGGACGCCGCGAAGTCGGCGGAGAGCATGGCGGAGGCGTACGCGGCGAACAGCTCTCGCAGACCCGGCGACGAATCGACGGACACTCGGTTCTGGTGCTTGCTGATGACCGTGGGCTTGCGCGGGTCGAAGCCGCTGAAGTGGAAGAAGCGCAGCGGCAGACCGTTTACCTCGGGCACGCCGTCCCGTACGACCACGGCCCGGGTGGCCAGGTTCCAGTACGCCACGTTGTAGCCGTCGTGGCGCAGGATGCCGACGCCGTCGAACAGGCCCGGGACGAAGTCGATGTACCGCTGATCGACGAAGAAGCCGTGCTCCGGATCAACCACGCAGCCGCTGCTCAACCGGTCCTGCCACCACGCGATGAATGCCCGCGTGGTCTCCGAGTCCGCGAGCGCGATGAACCCGAGGTTGTACGTGCCTGCGAGCAGGATCGCCTGCTCGGAGGGATCGAGCTCGTCCAGCGGCAGCGGCTCGGTGAGGTGCGGTGTCAGGACGCACCACTGCTCGCGCAGCAGCTCCTCGAGCTCGATCAGGCGACCGAAGAGCTGGATGTCCGGGTCGAAGTACGCGATCGGAGTGGAGGTGCCATGGGTGTCGAGCATCCAGCGCAGGAGCCAGGGCTTGACCGCGGTCGAGAGCTCGATCGGGTCATATTCGCCTGCCATCCGAGCGAACTCGGGCACGTCGATGTCCTCGGGCAGGACGATCGTGAACGGCTCATCGCCAATGCGGTCCTCGGCGCGCCCGTCGACGACGAGCACGATGCACTCCCCCTCCGGGTAGACCGCGCGGTAGGAGCGGGCGAAGGTCCGCGCCTGCGCGATGTAGTTGCGACAGATGATCGTGCAGACGTTCAGCGCCATCACACCACCGCCACGGCGTGCGCGGCCGTCAGATCCCGCAGCCCGATCCAGCTCGCAATCGCCATCCAGATGACCGCGATGCCGCCACCGGCGACGAAGGCGATCTCCGCCCGCGTGAAGACGTCGACGTCGACGAGCCACATCACGAGACCGAAGGCCACCATGCCGGCTACCCAGGCCATCGCCGTCAGCGCGTAGCGGCGCAGGGCGATCAGCGCCTGCGCGAGGGTCAGCGCAATCACGACCAGGCAGCAGCCCGCAGTCAGGGCCGCGAGACCCGGCCCACTCAGCGTGAACTTCTCGCCGAACAGCGCACGGCCGATCATGGGGCCGACCGTCAGCGCGATCACCACGCCCAACACGCTCGCCACCACGACGACGACCACGAGTCGCAGCAGCCCCTGCCTGAACTCCCGGATCTTGCCGTGCCCCAGGAGTCCGGCCAGCTTGGGCAGCAGCGCGGCCTGCACCGCCTGGAAGAGCAGCAGGGGTACGCGCGCGATGAACAGCCCCGCGATGAACGCCCCGAGCTCGGCATCCTGCGAGCGCGTGGCCAAGACGCTGGCACCGATGTAGGCGGAGTAGCTCAGCGCCTGCGCGAACGTCGATCCGAGCAGCAGCCAGCCGATCGCCGTCGAGAGCTCGCTCATCGGTGCCGGCGGCCCGGGTTCGGCCATCCCGCGGACGCCGATCAGCCCCGCACCGCTCGCCAGGAACGGTGCGATGGCGAACGCCACGCCGAACCAGCCGAGCGTGTCGTACCCGACGACGGCGATCAACGCGGATAGGGCGACGCGCGCGAAGCCGTCGACGCCCACCACGAGGCCGTAGCGGCCGAAGCGGCCGTTGCCGCTGAGCACCCCGCGCGTCACCGACTCGAAGGAGAAGCCGACCAGCACGACGATCAGCGCGACGAAGAGGCCATCGGAATCGCGCAGCAGCCGCGTCTCGATCGGGCCCTTCAGGACGATCACCGCCGCCACCACGCCGACCACGAGGATCACGCCGAGCACCAGCGCCCGCTTGATCAGCGGGCGGCCGCCCTGGCCGAGGGCTCGGCGGTGCGCGAGCGCCCGCGCGATCTCCTGCTCCAGCGGCAGGAAGAGCCCCGGAGCGAGGACGAAGGCGGTGACCCACAGTCCGTTGAGCGCCGCGTAGGGCTCGGCACCCAGGACCCGGAAGGCGATGACCTGGAAGCCGTACGCCGCGAGCCCCGCGACCACCAGCCCCAGACCGACGGGGATCGTCCCCGACGGCAGTGCCGCAAGTGCGGCGGTGATGCGGCCGCGCTGCACCACGACCTAGCCGCGCAGTTCCGCGGAGCAGGACGCCGCGAGCGCCGCGATGATCTGCTCGCGCGCGGCGGCGGCCTCCTCGTCGGTCAGCGTGCGGTCGGTGGCCTGGAAGACGAGGCGCAGGGCGATGGAGCACCGCCCCTCGCCGATACGCTCGGCATCGGCGAAGACATCGAAGACCTCGACCGTCTGCAGCAGCTCCCCGCCTGCCCCACGCGCGGTCGCGACGATCGTCGCGGCATCCACGGAGTCCGGCACGATCACCGCGATGTCCTGCCGCATCGGCGGGAATGCGGAAAGCCCGGCGAACAACGAGGTCCCGGGTGCCTCGGCGACCAGCCGGGCGAGCTCAAGCTCGGCGAGCACCACGGCACTGGAGAGCTCGAGTTCCGCGGCCAGGCCCGGGTGGATCTCACCGACGACGCCGACGCGCTCGCCGTTGATCCGCAGGAGGGCCGCACGGCCGGGGTGCAATTGCGGGTCGTCGGACAGCGCCACGCGCTCGACGTCGATGCCGAGGCGGTCGAAGAGGGCATCGAGCACGCCGACCGCGGTGCTGAAATCGCACACGGCCCCGTCACCCGTCCAGGCGTTGCCGCCCAAGTGCCCGGCGAGCGCCAGTGCCACACGTGTGGACTCGATCGCGAGACCTCCGTCGCCACCACCGGCGTAGACTCGTCCGACCTCGAAGATCTGCACGTCGCGCTCGCCGACGGACGCGTTGCGGCGGATCACCTCGACGAGGCTGGGCAGCAGCGAGACGCGCAGCTCGGAGAGATCGGCGGACAGCGGATTGCGGAGCGCGATCGGCTCGCCGGCATCGACACGGTGGGCCGTGCGCAGCTCGGGGTCGACGAGGCTGACGGTGACGACCTCGCGCAGCCCTGCTCCGGCCAGATGGTCCTCGATGCGACGGCGGAGCTGCTGCTCGCGCGTCAGACCACCAATACCGGGGGGGATCCGGGGCAGCTCGACCGGCACGCGACCGAGCCCGTGGACGCGGCCGATCTCCTCGACGAGGTCGATCTCGCGCGTCGCGTCGAGCCAGCGCCACCACGGCACGGTGCACGACCAGGCTGCACCAGCACCCTCGGGGGCGTAGCCGAGCCCGTCAAGGATGCGCCTGACCTCGACGTCCTCGACCTGCATGCCCAAGACCTGCGCGGGACGCTGCTTGCGCAGTTGAATCGTCTGCTCAACCGGCAGGTCCGCGACAACGTCTTGCGGATCGCCGAGCATCTGCCCGCCCGACCACTCGACGATCAGCTGCGCCGCGCGAATCGAGGCGATTGGCGCAAGGTACGGGCTGACGCCCTTCTCCCAGCGGTTCGAGCCATCGGTGCGCAGGCCGAGCGCCTTCGACGTGCGCTGGATGCCGCCGCGCTCGAAGCACGCGGCCTCGAGCACCACGCTCGTCGTCGTCTCGGTGATCTCCGACGACGCACCGCCCATGACGCCGGCGATACCGCTCGGGCCATCCGCATCGGCGATCACGAGCATGTCGCCCGTGAGCGTGCGCTCCTTGTCGTCCAGCGTCGTGATCGTCTCGCCGTCGCGGGCCAGCCGCGCAGTCAGCGTCTTGCCCGGGATCTGGTCGGCGTCATAGACGTGCAGTGGGTTGCCGAGCTCATGCATCACGTAGTTGGTGACATCGACGACGTTCGAGATCGGGCGGATGCCGGCGGCCGCGAGGCGCTGGCGAATACGGAAGGGAGACGGCCCGACGGTCACGTCCGTGAAGCCGCGCGCCGTGAAGCGCGAGCAGCGCTCCGGCGCGTCGATCGCGACGGTGACGAGGTCAGCCGTGCTGCCACCGCTCACGGTGGGCTCCGTACCGGGCAGCGGTGCGAGCTCGAGGTCGAACAGCACCGCCACCTCTCGGGCCATGCCATAGACGCTGAGGCAGTCGCCGCGGTTCGACTCGACGGAGATGTCGATGACGACCTCATCGAGCTCGACGTGCTGGGCAAGGCGCGAACCGACGTCGTAGCCGGCATCGGCCGGCACGATGATGATCCCGTCGTGCTCGTCGGACAGCCCGAGCTCGCGCTCGGACAGCATCATCCCGTCGGAGACCTCACCGCGGAGCTTGGCCTGCTTCAGCGGGGCATCGGCACCGGGCAGCACCGCGCCGGGGACGGCGACGACAACCGTGTCGCCGATCGCGAAGTTGGAGGCGCCGCAGACGATCTGGCGCAGCTCGTCGCCACCGGTGTCAATGCGGCAGAGCCGCAGGCGATCGGCATTCGGGTGCTTCTCGAAGTGCTCAACGCGGCCGATGATGAAGTTGGCGTGGTTGTCACCCACATCAGGAGCGCCGGGACGGAGGATGCCCTCGATCTCGAAGCCGGAGGTGCCAAGGCGTTCGGCGAGGTCCTCGGGCGAACCGGTGTAGTCGACGAAGTCGCAAAGCCAAGACAGAGGAAGGCGCACGCGGCCAGTGTATCGGGCGAGACACACGCCCGGATTCGCTTGCGCCGGCAGCCACGACACCGAGCACGCTAGATTGACGACATGACAACCATTCTGGTCACAGGCGGCGCGGGATTCATCGGCTCGCACGTCGTGGACCTGATCCGCTCCGCCGGCGACACCGCAGTGGTTATCGACGACTTCTCCAAGGGATCCCGCCACAACCTGGCCGCCGACGTCAAGGTCATTGAGGCGAGCATCGCCGATCGGCAGGCCATGCTGGCCGCCTCAGCCGAGCTCCGGGATCTGACGGCGGTCATCCATTGCGCCGCACAGGCGAGCGTCGTCGCCTCGACTGAAGATCCGGCCCACGATCTGCACGTCAACGTCGCCGGAACGATCAACGTCCTCGACATCGCCTCGGCCCACGCGTGCCCGCTCGTCTTCACCTCCACGGGCGGGGCCATCTACGGCGAGACGGCGCCGCGCCCCACGCCCGAGACCGCGGCCACTGAGCCCGGCGCACCGTACGGCGCCTCGAAGGCGGCGGCTGAGATCTACGTTCGGCTGTGGGCGCGGAAGGACGGTCTGCCGCACACGATCTGCCGTCTGGGGAACGTCTACGGTCCGCGCCAGCGGGGCGACGGCGAGGCCGGCGTCGTCGCGATCTTCGCAACGCGCCTGCGCGACAACGAGCCGCTGACCCTCTACGGCTTTGGCGAGCCGACCCGCGACTACGTGCACGTCAGCGACGTCGCCCGCGCGCTCGTCGGCGCCATTGGCACGTCAGGAACCTTCAACATCGCGACGCGCACCGAGACCTCGGTGCGCGAGGTCTACGAGCTGGTTCGGACCGCCGTGACGGCCTCAACCAGCGGCGACCCTGCTCTGGCACCGCTGCGCCCGGGCGAGCTGCAGGCGAGCTGCCTGGAGATCGCCCTCGCCGCCGACGTGCTCGGCTGGAAGCCGGAGGTCACCGTGGCGACCGGCATCCCGAGCACGGCGCGCGCCCTGCTCGGCGACTGATCAGGCCGGGAACTGCGCGAGGAAGCGCACGTCGTTGTCGTAGAGCATCCGGATGTCCGGAATACCGTGACGGAGCATCGCGACACGCTCGATGCCGACCCCGAAGGCGAAGCCCGTGTACCGCTCGGAGTCGTAGCCGACGTGCTCGAGCACGTTGGGGTCGACCATGCCGGCGCCGAGGATCTCCATCCAGCCGTCGCCCCACGAGACATCGACCTCGATGCTCGGCTCGGTGAAGGGGAAGAAGCCGGAGCGCAGCCGGATCTCGCGGTCATCGCCGAAGAGCTTCTTCGTCAGATGGTCGAGCGTTCCCTTGAGGTGCGCGAGCGTCACGCCCTCGTCGATCAGGAGGCCCTCAACCTGATGGAAGATCGGCGAGTGCGTGGCGTCCTGGTTGTCGCGGCGATAGACGCGACCCGGGCAGATGATCGCGACCGGGGGCTCCTGGCTCTGCATCACGCGCACCTGAACGGGCGACGTATGCGTGCGCAGCAGCACGCCGTCGGCGACCCAGAGGGTGTCCGAGTCGGCCTTGGCCGGATGGTCCTCGGGGATGTTGAGCGCGGTGAAGTTGTTGAACTCCGTCTCAACCTCGGGGCCCTCGGCGATCGCGTAGCCCATGTCGAGGAAGATCTGCTCGATCTCGCGCCGGGTCTGCGTCAGGACGTGCAGGCCACCGTGCGGCATGGCGCGGCCGGGCAGGGTGACGTCGATGCGATCGTGGGCGAGCTTGTCGGCGAGGGCCGCACGTTCGAGATCGGCCTCGCGCTCGGCCAGGCGCGCCTCGAGCTGCTGACGGGCGATGTTGAGCTGCTTGCCGGCCTCGCCGCGCTGCTCGGGCGGCAAGGTGCCGACATCGCGCAGGGCGAGGGGCAACGGCGCGTTGCGGCCGACGGTCGCGACGCGGACCTCTTCGAGCGCGGCCAGGTCCGGGGCCGCGTCGATCTGCGCCATCGCGTGCTCAAGGAGTGCGGCGGGGTCGATCATGCGGGCAGTGTATCCCGTCACCGGCGCGGCTCCACGCACTCGCCGATGACGCCAGTCGGGTCGATACCCTGTCGGGCATGACCGCCAAGCTCACCCTCCTGCGCGCCGCCGAGCGCGTGACGCCGACGCTCCGCAGAATCGGACTCGGTGGCCTGATCGATCGCGCCGCCGGAGGCATGAGCGGCCAGCTCGGCCAGATGACCACCGACTTCGAGGGCTTCTCCATCAGCACGGGTCAGATCGGCCACGTGTACTACATGCGCGACCTGCTGGAGGACGAGCACGACCGCTACTTCCGCCGGCTGCTCGTCGAGGCGATTCCCGCCGGGGGTACCGTGCTTGAGGGCGGAGCGCACATCGGCGTCATGACGCTCTTCGCCGCCCGCGCGGTCGGCGAGAGCGGCCGCGTGATCACCTTCGAGCCGAACGCCGAGACGCTTCCGGTCCTGGCGCGGAACGTCGCCGCAAACGGCTTCGCCGACCGCGTCACCGTGGTGCCGCTCGGCCTCTCCGCCGAGGAGGCGACGCACACGTTCCACATCAGCGGAGGCGGCGAGACGAGCAGCCTCCATGACCCGGGCACGTCCTCGCACAGCATCACCATCACCACCGTCCCAGCGGACGCGTGGTTCCCCGCCGACGCGACGATCGACGTCGTCAAGCTCGACATCGAGGGTAACGAGGTGGAGGCCGTGCGCGGCATGCAGCGCCTGCTGCGCGAGGCCGGCCCCGGCATCACGGTCTTCGCCGAGTGCAACCCCGAGATGCTCGCGCGCGCTGGCCAGTCGCCCGCGACGCTGATCGCGGCGCTCGAGGACTGCCGGCTGCACGTCGAATGGATCGACGACGTCGAAGGCCGCGTGCGGGCGATCGACGACGAGATGCTGCGTCGGGGATACGTGAACCTCCGCTGCACGCGCGCGTCGAACCACTGACGGGCGCAGACGGACGGCGGTAGTAAAATGCCACGACCGCAAAGGAGGCCATTCATGGCACAGACCGTCGATATTCCCGGGGCCGGCACAACCGCCAAGATCTGCAACGTGATCGGCGTCGGCGCGCTGTCGCTGATCCCGTTCTACACCTGGATCTGGTGGTATCGGGCCAACCGAGAGATGGCCGACTACGGTCGTGCACGCGGCACCGAGGAGCTCGGCACGAGCCCGGGCAAGTCGCTGCTCGCCGTCTCGCTCGGCGGCCTGATCATCGTCCCCGCGATCATGAGCTTCTTCTCGACGCACAAGCGCATCGTCGCGGCGCAGAAGCTGACCGGGCAGACGCCGATCAATGGCTGGATCTCGGTCATCTTCTACTTCGTGTTCTCCCCCGCCTGGATCGCGTACATGCAGAGCGGCCTGAACAGCGTGTGGGAGAACTCCGGCTCCGCTGCCGCCGCCGCGGCACCGGTCGCGGAGATCACCGAGACGGCTCCCGCCGCCCCCGCCGTCGACACGACCATCACGGCCGCTGACGACCAGCCGTCCGCCTGAGGCGCGAGCGCGCGGCTCGGTCACCCCGACACGCGGGGACCGGGCCGCGCCTGCTCGAAACGGCCTGTCGCGCCTGCGGGGGCGATAGAATCGCTCCCCAGCCGATGCCATCTCCGTCGATCACCGCACCATGAGCATCAAGAAGACCCTCCTGCCCGCTGTCGACGTGGGCCTTGCCATGACCACGGCAGCCGTCGATGCCGTGGGTCGGTTCACGCCCTGGGGCTACGCACAGGTGCCGGCATTCACGGTCGATGGCGCCCCCGTGCCGCACTTCATCCACCGCTACAACGCGTTCTTCCCGCCATTCCGAATGACCGAGCGTACGGTGGAGCTGGCCCTCGCCGACATCTTCCTCCGTGCGATGCGCGGCAGGCGGATCGTGGAGGTCGGCGCGGTAACGCCCTACTACTGGCCCGACCGGGTGCAGACGATCGTCGACCCCGCGGACGACCACGTCGGCGTGACGCACCACGTCGGCTGGGATGACTGGGAGACGTCTGACGAGGCGCTGCTCTCAATGTCGACGTTCGAGCACATCGGGTCGGGCGAGTATGGGCTTCCACCCGATCCGGCGGCCACGCAGCAGGCGATCGACAAGCTGATCGCCTGTGACTGCGACTTCCTGATGACCTACCCCGCTGGCTACAACCCGGCGCTCGACCGCTACATGCGCACCCTCGATCACCGCAACGCCTCGTATCGCGTGATGGTCTGGCACCGGGGACCGCGCGGGAACGACTGGCAGCAGCTCGACTACGACCGGGTGACGCCGGCGATGGAGACCTACATGCCGGGGTGGGCGCAGACCCTGGTCGCGCTCTATCGCGGACCCGCCGACATCTGGACGCGCGCGGACCTGCGCGACGGCGGGCTCCCGACCGTCTAGTCCCAACGGGGGCGGCGCGCCCGGCCAACCGACCCCGTAGATTGGCCCCATGGGCCCGTCTGCGCCATTTCCCCCGCGGCCCCATGCCGACGCGCCGGCACTGCCGGACTTCGGCCGCTCGGCGGGAATGACGGCGCTCGTCACCGGCGGTCTGGGCTTCATCGGACAGGGCGTCTGCACGCAGCTGCTCGCGGCGGGTTGGCAGGTGAAGGTGATGGACCGCCAGTCCGACTTCTACGACCCGAGCATCAAGGAGCACCGTGCGGAGGTCCTCGCCGCCGCAGGTGCCAACGTCGTCATCGGCGATGTGACGGCGATGGATGACCCGATGGTCCTGCACGGTGTCGACGTCGTCTTCCACCTGGCCGGGCAGCCGGGAGTCCGGCAGAGCTGGGGCCCCGCATTCGCGACCTACGCGCGAGACAACGTCCTCGCCACCCAGCGACTGCTGGAGCTCGCCGAGGCGGCGGGGACGCGGCGAGTCGTATACGCCTCCAGCTCGTCAATCTACGGAGAGGGCCATGCCCACCCCGCCCGCGAAGCCGATCTCCCTGCGCCCGTCAGCCCCTACGGCATCACCAAGCTCGCCGGCGAGCACCTGCTGCGCGCCTACTCCGCGCGCGCAGGGATCGAAACCGCGATCCTGCGGTACTTCACCGTCTACGGTCCGGAGCAGCGCCCCGACATGGCCTTCCACCGTCTCATCGATGCGGCACTGACAGGCTCGCCCTTCACTGTCAACGGGACGGGCCGGCAGCTGCGGGACTTCACCTTCGTCGACGACATCGTCGACGCCACCATCCTCGCCGGCACCGTACCGCTGGACGGCAACGTCACCTGCAACATCGCCGGCGGCTCGTCGATCTCGCTGCTCGAGGCCATCGACGCGGTCGGGGAGCTCGTGGGCACACCGGTCGACGTCCGCCGGGACGCACCGCAGGCCGGCGACGTCACCCGTACCGAGGCCGACACCGCGCTGGCCCGGCAGCTGCTCGGCTGGCAGCCAACCGTCGCGATCGCTGAGGGTCTGCAACGGCAGGTCGACTGGCAGCGTCAGAAGGCAGGCGCGCGTGCGGCCGTTGCCCGGGTCGGGCCGTGACGCGCCGAGCCGTCCCGGTTCCTCCCGCATGCTGAGCCGCTTGAGGATCCGCCGCGGAAGCCGCCGACCGCGCGTCGAGATCGTCGCTCGAAGCGACCAGTGGATCCTGCAACGCATGGGCGAGGAGCTCGCGCGCCGCCTCGACTACTGCACCCTCGTCGAGCAGCCGACGGGGAGAACGCCGATTGGCTACTACCTCAACTACTCCATGTCCTCGCCCGAACGGCTCTTCGAGACCGAGGTCGCGTGGTTCACCCACGTCGAGGAGGCCGACGAGACGCTGACCGCGCGCTTCTTCGACACCGCGACGAAGATCGACTTCGCGATCAGCCACAGCGAGCGGTACGCGCGGATCATCCGCGATCACGTCCCGGGCCTCGAGGTCGAGGTGATCTCGCCCGGCGTCGATCTCGATCGCTTCCGACCGCGCCCCGTGCGGGTCGGCGTCGTCGGACGGAACTACGGCTACACCCCCCGCAAGGGCGACCACCTGCTGCGCGATGTCTGGGACACCCCCGGCATCGAGTTCGCCGTGACCGGCTCCGGATGGAGCGTCCCTCACCGGCACCTGGACGACGACGAGCTGCCGGATTTCTACCGCTCGCTCGACTACCTGCTGATCCCGAGCCTGTGGGAGGGCGGTCCCATGAGCGCCATCGAGGCGCTCGCGACGGGACTGCCGGTGATCGCACCGCCCGTCGGCTGGATGCCCGAGCTCCCGCACCTGGAGTACCCCACCGGGGATGCAGCGGCGCTCCGCGCGGTGCTCCGCGCGTGCGCACGCGAGCGTGAGGTGCGACGAGAGGCCGTGCTCGACATGACCTGGGAACGGTTCGCGCAGCGACACGACATGGTCTTCGCCCGCCTCTCGTGAAGCAGAGGATCGGCCGACCGCGCCGTGGCCCAGCCGCCTCCGCTGGCGGATCGACGACCGCGTCCGACAGCGCGAAGCGACTACCGGGCCGCCAGCCGCGCGTCGAGCTCATCGGCCGAGCGGGACCGCGACGGCCAGTCCCGATACCACGCCAACGTCCGGGCCACGCCCTCCGTCAGCCCGACCGATGGCTCCCAGTCGAACACGGACTGCACCTTGGCGTTGTCCGCTGCCCGGTTCCCGACGCCCGTGGGACGATGCTCCTGCCGATCGATCGCGGATGGCCTCCAACCCACCGCATCGAACACGACGTCGACGAACTCCAGCACCGTGTGATGGCTTCGCGCACCGATGTTGAAGACGTCGTAGGGACATGAACGACTATCTGCACCGAGCTGGAGGAGGCCGGTGACGGTGTCCGACACGTGCGTGAAGTTCCGCGTCTGCAGGCCGCTTCCCCAGACCGGATAGGGATCGAGCCGGAGCAGCGCCTTCGCGATCAGCGCGATCGCCGCGTGCGACTCGTTCTCGCGCTCGCCGTACGCCGTGAAGATGCGCGCCGAGCGTCCGACGAAGTCCCCCGCCTCTGCGGCGACCTTCAACTGATACTCGCCCATCAGCTTCAACCAGCCGTACGTCCCGTCGGGAAACGACTGCTCTGGACGATCGAAGCCCGCCATGTCCTCCTGCAGGAGACCACGACCGCTCGGGTCCGCCTGGCTCGAGATCGGATAGGCGCACGCCGATGACGCCTGGACGACGGCGGCCACCTTCGCACTCCGGGCCGCGGCGAGCACGTTGTTGTCGATCGCCAGGTTGACCAGCATCGCGGCGGGCTGCGCTTCGATGAAGCCCCGTCCCCCGTGCACCGCCGCCAGATGGAACAGGACGTCGGACTCGCCGATGGCCGTCCGGGCCTGCTCGAGCTCCGCCAAGTTCGCTTCGATCACA
>CANJXE010000051.1 GCA_947478745.1 Actinomycetota bacterium
ACGAAGGCCATGCCGCCCGACATGCCGGCGGCGAAGTTGCGACCGGTGGGGCCGAGGATGACGACGACGCCGCCGGTCATGTACTCGCAGCCGTGGTCGCCGACGCCCTCGACGACGGCGGTGGCGCCGGAGTTGCGGACGCAGAAGCGCTCGCCGGCGCGGCCGCGCAGGAAGGCCCGGCCGCTGGTCGCCCCGTAGAGGGCGACGTTGCCGACGTAGGTCGAGCTGGCGACGTCGTAGCCCGCGTCGTCGGCCGCGCGCACTGCGATGCGGCCGCCCGACAGGCCCTTGCCGAGGTAGTCGTTGACGGGGCCGGTCAGCTCGATGTCCGTGCCCTGCATGGCGAAGGCCCCGAAGCTCTGGCCGCCGTGCCCGTGGACCTTCAGCGTGATCGTGCCGTCGGGCAGGCCCGTGGGTCCGACGCGGCGGACGATCTCGCCGGCGAGCATGCCGCCGAACGTGCGGTTGATGTTCTGCACGTGGCGCTCGATCACGATCGGCGTGCCGTTCGCGAGCGCCGGCTCGGCCTCGAGGATGATGGCGGGATCGATCTTCTGGTCGAGTGCGTGGTCCTGCGAGCTCGTGTGGATCGGCGGCGGGTCGCCGGCGCGGCGCGGATGCGCGAGGATCGGCGAGAGGTCGAGGCTCTCGAGCCAGACGGGGCGCTCGGTCCGCTCGCGCAGCAGGTCGCGGCGCCCGATCAGGTCCTCGACGGACCGCACGCCGAGCTCGGCCATCAGCTCGCGCAGGTGCTCGGCGACGAACAGGAAGTAGCGGACGATCTGCTCGGGCGTGCCGCGGAAGCGCTCGCGCAGGATCGGGTCCTGCGTGGCGATGCCGACCGGGCACGTGTTGAGGTGGCAGACGCGCATCATGATGCAGCCCGCTGCGATCAGCGGGGCGGTCGAGAAGCCGAACTCCTCGGCACCGAGCAGCGCGCCGATCAGCACGTCGCGGCCCGTGCGCAGGCCGCCATCGACCTGCAGCGTGACCTGGCCGCGCAGGTCGTTCATGACCAGCACCTCGTGGGCCTCGGCGAGGCCCATCTCCCACGGCAGGCCCGCGTACTTCAGGCTCGACAGGGGAGATGCGCCGGTGCCGCCATCGTGTCCGGAGATCACGATGTGCTCGGCCTTGGCCTTGGCGACGCCGGCGGCGACCGTGCCGACGCCGGCCTCGGCGACGAGCTTGACGGAGATGTCGGCCTGCGGGTTGACGCACTTGAGGTCGTGGATCAGCTGCGCGAGATCCTCGATCGAGTAGATGTCGTGGTGCGGCGGCGGGCTGATCAGCGTGACGCCCGGCGTCGAGTGGCGGAGGCGCGCGATGTACTCGTCGACCTTGTAGCCGGGCAGCTGGCCGCCCTCGCCGGGCTTGGCGCCCTGGGCCATCTTGATCTGGAGCTGGTCGGCGTCGACGAGGTACGGGGTGGTGACGCCGAAGCGGCCCGATGCGACCTGCTTGATCGCCGACCGACGCAGGTCGCCGTTGGCATCGGGCGTCGAGCGCGTCATGTCCTCGCCGCCCTCGCCGGTGTTCGAGCGGCCGCCGAGGCGGTTCATCGCGATTGCCAGCGTCTCGTGCGCCTCGCGCGAGATCGAGCCCATGCTCATGGCGCCGGTCGCGAAGCGCTTGACGATCTCGCTGGACGGCTCGACCTCGTCGAGCGGCACGGGCGGTCCGGCCGGCACGAGCTCGAGGATGTCGCGCAGCGCGATCGCACGATCCGTGCCCGCGTCGATCTCCTCGGCGAAGGCGCGATAGCTCTCGTAGGCGTCGTCGCGGACGGCACGCTGCAGGTTGACGATCGTGTCGGGGCGCCAGGCGTGCCGCTCGCCGCCGATGCGGTATTGGTACTCGCCGCCGACGTCGAGGATCTCCTCGGGCTGGAACGTCTCGACGTCGAGCGTGTAGCGCTCGCGGATCTCGTCGGCGATGTCGACGAGCTCCAGGCCGCCGACGCGCGAGATCGTGCCGGGGAAGTAGCGGTCGACGATGGTGCGGCCGAGACCGACGGCCTCGAAGATCTGCGAGCCGCGATAGCTCTGGATCGTGGAGATGCCCATCTTCGAGCAGATCTTCAGCAGGCCCTTGCCGATCGCCTGGGTGTAGCGCTTGCGCGCCTCGCCGAGCTCGAGGTCGCCGAGCTCGCCCTTGGCGTGCAGGTCGCGCAGCGTCTCGAGCGCGACGTACGGGTTGACGGCGGCGGCGCCGTAGCCGATCAGCAGCGCCATGTGCATCGTCTCGCGCGGCTCACCCGACTCGACGACGAGACCGCACATCGTGCGCGCGCCCTGGCGGACGAGGTTCGAGTGCACGGCGGCGGTCGCGAGCAGCGGCGGGATCGGTGCCATCGTCTCGTCGGCGCCGCGATCGGACAGGATCACGATCGTGGTGCCGCTCCAGACCAGCTGCGAGGCCTCGCGGCAGATCATCTCGAGCGCGCGGGCGAGGCCGCGCTCGCCGTCGGCGACCGGATACAGCGTCGAGATCGTCGCGGCACGGAAGCCGTCGCGCCGCAGGGCGCGCAGCTTCTCGAGGTCGCCGTTGGTCAGGACCGGGGAGAGCGTGGTGACGCGGCGGCAGTGCTCCGGCGTCTCCGTCAGCAGGTTCCCGATCGCGCCGACGCCGACGCGCAGGCTCATCACGAGGCGCTCGCGCTCGGAGTCGACCGGGGGGTTCGTGACCTGGGCGAACTGCTGCTTGAAGTAGCTCGGCAGCAGGCGGTTGCGGTGCGTCAGCGCGGCCAGCGGCGTGTCGTCGCCCATCGAGCCGACCGGCTCGGCGCCGCTCATCGCCATCGGGGTGATCAGCAGGGAGAGGTCCTCGCGGGTGTAGCCGAAGATGCGGTGCTGCAGCGGGAGGGCGTTGCCATCGATGGCAACGCCCGGCTGGGGGCGGAGGTCGTCGAGGTGCAGCTTGTACTGGTCGATCCACTGGCGGTAGGGGCGCTTGCGCGACAGCACGCGCTTGATCTCGCGGTCCTGCACGACGCGGCCGGAGGCGGTGTCGAACATCAGCATGCGGCCGGGCTCGAGGCGGCCCGTCTCGACGATCTCCGATTCGGGGATGTCGAGCACGCCGATCTCGGAGGCCAGCACGCAGATGCCGTCCTTGGTGCGCAGCCAGCGGCCGGGGCGAAGGCCGTTGCGGTCGAGCGTGGCGACGACCTTCTCGCCGTCGGTGGCGATGACGGCGGCCGGGCCGTCCCACGGCTCGATCAGCGTCGTGTGGTACTCGTAGAAGGCGCGGACGTCGTCATCGATGTCGAGCGTCATGTCGCTCCACGCGGGCGGGATCAGCATCGCGAGGGCGTGCTCGAGCGGCCGTCCGGCCTGCACGATCAGCTCGAGGGCGGCGTCGAGCTTGGCCGAGTCGGACCAGCGCTCCTCCGTGATCGGGAAGAGCTTCTGCAGGTCGCCGCCGAACAGCTTGCTGTGCAGCTGCGGCTCGCGGGCGGCCAGCCAGTTGGCGTTGCCGCGCACCGTGTTGATCTCGCCGTTGTGGGCGATCATGTTGAACGGGTGCGCGAGGTCCCAGGTGCCGAGCGTGTTGGTCGAGAAGCGCGAGTGCACCAGGGCGAGGGCGGACTCGACGTCCGGGTCGGCGAGATCGGGGTAGTACGCGCGCACCTGGGTGGCGCGGAGCAGGCCCTTGTAGACGATCGTCTTGGCCGACATGCTCGTGATCGCGAACTCGGCGTCGCTGATGCCGACGGCGTTGACGGCCTTCTGGATGCGGCGGCGGATCACGTAGAGCTTGCGCTCGAAGGCGTCGAGCGACCCGTGGCGGCGCTCGATGATCAGCTGGCGGACGAGCGGGGCGGTCTCGCGGGCCAGCGGTCCGATCGCCTCGGGGACGACGGGGACCTCGCGCCAGCCGACGGCGCGGTGGCCCTCCTCGGCGACGGTGCGCACGGCGATCTCGGAGCAGCGCAGGCGCGTGCTGGGATCGTGGGGGAGGAAGACCATGCCGATGCCGTAGTCCCCGGCGGCCGGCAGGTCGATGCCGTCCTCGCTGGCGACGCGCGCCAGGAAGCGGTGCGGCATCTGGATCAGGATCCCGGCGCCGTCGCCCGTCTCGGGGTCCGCGCCGGTGGCGCCGCGGTGATCGAGGCGCTCGAGGACGGTCAGCGCCTGCTCCACCAGCGAGTGCGAGGCGACGCCATCGAGGTGCACGACCGTGCCGAGGCCGCAGGCGTCGTGCTCGAACTGCCTGTCGTAGAGCCCGCCGATGTGGTCCTCGTTACGCATGGTGCACAGACTAACCCAACTTCCGTTGCAGATGAATCAGTTGCCGATCGCGTCTGAACCATATGGTTCAGCCTAGGTGGATCCGGATCCAAATCGGCACGAAATCGGCAATTCTGGATCCGGATCCAAATCGGCACGGATTTGGCAGTTCTGGATCCGGATCCAGATTGGACGCACGGATCGCGGTACCCTTTCAACATGGCTGTCACCGAAGATCGCGAGATCCTCGCCGCGCGCGACCTGCTGCAGGAGTATGCGCACGTCTATGCGCTCGACGGCACCGACGTGGTGCCGGTCGAGGACATCGCCGAGTCGTTCCTCGGACTGCTGGTCAAGGACGCCGCGTTGGACGAGGGCGTCTCGGGGATGCTGCGGATCCGCGAGCGCGAGATCTCCGTCAACGCGGCCGAAGGGGTGCTGTGGCCGCGACGGCGGCGCTTCACGATCGCGCACGAGGTCGGGCACTGGCAGCTGCACAAGGACGACATCGCAGAGCTCGTGGTGACGCGCACGCACGAGTACGTGCCGGCCGCGCGCGAGAAGGCCAAGACGCCCGAGGAGATCCGCGAGCGCGAGGCCAACCGCTTCGCCGCCGAGCTGCTGATGCCCGAGGATCGCATCCACGCCGCGGTGGAAGTGCACGGCGCCGACGTCGTGGCCCAGGCCGAGCGCTTCAACGTCTCGGCGCTCTCAATGGCGTGGCGGCTCTTCAACTACGGCTACGTCACGCGCCGCCCGTTCCGCGGCGATTACGAGGGGCTGGACTAGACGCCGAAGAGGTCGTCGACCAGGCGCTCGCCGTCGGTCGTCGGCTCGGGCTCGCGATGGTGCAGCTCGAGGATGGCCTCGGTCATGTCCTCGAGCGATGCGCCGCTGCGGTTGAGTGCGAAGGACGGACCCAGATCGGGGATCGGGTTGAGGCGCGTGGCCGCAAGCGTCTCGCGGATGCCGCCGAGCAGCTCTCCGAGCGCGTCGAGCAGCGCAGGCTGCACGCGCGCCGGCGGCAGCTGCCCGGTCTCGAGCTCGTGGTAGCGCTCCGCCAGCCGCTCCTCCGCCGCCGCGCCGCGGATGCCGAGCCGCTCGGCGAGCTGCGCCAGCAGCGCGGGGCGCTTGAGGCGCGCCTCGAGGCGCGCGGACTCGAGGATCTCGGGCCACGGACGCACGTCGAACATCGGTGACAGCGCCAGCTCGTCGATCAGCGCCGGGCTGGTCGCGGCCGGGCCGCGCAGCGAAAGCGCCACCTCGACCATGTCGAGCAGCTCCTGCCGGTCGTCGCCGGCTTCGTCCACGACGGCGTCGAAGGCGTCGAGGCGGCGCTCCTCCAGCGCGGTCAGCGCTGTGGCGAGGAGGTTGCCGAGGGTGATATCGCGCTCGTCCATCAGTGATCCAATTCTCGCCGCTCCGCCTCCGTGCGCAGGCGCTTGAGCGCCCGCCAACGGATCTGGTGGAGGTTGTTGGGGTCGATCTCGAGCTCGCTGGCGATGTCGCCATCGCCGACGCCCTCGAGCGTGCGATCGATGATCAGCCGCTCGCGCTCGTTCAGCACGGGATAGAGGCGCTCGAGCAGGTCGCGGTCGAGGATCAGGTCGAGCTCGTCCTCGTTGTACGGCGTCTCCTCGATCTCCTCGATCGTGGTGGGCTGCCGCGCCTCGGTGCGCTGCACGTCGCCGTACGCGAACTTCGCCATCTGGTTGATCAGACCGACCATGTTCCGCGGATCCTCGTTGCGGTGGTAGACCCACTTGACGAAGCGGAGTCCGATGCACCCCAGCACGTCGTCCCTCTCAGGGCCGCGGGCCACGCGTCGCGAGGCGAGGACGGCCTGGTCCTCGTAGCGAGCCCAGAGTTCAGCGGCGTGCCTCTTCGCCACATCAAGATCGCCTGCACGGAACGCGGCTCGCGCTCGGCGGGCGAGCTCGATGTCGATGGCGGCGGGCTCGGGCATGCGTGCTGATTCTGCCGGGTCGCCCCCGGGGACGGGAGCGGGATGCGCAGGAGGAAGGCCATGTTGCCCTCCCAGTCGGACGGTGTCGCCGGACGCTTACGCGCGCCCGGCGACCCACCGCAGGAGCTACGACGCGAAGTCGAGCAGCACCTTGCCGACCTTGCCGGACCCCTCCATCCGGGCCAGCGCGTCTGCTGCCTCGAACCAGGGGAACGAGCGGTCGATGATCGGGTTGAGCCGGCCGGAGTCGAAGTGCGGCCCGAGCTCATGGTGGAAGCGCTGGATGGCGTCGGCCTTCTCCTCGATCGGCCGGGCGCGCAGCGTCGTCCCGAAGATCGAGGCGCGCTTGGTCATCAGGTCGCGCAGCTGCAGCTCGACCTTCTGTCCAGCGCCGATGCCGACGATGGCGAGGCGGCCCAGGCGCGCGATGGCCTTCATGTTGCCCTCGAAGTTGGGCGCGCCGACGAGCTCGAGGATGACGTCCG
Source organism: Actinomycetota bacterium (assembly GCA_947478745.1). Classification (GTDB taxonomy): domain Bacteria; phylum Actinomycetota; class Thermoleophilia; order Gaiellales; family F1-60-MAGs149; genus F1-60-MAGs149. The sequence continues at coordinate 6,684 of CANJXE010000051.1, forward strand.
CGCCGCGGCCGCCGGTCAGCTCGAGCACCGACTCGACCCAGCCGTCCGCGTCGATCGCGGTCGCGCCCCAGCTCTCGATCGCCTGCCGACCCTCCGCATGGCGGGAGACGCCGATCACGATCGCGCCGGAGGCCACGCCGATCTGGACGGCGGCCGAGCCGACGCCGCCGGAGGCGCCGTGGACGAGCAGCGTGTCGCCGGGACGGAGCCCGGCCTGCGTCGAGATCGCATCGTGCGCGGTGATGAACACCTCGGGAATCGCAGCGATCTCCCGCGCGTCGAGGCGCGAGGGGACGTGCACCACGCAGCGCTCGTGGACGGCGACGCGATCGGCGAGCCCGCCGCCGCCGACCAGGCCGAACGCCCGGTCGCCGACCTTCCAGCCGCGCACCTTCGAGCCGACCTGGTCGATCACGCCCGCGACCTCGAGGCCCGGGATGTCCGAGGGCCAGCCGGGAGGCGCCGGGTAGGCGCCCTTGCGCTGCGCGACGTCGGCGCCGTTGAGTCCGGCGAAGGCCGCGTGGATCAGGACCTCCTCGTCACCGCAGACGGGATCGGGCCGCTCCTCGCACGCAACGACCTCGTTGCCTCCGGCTCCGGTGTAGACGACGCAGCGCATGCAGTGCTCCTCGATCTCGATTGCCCGCAGCGTACCCGCACGAGGATCTGCGCGGAACCCGGTGAACAATGGGTCCATGCGCATTGCTCCCGTCCTCGTCCTGATGGCCCTCGCCGCTGCGCTCGCCTCGGCCTGCGGCGGCTCGTCGTCGGAGGATGCCGCAGCGGCGGCCGGGGCCACGACGGCCACTGCCGCTCCGCCCGCGACGACGATCGAGGCGCCCGCTACCACCGAGGCGGCCCCACCGAAGCTGCCTGCGCGGCTCGGCAGCGGCGAGTCCGTAACGTTCGCATTCGGCGGTGACGTGATGTTCGAGGAGCCGATCCGCTCGTACCTGTCCGACCCCGTATCCGTGTTCGCGCCGATCCGCAGCGTGCTGCGCAAGGCCGACGTCGCCATGGCCAACCTCGAGACGGCGGTCACCGAGCGCGGGACGCCGACGGCGGGCAAGGAGTACCTGTTCCGCGCTCCCGCCTCGGCCTTCGACGCGCTCGAGCGCAGCGGCCTCGACGTCGTGACGGTCGCCAACAACCACGGCATGGACTACGGCGCGCAAGGCCTCGAGGACACGCTGCGCGCGGCCCGACGCACGGGCTTCCCCGTGGTCGGCGGCGGCCTCAACGAGGCCCAGGCCTTCCGCCCCTGGCGCACGACGGTCCGTGGCCAGCGCATCGCGGTGATCGGCGCCACGCAGGTGATCGACGAGGAGCTCCTGTCGACGTGGGAGGCGCGCGGTGGCCGGACCGGCATCGCCAGCGCCAAGTACGACATGGAGGATCGCCTCGTCCGAACGGTCATGAAGGCGCGCCGCACCAGCGACACCGTCGTCGTCTACCTGCACTGGGGCGAGGAGCTGAAGGGCTGCCCGACGGACCCCCAGACGGCCATCGCACAGCGCCTCGTCAAGGCGGGCGCCGACATCATCGTCGGCTCGCACGCGCACATCCTGCTTGGCGGCGGCCGCCTTGGCCGCGCATTCGTCGACTACGGCCTCGGCAACTTCGTCTTCTACGCGGGCGGCGGGATCGCGGCCCAGACGGGCGTCGTCGAGGTGACGGCGACGGGCCGCCGCATCGACGGCTATCGCTTCGTGCCGGCCACGATCTCCGGCGGTCGTCCCGAGCCCGTCACCGGTTCGGCGAAGGCGGCGCGGATCGCGGACTGGAACGCCCTACGCGATTGCACCGGGCTTGACCGATGAGCCGCCCGTGTCGACCTTGCGCTTGACGGCCATCGGCGCCAGCGCGGCCCCGACGATCACGAGCACCGCGCCGATGATCGACACGAGCCCCGGCCGCTCGCCGAGCACGACGTAGCTGAGGATCACCACCGTCGCGATCTCGACGGAGGCGACGAGCGCCGTCGCGGCGCTGCCGAGGCGCATCAACCCCATCGTCTGGAACAGGCACGCGACGATGCTCGAGACGAGCGCGACGCCGAGGAGCGCCAGCCAGCCCGTCGCGTCCGGCAGTCCGTGCCCGCCGAACAGGAGTCCGCCGATGGTCAGGAACGGCGCGGCGGCGAGCACGGTGACGCCGAGCCAGGCCAGCGGGTCAACGCCCTCGAGTCCCTGCTCGGCGACGAGGAAGTAGCCGGCCACGACGCACGCGAAGATCAGCGTGAGCGCGACGCCGACGAGGTCGATCGAGCCAACGGGGCTGCCGATCGCGAGGGCGACGCCGACGAGCGTGATGCCCGTGACGACGAACGAGAGCCAGTTGAGGTGAACGCGACCGAGCAGGCCGGCGCCGACGACGGTCAGCGCGGGGTAGATGAAGAGGATCAGCGTCACCGTGGCCGGATCCATCCGCTGGATGGCGGCGAAGTAGAGGGCCGGTCCGACGATCGAGGTGAAACACGCGATCACGACGGGTCGCCGGTGTCCGCGCAGCGTCGCCCGTCGCTGCGGGTTGAGCAGGAACAGCGCGAGCACGAGGAACAGGATCGCGCGGACCGCGAGCAGGGTGCCCACCGACGCGCCGTGGTCGTAGGCGAGCGCCGCGAAGATCCCCTGCGTGCCGTACAGCACGGCAGACGCGACGATGAAGAGCTGCGCCGTGCGCATGCCGTGCGGCGCGCGGATCAGGCGGTTGGAGGGTGCGACCGCCACGGAGGGGATCGTACGAGTGCTGCCGACGCGCCGTCTCCACTCCGCGTTACTGTTCACCGCATGGCCGGTCTATCCCACGAGTCCCGCGCGTTCCGCGACACCGTCGGCGCGTTTGCCACGGGCGTCACCATCGTCACCACGACGAACAACGGGACACCGCACGGCATGACGCTCAACTCCTTCACGAGCGTGTCGCTCGACCCGCTGCTGGTGCTGGTCTCGATGGCGCACGGCACCCGCTCGCTCGACGGCATCAAGCAGAGCCGGAAGATGGCCGTCAACGTCCTGCACCGCAAGCAGCAGGAGGCGGCGCTCGCCTTCGCCCAGCGCGGCGGCGAGTTTCCGGTCGAGCACGCGATGCTCGATCCGCACGGCTTCTACTCGGTCCGACACTCGCTGGCGATCATGCGCTGCGAGGTCTACGACATCGTCACGGCCGGTGACCACGATCTGGTGATCGGCGAGGTCGTCCACTTCGAGAGCTCGCCGGGCGAGCCGCTGATCTTCCATCGCGGCGCCTTCGGCGGCCTCGATGCGGATGCGCTCGTCCCGCGCGGCCGCGTCATCGGCATCTCCGATGGCGAAGGCTGGATGTAGCTCGCTGCGGCAAACCCGTCCTCGTTTGCACTCGGGCGATGCAATTTCCCCTGCAATCGGCTACGGTTGGCGGCATCCCGCCGTTTGGGGGGACGTGAGGCCCGGCGCACTGGGTCGTTAGAGAAGGACGGGTGCCGCATGGCGACCGGAGTTGTGAAGTGGTTCTCCGATGCAAAGGGCTATGGATTCATTGCCCCTGATGGCGGAGGCAAGGATCTCTTCGTCCACTACACCAGCGTTGCGGGTTCGGGTTTCCGCACGCTCCGCGAGGGTGCAAAAGTCACCTTTGAGGCGCGCGAGGGCCAGAAGGGCCCCGAGGCGATCGACGTCGAGATGGTCGACTGATCAACTGCGTCTTGCGGCGCCGTCTCCGCCTTCGGGTGGAGGCGGCGCCTCTTTTTTTGCGCGGGTAGTCTCCCGGTGACACCGAGGAGCGATCGATGACCGACGCATGGGGCGCCTTCGAGGCGCGGATGAACGAGCTCAGCGACCTGGGCGGCGTGATGGGGCTGCTCGGCTGGGACGAGCAGACGATGTGCCCGCCCGGCGGTCGCGGTGCGCGCGCCCACCACGGCGCGACGCTCGCGGCGATCGCACACCAGCGGCTCGTCGATCCCGCCTACGGCGAGGCGATCGAGCTCGCGGCCGCGCTGCCGGATCTGACGGTGGCCCAGCAGGCGATGCTCCGCGATTCCCGTCGCTCGCGTGACAAGGCGACGAAGCTGCCCGAGGACTTCGTGCGCGCGCTGGCGCAGCAGCGGTCGGCCACGAACCAGGCCTGGGAGCACGCGCGCGAGACGACGCGCTTCGCCGACTATCGACCCGCGCTCGAGCAGCTGATGCGCCTCAAGATCGAGGAGGCCGATCTGCTCAAGGGCGACGGCACCCGCTACGACGCGCTGCTCGACGACTTCGAGCCCGGCATGCGCCTCGAGCGCCTCGAGCCGCTGCTCGGCTCGCTGCGCGACCGCCTGGTGCCGTTCGCGCAGCAGTTCCTCGACGCGCCGGCTCCCGACGTCTCGGTGCTCGAGCGGGGCTTCGACGGCGACCGCCAGTACGCGTTATCGCTGAGGGTCCTCGAGGATCTCGGCTTCGACTTCGCCCACGGTCGCCAGGACCTCTCCACGCATCCGTTCACCGGCGGCACCGCGCCGAGCGACGTGCGGCTGACGACGCGCGTGTGGGAGGACTGGCTGCCCGCCTGCCTCTACGCGACCGTGCACGAGTGCGGTCATGGCCTCTACGAGCAGGGCCACGCGCAGGAGCTGTGGCGCACGAGCGTCTGCTGCGCGCCGTCGCTCGGCCTGCACGAGTCGCAGTCGCGCTTCTATGAGAACGTCGTCGGACGCTCGCTGCCGTTCTGGGAGCACTACCTGCCGGTGGCCCGCGAGTTCTTCCCCGGCCAGCTCGACGACGTCGATGCGATGGCGATGCAGCGCGCGGTCTGCCGCGTGGCGCGCACGCCGATCCGCGTCGAGGCGGACGAGGTGACGTACAACCTCCACATCCTGCTGCGCTTCGAGCTCGAGGTGGACCTGCTCGAGGAGCGCGTCGCCGTCGCCGACCTGCCCGAGGTCTGGAACGCCCGCATGGAGCAGTACCTCGGCTATACGCCCAAGGACGACGTCGAGGGCGTCATGCAGGACGTCCACTGGTCGGAGGGGCTGCTGGGCTACTTCCCGACCTACACGCTCGGCAACCTCTACTCGGCGGCGATCCGTGACGCGATGGTGCGCGACCTGCCGCTCGACGACCTGATCCGGGCCGGCGAGTTCGCGCCGATCCTGACGTGGCTGCGCGAGCGCGTCCACGCCGTCGGCGCCGTGCCGCTGGGCGAGGACCTGATGCGCGAGGTGACGGGCCGCCCGCTCGAGGTCGATCCGTTCATGGCGTACCTCGAGCAGAAGTACGGTGCGCTCTACGGCGTCTGAGTGAAACAAAGGGGCCAGACCCCTCTGTTTCACCGAAGGTTGAAACAGAGGGGTCTGGCCCCTTTGTTTCAGCTACGGCGCCTTGCGGCCGTGCTCGACGAAGTGGCGGTGCGTGATCGGCATGCGCGTCTCGAAGAGCGCCTCGACGGCCTCGGCGT
>CANJXE010000052.1 GCA_947478745.1 Actinomycetota bacterium
GCATCGAGCACAGCACCACCGGCGCAGCGCGCAACGCACGCCCGCCAACGGCGGTCACCCGCACACCAACCACGCCCGGCTCGTTCGCCAGAATCGAAACAACCAGACCCGTCGCCGTCTGCCGCGGCGAGCCCACCCGCGAGAAGGGCCTCGCCTTCGCAACGGTCGAGCCCACCGACACAGCGAGGGCGGTGGGGACGACCGCTGCCGAGGCGGGCGACGCGAGGGAGCTGAGCTCCGGGCTGACCGTCCGCGCGACGGCCGTGAACGTGTACGACATCCCCGCCGTCAGGCCCGCGATCGAGCACGAGCCGTTCACACCGGTCACTGCGCACTGCGCGCCGCCGGGACTGGCCGTAACGACGTACGACGACGGTGCAGGGCCGACCAGCGGAGGGGCCACGGTGACGGTCGCCGACTCAACGCCCGCGACCGCCAAGGGAGCCGGGGGTGCCGGCAGGTACTCGGCAACCAGCAGCCCGTTCCACAGCGGCGGCGTGCCCTCCGCGGTGAAGCCCATGGCCCCCGCCAAGCGGTACGCCGTCGCACCCGGCGCCACACCGGCGAACGCATCGCTGCCAACGGTCGGCGCCGCCGCCGACTCGAAGTACACGCTCGTCAGGCTCGCCGCATCCTTGAACGCACCGTCCCCGATGCTGGTGACCGTGCTCGGAATCGCGATACTCACCAGGCTCGATGCACTCTCAAACGCCCAATTACCGAGGGTCTCGAGGTGGCTCGGGGCCGCGAACGTCACGCGCTGCAGCCGCGTCGCGCCTTCGAACGAGTCGTCGCCGACGGCCACGACGCTGCTCGGGATCTCGATGCTCTCGAGATTCGTCGCGAGCAGGAACGCGTAGTCGCCGATGGTTGCGACCCTGCTCGGAGATGCGAACGAGACGCTCGACAGGTGGGTCGCGTACGCGAACGCGTACGGGCCGATGTCGGTGACACTGCCCGGAATCGCGTAACCCGCCGCGGTCCGCCCCCCTGGATACTGCACGAGCGTGGTCCTGTGCTTGTCGAACAGCACTCCGTCGCCATCTGAAGAGAACGTGCTGCTGTCCGCATCGACGGTGATCCCCGTCAGGCTCGGCATGTCCACGAGCGCGGCGAAGCCGATCTGCGTGACGCTGCTCGCAATCGCGAGGTCCGCCAGATGTGCCGTCCAGGTGAACGCAAACGGGCCGATGCCCGTGACGCCGCTCGGGAGCGCGTAGCTCAGCTCTGGCCGCCCATTCGGATACTGGATGAGGGTGGACTTGTCCGCGTTGAACAGCACGCCGGCGTCATCCGAGGAATACGCGGTATTGCCTGAATCGACGGAGATGCGCGTCAGGCTGAATGCCTGCGAGAACGCGCTTACGCCGATGGTCCGGACACCAGCCGGAACCGCAATGGCCTCGAGGCTGGACGCTCCGGCGAACGCGGTCCCGCCGATGCTCGTGAGGCTGGCCGGAAGCGTGATGCTAACCAGGCTCGTCGCCCCGGAGAACGCGCTCTCGCCGATCGTGGCGACGTGGCTCGGGAACTCGAAGGCGACGCTCGTCAGGCCCACTGCATCGATGAACGCCCTGTCCCTGATGCTCGTCACGGTGTTCGGGATCACGATGGCGCCAGGGCACGTGCCGATGCTCTTGACGACGGCTCCGTCGATCTCCAGACACGAGAGCGACGCAGACGGCGCAGACGGCGCAGACTCCAGCACCGGGACCGTAGACCGTGCGACCGCCGTGAACGTGTGCGGCTGCCCCGGCACCAGGTCCACGACCGTGCACGAGCCGCTCGCGCCCGACACCTCGCACGTCTTCCCCCCCGGGCTCGCCGTCACGAGATACGACGACGCGGCCGGGCCAACCGACGCAGCTGCGACCGTGACCTGGGCCGAGGCTGGCGTCGCACCGGCAACCACCGTCGGCGCAGGCGGCGGCGCCAGCGCCGTCACGTAATCGGCAATCGCCAACCCGCCCCACAGCGGCGGAGTGCCCGTCGTGACGAACCCCGTCGCCCCTGCGAAGCGATACGCCGTCGCACCCGCCGCCATATTCACGAAGACGCTCGGCCCCTCCACCGTCGGCGCAGCCGCTCCCTCGAAGTAGAGGCTCGCCAGGCTCGTCGCACCGTAGAACGACCCGGAGGACATGAACTGGACGCTGCCCGGGATCGTCACGCTCGTCAGTCGCGATGCGCCGAAGAACGCCGCAGGGTAGAAGCCCACGGCGTTGTTCGAGATCCGGTAGCTGGTCGCCGTCCGCCCGGCTGGGTACTGCAGCAGATAGATCTGCCCTTCGAGGTACTGGAACAGCGCCCCGTCCGCATCTGCGAAGTAGGCCGTATTGCCCGCGTCGACCGAGATCCCCTGCAGGCTCGACGCACCGACGAACGCGGATAGCGTCATGTTCGTGACGCTGCTCGGCACGGCGTAGCTCGTGCCCGTCCGCCCCGGCGGATACTGGATGAGCGTGGTCATGGCCTGATCGAACAAGACCCCGTCCGCGTCCACGGCAAACGTCGTGCTGCCCGCTGCGACAGAGATCCTCTGCAGGTTCGCCGCGCCGAGGAACGCCGCATCGGCGACGTACTCGGCGCCCACCGGAATCGTGTAGTTCGTGGCCAGCCGGCCGATCGGATACTGGATCAGCGCCCCTCTGTAGACGCTGAACAGGGCCCCGGCGGCATCGGCGAAGTACTTGATATTGCCCGCGGCGACTGTGAGGCTCGTCAGGTTGGCTGAGAGCAGGAACGCACCGGTGTCGATGCTCGTGACGGAGGCGGGAACCTCGTAGGTCGCTGCCACCCGTCCACTCGGATACTTCACCAGGAGCGTCTTGTTCTTGTTGAACAGGACCCCGGCGCCATCGGAGGAATACGCGGTGTTGCTCCCATCGACCGTGAAGCTCCGCAGACTGGACGTCAGGCCGAAAGCGCCCTCTTCGATGGTCAAGACGCTGGCCGGAATCGTGATGTTCACCAGGCTCGTCGCTCCGGCGAACGCGTTCGCATTGATCGTGGTGACCCCCGCGGGGATCGCAACGTCACCGGAGCAACTCACGCCGTCGGTGACGACGTTGGCGACGATCGTGAGGCACGGATCCACGTCCGCACGGGCCGCACCCGCGCTAATTCCCAGGGCCCCCATCAGGCTCACAAGCACCAGCAACCCCGACAGCCATCCGCGTCCGCCTCGGCCCCGCGGCTGAATGCCCATCCCTCGCGCCGCTCTACGACCTGCCTGCACCGACATGCTCCGCACCTCAACGAGTCGCAGCACGCCGACGACGTGGCTGACCAACCGGGCGCGCACCAGCACGAGTGAACGACCGTTACAAACTTCGCGGAAACCTACCAGACCCCGCCAGCAGCCAAGAGCCTGCCTATCAGCCGGCCCACACCTACCGGCAAGGCCTCAGCCGGTGACGTAACTCGGTGAGACGAGGGGCTTCGGCGCGGCGATCCGGATAGGCCCGTTCGTCACCGCCGACAACGACGAGGGCACCGTGGCTGCCCGGGTCGCTAGGACGCGTTGACGGTGAAGGTGACCGTGCGGTCGGGCTCTCGGCCCTGACCGGGAGGCGTCAGGTCGAACGTGATCGTGCCGGTGCCGGGCGTGTCCGCGCTGAACACCCACTGCTCGGCGGTGCCCTGGCCGACGATGTTGCCCGCGTCGGCGGACTCGAGGATCGTGTCGGAGACCTGCACGTAGCCCATCGGGATGTTGGGCACCCAGGTGTAGCCCGTACTGGGGTTGATCGGCAGCTGGATCGTGAACGAGTCGCCCGTCGCGACGTTGACGTCAGTGTTGTCCTGGGTGTACACCTTGCCCCCGTTCGCCGCCGTGGTCTGGTCCTGATCCGTCGCCTGCTGCGTGTCCTGCTGGGTCACCGTCTGCGTCTGCGTCTCGGTGACCATCTGCGTGGCGGTCGTGGAGCTCGACGAGCCGCCGCAGGCCGCGAGCGCGAAGGCGCCAAGCGCGAGAGTTGCTGCGAGGACGGTCGGGCGGAAGCGGCTCATGTCCGCACTCTACCGCCGACTCCCGGCCGCAACGCGGCCGGCGGGATTACTCCTCAGCGTCCTCTTCGGCCTCGATCACATCGTCGTCATCGTCGCCTGCGACCTCTGCCTCGATCACGAGCTCGTCCACCGTGGCGTCGGCCTCAACGGCCGCACCCTCGGCGACGGCGTCGGTGGTCGCGTCGGTCGGCACGGCTCCCTCGGCGTCGGTCGCGATGATCTCGTCGACCTCCTCCTCGGCCGGCACGATCGCGCAGGACGAGACGCGGTCCTCCTCGCCGCGGATCCGCTGGATGCGGACGCCGGAGGTGGAGCGGCCCATCGAACGAACCTCGCCGACGGACATGCGCGTGACGATGCCGCTCGCGGTCGAGACGATCAGGTCCTCTTCGCCGGTGACGCAGTGGGCGGCGATGAGCGAGCCGCGCTCGGCCTCCGCCTTCGCGGCGATCGTGCGGACGCCCTTGGCACCGCGGCCGGTCTCCCGGTAGTCGGCGATCGGCGTGCGCTTGCCGTAGCCGCCGTCGGTGATGACGAGCACGTCCTCGTTCTCCTGCGGCACGCGCATGGCGATGACCTCGTCGTCGCCGACGAGGCGCATGCCCATCACGCCGGAGGCGTTGCGGCCCATCGAGCGCACCTTCTCCTCGGAGAACAGCGCGGCCTGGCCCGACTTGGAGATGAGCAGGATGCGGTCCTCGCCGTTGGTCAGCCGCACGTCGACGAGCTCGTCGCCCTCGCGCAGGTTGATGGCGATGATGCCGTCGCTCTTGAGGATCGTGTTGTACGCGAGGAACTCGGTCTTCTTGACGACGCCCTTGCGGGTGCCGAACAGGAGGTACTTGCCCTCGGTGTAGTCGCGGGTCGTGAAGGCGGCCATCACGCGCTCGCCCTCGCGCAGCGGCAGCACGTTGACCAGTGCACGGCCCTTGGAGTCGCGCGTGCCGATCGGCAGCGTGTACGCCTTGGCGCGGTAGACCTTGCCGAACGACGTGAAGAACAGCACGTAGTCGTGCGTGGACGCCGTGATCAGATGCTCGATCCAGTCGTCCTCCTTCGTCTGCATGCCGCGCACGCCGACGCCACCCCGGCGCTGGGCGCGGTACGTGTCGACGGGCAGCCGCTTGATGTAGCCGCCGTTGGTGATGGTGATGACCATCTCCTCGTCGGCGATCAGCTCTTCCATGTCGATCTCGCCCTCGACCGCGCTGATGTCGCTGCGGCGGTCGTCGGCGAACTCGGCGGCGATCGCCTCGAGCTCCTCGATGATGACCTCGGAGACGCGCTCCTCGTCGGCGAGGATGCCACGCAGCTCCGCGATCTTCGCGGTCAGCTCGGCGTGCTCGGCGCGGATCGAGTCCTGCTCGAGGCCGGTCAGGCGCCCGAGCCGGAGATCGACGATGGCCTGGGCCTGAACCTCGGACATGCCGAACTCGGTCTGGAGGTTCTGGCGGGCCTGCTCGGGATCCTTCGAGTTGCGGATCAGCTGGATGACCGCGTCGAGGTTCGACAGCGCGATCAGGTAGCCGTCGAGGATGTGGCAGCGGCGCTCGGCACGATCGAGCTGGAACTTGGTGCGCCGGACGATGACGTCGCGCTGGTGCGCGATGTAGTGGCGCAGCATGTCGTGGACGCCGAGCGTGCGCGGGACGCCATCGACGAGCGAGACCATGTTGGCGCCGAAGGTGACCTGCAGCTGCGTGTGCTTGTAGAGCTTGTTCAGGACGACGGTCGCGATCGTGCCCTTCTTCAGCTCGATCACGATGCGCATGCCCTCGTCGGACGAGTGGTCCTTGACGTCGGAGATCTCCGGCATGACCTTCTCGACCGCGAGCTCGGCGATCTTGGCGATGACGCCCTCGTCGCCGCCCTTCTTGACCGTGAACGGCAGCTGCGTGACGACGATCGCGGACTTGCCGTTGGGCAGCTCCTCGATGTCGGTGCGCGCGCGCAGGCGGATCTTGCCGCGGCCCGTGGCGTAGGCGGCGCGGATGCCCGCGTGGCCCATGATCACGCCGCCGGTCGGGAAGTCCGGCCCCGGCATGATCTGCATCAGCTCCTCGAGCGTGATGTCGGGGTTGCGGATCATCGCGATCGTGGCGTTGACGGCCTCGCCCAGGTTGTGCGGCGGAATGTTGGTGGCCATGCCGACGGCGATGCCGGACGAGCCGTTGACGAGCAGGTTCGGGTAGCGCGCCGGCAGGACCAGCGGCTGCTCGCGCGAGCCGTCGTAGTTGGGGCCGAAGTCGACGGTGTTCGCGTCGATGTCGCGCAGCATCACCGTGGCGACGCGAGACAGACGGCACTCGGTGTAGCGCATGGCGGCGGCGGAGAAGCCGTCGACGTTGCCGAAGTTGCCCTGGCCGTCGACCAGCACGGCGCGCGACGAGAACGGCTGCGCCATGCGGACGAGGGTGTCGTAGATCGCCTGGTCGCCGTGCGGGTGGTACGTGCCCATCGTCTCGCCGACGACCTTCGCGCACTTGACGTGCGGGCGGTTCGGCTGGAGGCCGAGCTCGTCCATCGCGTAGAGCACGCGACGATGCACGGGCTTGAGGCCATCGCGGACGTCGGGCAGCGCGCGGCCGACAATGACGCTCATCGCGTAGTCGAGATACGACGTGCGCATCTCGTCGGCGAGCTCGCGCGGTTCGGACCCGCCGTACGGCTGGTCGACGGGTGCTTCAGGCTCAGACATCGATCCCCTGTGCGTCGCGTGCGTGCGATTCGATGAAGGCGCGACGGTCCTCGACCTGGTCGCCCATCAGCGTGACGAAGATGGCGTCGGCCTCGGCGGCGCTCTCCATGGTGACCTGCAGCAGCGTGCGGCTGCTGGGGGCCATCGCGGTGTCGCGCAGCTGGTCGGCGTTCATCTCGCCGAGTCCCTTGAAGCGGCTGATCTCGATGCCGTCCTTGCAGCAGTCGAAGATCGCGTCGCGGAGGGCTGCGTGCCCGTGCGCCTCGACCTCCTTGCGGCCCTGCGTAACCGTGAACGGCCCGGGGCCGACGAGCTCCAGCAGGCGCTGGTGGCTGCGGCGCAGTCCCTCGTAGGCCGCGCCCGTGAAGAGCTTGAGGGCCAGCGGGATCGTCTCGACCGCGCCGGTGTGGCGCTCGGTGCGGCGCAGCAGCATCGTGCCGTCGGCATCGGTGCTGACGACCTCGACCGTGACGCGCTCGTCATCGGCGCCGCCCTTGTCGAACCAGTCGCCGATGTCGCCCGGCTCGACGTTCGCCGCGAGCAGGCTCGGGTGCTTGGCGAGGTCGGCGGCGATCGGGCCGAAGGCGCCGCGCATGCGCGTGGTCATCAGCTCCTGCTCGCGAATCGACTTGACGATCGAGCGGTACAGCTCCTGGTCGAGCGGAAGCTTGGCGCCGGCGGCCATGACGGTGACCTGCTCGAGGCGCTGGCCGACCGCGTAGTCCTCGACCTCGGAGTCCTTCGAGAGGTAGATCTGCTCCTTGCCGAGGCGCACGCGATAGAGCGGCGGCTGCGCGATGTACACGTAGCCCGCGTCGATCAGCGGCTGCATGTGCCGGTAGAGGAACGTCAGGATGAGGGTGCGGATGTGGGCGCCGTCGACGTCGGCGTCGGTCATCAGCACGAGCTTGTGGTAGCGCGCCTTGCTGGTGTCGATCTCGTCGCCGGTGCCGATGCCCATCGCGGCGACCATCGCCTGGATCTCGGCGTTGCCGAAGACGCGGTCGATACGGGCCTTCTCGACGTTGAGAATCTTGCCGCGCAGCGGCAGGATCGCCTGGAACTCGCGATCGCGGGCGTCGACGGCGGTGCCGCCGGCGCTGTTGCCCTCGACCAGGTAGAGCTCGGAGATCGACGGGTCGGTGGACACGCAGTCGGTCAGCTTGCCGGGCAGGCCGCCGCTGCCGAAGGCCGTCTTGCGCGCGGCCTCGCGGGCCTTGCGCGCGGCGGCGCGGGCCCGGGCGGCGGAGACGGTCTTCTGGGCGATCGCCTTGGCCTCGGCCGGGTGCTCCTCGAAGTACTGGGCGAGGGCCTGGTTGGTGGCGCTGTCGACGATGCCGCGCACGTGCGTGTTGCCGAGCTTGGTCTTGGTCTGGCCCTCGAACTGCGGCTCAGGCAGACGCACGGAGATGACGGCGGCGAGGCCCTCGGCGACGTCCTCACCGGTGAGGTTCTCGTCCTTCTCCTTGAGCAGGTTGTTGGCCCGCGCGTAGGAGTTGACGACGCGGGTGACCGCGGTGCGGAAGCCGACCAGGTGGCTGCCGCCCTCGTGCGTGTTGATCGCGTTGGCGAAGGAGTAGATCGACGGCTGGTACGTCATGTTCCACTGCAGGGCGACGTCGATCTCGACGCTGCTCTCCTCGTCGCGCGCGCCCACGACGACGACGCCGGGGTGCACGACCTCCTTGCCGTGGTTCATGAACGCCACGTACTCGCCGATGCCGCCCTCGTACTTCCACGTCTCATCGGAGCCGTCGCCGCGCTCGTCGATCAGGCGCAGCGAGAGGACTGGGGTGAGGAACGCCATCTCGCGCATGCGGCTCGCGAGCGTGTCGCGGTCGTAGCGGATGTCCTCGAAGATCTCGCCGTCGGGCAGGAAGCTGACCGTGGTCCCGCTGGGGCCGTCCCACGCCTCGCCCTGCGAGAGCGAGTTCTGCGGATCGCCCTTGGCGTAGTCCTGGCTGAAGACGAAGCCGTCGCGACGCACCTCGATGTGCAGGCGCTCGGACAACGCGTTGACGACCGAGACGCCGACGCCGTGGAGACCGCCGGAGACCTTGTAGCCGCCGCCGCCGAACTTGCCGCCGGCGTGCAGCTTGGTGAGCACGACCTCGACGGCCGACATGCCCTGCTCGGCCATCATCGTGACCGGGATGCCGCGGCCGTTGTCGGCGCAGCTGACCGACCCGTCGGGGTGCAGCGTGATCGTGACCTCGGTGCAGTAGCCCGCGAGCGCCTCGTCGACGGCGTTGTCGAGGACCTCCCACACGAGGTGGTGCAGACCACGCGCGCCGGTCGAGCCGATGTACATGCCAGGGCGTCGCCGAACCGCTTCGAGACCTTCGAGAACGGTGATGTTGTCGGCGCCGTAGGACTCGCTCAAAGGGCTCTTTCGATCGGCGTCACCCAGTGGTGAACGCATGACGAACTCTACCAGAGGTATCCCACGGAATCCCGCATCGTTACGGGGTTTTCTGGATCGCGTGCGGTGCTGGCTGAGACGCTCACGCGCGGAGTGCGCGCGGGGTCGCGGGCGATCCGCGCAGCAGCATCCTCGCGCGTCTCAGAGAACGGGTGGTCAGCGCTCGGGACGCGACAGCGTGATCGCGATCGCCCGCACCAGGGACGCACGCAGAGCCGGGTCGGTGGTCGTCGCCGCGAGCTCCTCGGCGCGCGCCTGCGCCGCCGGCAGGATCTCGATCGGCGGATGCACGACCAGCTCCCGCGCCACGCTGATGGGCCCGATCTCGACCTTCATCGCGGTCGGCCCGTCTCCCCCCATGCGCTCGCCGAGCTTGCGGAGGATGGTGCGCTGCTCGAGCGTCAGCGCGTGCACCCAGGAGGCGTCGGCGGCGTGGACGATCAGCGTGCCGTCGCGGGCGATCCGCGCGGGCTGGGCGACGCGCGCGAGCGCCTCCCCCACCACCTCCGGCCAGACGTCGGCGACGCGGCGCACGGGGCCGAGGTCGCCCGGCATCGAGGCGGCGATGTCGCCGCCCACCGACGAGGGCATCCGCAGGGCCGCCTTGGGGTCGCGGCGGCGGCCCTCGCTCATGCCCGCACCTCGAGGGCGTGCACCAGATCGGCCAGATCATCGACGCCGTCGGCACCCGTGGCGGTCAGGAGCACCTGGCCGTGCTGGCGCCCGAGCTCGACCAGGCGCGTGCGGCGATCGCGGTCGAGCTCGGAGAGGACGTCGTCGAGCAGCAGCAGCGGCGTCTCGCCGCGCGTCTCGTGGACCAGCGCGGCCTGCGCCAGAAGGAAGGCGAGCACGAGCGTGCGCTGCTCGCCCTGCGAGGCGCTGCGGCGCGCATCGCGGCCGCCGAGCTCCACGACGAGGTCGTCGAGGTGCGGGCCGATGCCGGTGGTCTGGCGCTCGATGTCCTCGCGGCGTCGCTCGCGCAGCGCCTGCAGCAGCGCAGCACCGTCACCGGGCAGCGAGGGCTCGTAGCGCAGGTCGCCGGCGTGCGGCGAGCCGAGCAGCTCGACACGCTCCTGGAAGAACGGTGCGAGGCGCTCGATCAGGCGCTCGCGCGCCTCGGTGATCAGTGCGCCGTGATCGGCCAGCTGGCGATCCCACGGGTCGAGCTCGTCCTCGGTGCCCTCACGGCGACGCACGCGGCGCAGCACGGCGTTGCGCTGCTCCATCGTCTGCCGGTAGGCGCGCTCGTGCTCCTCGAAGCGCGGCCAGGCGCCCTCGATGGCGCGGTCCATCGCAACGCGGCGCACGCTCGGCCCGCGCTTGACGAGGTCGAGCACGTCGGGGATGAACACCACGGCGGCCCAGCGCTCGCGCAGCGTGCGGCCGTCCACCTGGACGCCGTCGAGCTCGATGGTGCGCGAGCCCTTCGTCAGCCGCACCCGCGTCATCGTCGGCGCGCCGCCGGCCTCGCCCTCGATGCGCACGCCGAGCTCGTCGGCGCCGTCGCGAATCATCCGGCTATCAGCCGTCGGCCGGAGCCCCGTGCCGTTGATACCGAGGTGCACGGCCTCGAGCAGCGACGTCTTGCCCGAGCCGTTGGGGCCGACGATCGCGGTGACGCCGGCGACGGGTCGCAGCTCGCCGACGACGTGGCAGCGGAGGTCGGCGACCCGGAGCAGGTCGACGCGCATCGACTCAGATGCGGATCGGCATGATCACGTACCAGAACGCACCGTCGACGCTCTCGAGCAGCGCCGGGCGCAGCGACGAGATCAGGCTCAGCTTCACCTCGTCGCCTGGGACGCTCTCGATGCCGTCGCGGAGGAACTCGTGGTTGAAGCCGATCTCGATCGTCTCGGTGCCGGTGGCGGCGACGGGGATCGACTCCGCACCCTCGGCGACGTCGGCGGTGCGCGCCTGGAGGCTCAGCTGGCCGGGGGCGAGCTCAACGCGAACGGGCGTGTTCTGGCGGACGACGATGCCGACGCGGCGGACGACCTCGAGGAGCTCGTCCTTGGCGATCGTCGCCGACTGCTCGACGCCGTCGGGCTTGAGCGCGGTGAAGTTGGGGAACTGGCCCTCGATGCGACGGACGCTGAGCCAGATGCCATCGATGCCGAAGGTGACGAGGCCCTCGCCGATCGCGACGCTGAGCGGCTTGCCGTCGGAACCGGCCAGACGGACGACCTCCTCCAGCGCCTTGACGGGGATAATCGCCTCGATCGACTCGGGCGGCGCCTTCGACAGCGGTGCCTCGGCAACGGCCAGGCGGTACGAGTCGGTGGCGGCCATCGTGATGCGGTCCGACTCGAAGCGCACGAGCGCGCCGGTCAGGACCGGGCGGCTCTCATCACGGGACGCGGCGCGCTTGACGCGGCCGACGACATCGGCGAAGACCGCGCTGTCGGTCTCGAAGACCTGCTCGTGATCGATCTCGGGCAGCTGCGGGAACTCATCGACCGGCAGGCCGTAGAGCGTGTACGACGAGGAGCCGGCGGAGACGAGCACGCGGCCGTCGTCCTGGGCGGACAGCTCGACGGTCTCGCCGTTGAGCGCGCGGATCAGCTCAGGCGCGATCTTGGCGGGCAGGAGGACCGAGCCAGGCTCTTCGACGTCGGCGGTCAGCGGCACGCGCAACGTCATCTCGAGGTCGGTAGCAGCGAGCTCCACCGGTGCCTCGGAGCTCTCAGCGGTGAGGCGCACGTGCGCAGCGCTCTGGAGGTTGGCGCGCGTCGAAGCAGCACGCGCTGCCTGCGCGAGCCGATCGGCGAGGTGCTCTCGATTGCAGCGGATCTTCATGCAGCGGCTATCCCGATGATGGATGTTGGTGAAAGAACAGTACTTGGATAGTCATCACCATAGGGGGTGGGGATGACGGGGATAACCGAGCCGATGCCGCATGCGCGCTGGGGAATCGGCAGGTTGGGGGTGGGGA
>CANJXE010000053.1 GCA_947478745.1 Actinomycetota bacterium
CGGCCAGCACGGGGGCGCAGGCGCCGGCCAGCAGCAGCCCGATGGCGAGAGCGAGGCCGGCCTGGGGCAGGACGAGCACCGCGATGCCCACCGCCAGCCCGCCGGCGCCGACCGCCACGACGATCGGGCCCACGATGCGCAGCACGAGGTTCTGCTGCGCATCCACATCCGCGACGAAGCGCTGCAGGAGGTCGCCGGTGCGCAGACCGGCCACATCGGTAGGGACCAGCGGCTCGAGACGGGCGAACACGGCGACGCGCAGCCGAACGAGCGCGCGCAGCGTCGCGTCATGGGAGATCAGGCGCTCGAGGTAGCGGAGAATGCCGCGCGAGATGCCGAAGAAGCGCACGCCGACGATCGCGATCGTCAGCGTCATGATCGGCGGCTGGAGCGCGGCGCTGGAGATCAGATAGCCGGAGGTGGCCATCAGGCCGATGCTCGCGCCGATCGCCAGGACGCCCAGCACGAAGCCGCTGGCCAGCCAGAGGCGCGGCGGGTTGGCGATGACGCTGATGCGACGGAACTCGCGGCTGCTCATCGGCGTGCCTCGCGGGTCTGCACGAGCTTCCCATCGCGCAGCGTCAGCACGCGATCGGCAAGGGCATCGGCAACCGCGGGATCATGGGTGATGATCACCATCGTCTGGTTGCGCGGCAGCCGCCGGATGGCCGCGACGATCGCGGTGGAGGTGTCGTGATCGAGGCTGGTCGTGGGCTCATCGAGGAGCAGCAGCGAGGCGTCGCGCAGCAGCGCTCGGGCCAGCGCCAGTCGACGGATCTGGCCGATCGAGAGGCCGGTGCCGCCGCTGCCGATGCGCGTGGCGTAGCCGCTCGGCAGCGCAGCGATGAACTCCTCGGCCGAGGCCGCGCGGGCTGCGTCCGCGATTCGCTCATGCGACGCGGACGGGTCGCCGAGGGCGATCGCCTCGGCCACCGTTCCCGAGGTGAGGTGCGGACGCTGGGGCACCCACGCGATATGTCGCCGCCAGGCATCGGGATCGACGTCGCGCAGGTCCATGTCGCCGATCGCCACCCGTCCGGCATCGGGGTGGTCGAACAGCAGCAGCAGGCGCGCCAGCGTGCTCTTGCCCGATCCACTGGGGGCGACGACGGCGACTCGCTCGCCGGGCACCAGCTCCAGCGAGGCATCGGCGAGGATGTGATCCGGCCGTCCGGGGTACGCGAAGTCCACGTGCTCGATGCGGATGGGGACGTCTCGCGGATCGTGGGGTGCGCCTCCGCCGCGGGCCACGGGTCCGCGCTCGATCGGGCCGAGCAGCGCATCCGCCGCGGCGATGCCGTCCGCGCTGGCGTGGAACTGGGCGGCCGAGTTGCGCAGCGGGGCGTACAGCTCGGGCGCGAGGATCAGGATGGTGAAGGCGGGGGCGAAGGCCATGTGCCCGTTGACGAGGCGGATGCCGATCTCGACGGCGATCACTGCGACCGACAGCGTCGCGGCCAGCTCGAGCACGAGTGCCGATAGGAAGGCGATGCGCAGCGTCTTCATCGTCTCGCGGCGATAGGCCTCACCGGTCTCGGCGATGCGGTCGGCCTGCGCCGCACCGCGGTTGAACGCCCGCAAGGTGGTCAGCCCCCGCACGATGTCGAGGAAGTGCGAGGAGAGGCGCCCGAGCGTCGCGTAGCGCGCACGCGCCTGCGCGGCCGTGGCCCGCCCGATCAGCATGCCGAAGAGGGGGATCAGCGGGATCGTCAGCAGCATGATGGCCGCCGACAGGAGGTCGATGAACGCGACGCGGACCAGGATCACGGCCGGGACGATCAGCCCGAGCGCGAGAGCGGGCAGGTACTTCGAGAAGTACGGGTCGAGGGCATCGACGCCCTGCACGGCCGCAGCCGCCGCGGCCCCGCTGGCGCGGGAGGTATCGCCGGGGCGATCGATCAGCACGTGCCGCGCGTAGGCCGTGCGCAGATCGCGGGTCGTCGTCGCGGCGGTGCGGTGTCCCGCGGCCTCGAGCGCCCACGCCAGCAGGCCGCGCAGGAGCGCGACCGCGGCGAGCAGGACGAGCGCCGGAGCGACGTCGCTCCAGCCGCGGTGGCGGAGGAAGACGGCGTCGACGACCCATGCCAGCAGCGAGGCCTGGACCACGATCGTGGCGGCCGTGCCCAACCCGAGCAATCCGCAGGTCCCGAGGAACCTGCGGATGCCGGGTGAGAGGCGGAGCAGACGGCTATCGACCGGGCGCATGCCCTGCCGATTCAGTCACCGCTGGGCCTCGTGGTCTCATGGTCGCCGAAGGGCTTGCCGAGCAGCTCGATCGGGTTCTTGATGGGGGACAGGTCATCGGCGCTGAGGCGCTGGCGGAACACGTAGTACGTCCAGCCCTGGTACAGCAGGACGACCGGCGTCAGGATCACCGCGACCACGCTCATCACGACCAGCGTGTAGTGCGTCGAGGACGCATTCCAGATGGTCAGGTCGAACGCGCTGTTGGTGCTCGAGGGCATCACGCGCGGGAACAGGTTGAGGAACATGGTCGCCACGATCAGCGCGACCGACAGGACGGCCGTCACGAACGCCCAGCCCTCGCGTCGCGCGTTGACGAGGAACGGCGTGGCGATCACCAGCGCCACCGCGCCCAGCGGGATCACGCCTGGCACGATCCCGGTCTCGTTGGCACTCAACGCGTTGATGTACGTCCACGCGAGGAAGCCGAAGACGATCACCGGCGCGACCCACGCGATGCGCCCGGCAGCGCTGCGGCAGCGCTTCAGGAGCTCGCCCTTCGTCCGCAGCGTCAGGAAGATCGCACCGCTGAGCGTGAACAGCGACAGCGAGGCGACGCCGCCGATCAAGCCGTACGGATTGAGCAGGGTCAGCAGCGAGCCCGTGAACTCGTGGTCTGCATCGATCGGCACGCCGTGGACGATGTTCGCGAACGCGACGCCCCACAGGAGCGCGGGCACGACGGAGCCGAAGAAGATCGCCCGGTCCCACCAGGCCCGCCAGACGGGGGAGTCGTGTTTGCCGCGGTACTCGAAGGCGACACCGCGGACGATCAGCGCCACCAGGATCAGGAACAGCGCCAGATAGAAGCCTGAGAAGAGCGTGGCGTACCACTCGGGGAAGGCGGCGAACGTCGCGCCGCCCGCCGTCAGGAGCCACACCTCGTTACCGTCCCAGAAGGGGCCGATCGAGTTGATCATCAGGCGTCGGTCCTCCTCCTTCTTGCCGAGGAACGGGAGCAGGATGCCGACGCCGAAGTCGAATCCCTCCAAGACGAAGTAGCCGATCCAGAGAATGCCGATCAGCGCGAACCAGAAGACCTCGAGATGCCAGTAGCCGGACATGGTCAGACCTCCTAGTACGCCATTGCGAGTTCGCGGACGGGCACTTCCTCATCCGGCGACTTGACCGGCGAGGGAGGGGGGACGCTGCGGGCGAAGCGGAACATCAGCCAGCAGTCGACGACGGCGAGTGCGCCGTAGAGCAGGGTGAAGCCGACGAGCGTGACGCCAACCTCCCACATCGCGACGGAGGGTGAGACGCCGCTCGCGGTCTTCAGGAGACCCTGCACGACCCAGGGCTGTCGGCCCATCTCCGTGAAGATCCAACCGGCGGAGTTGCCGAGGAAGGGCAGGACGATGGCCAGGGGCATGATCCGGATCAGCCACCTGTGCCGCTCGATGGAGCCGCGCCAGAGCAGGAAGGAGCCGATGCCGGTGATCAGCGCGAGCAGCATGCCGGCGCCGATCATCACGCGGAAGGACCAGTAGGTGACACCCAGGATCGGCGTGTAGTCGCCCGGCCCGTACTTCGCGACGTACTCGGCGTTGATGTCGTTGATGCCCTTGACGGTGCCGTTCGTCGTGTTGGTGGCGAGGATCGAGAGGCCATTCGGCAACGTCAGGTTCAGCGTCGTGCGTTCCGGACGCTTCTCGAAGGGTGCGACGGCCAGCAGCGAGAACGGAGCGCTCGACGTCGTCTCATAGAGGGCCTCGGCAGCTGCCATCTTCATCGGCTGCTCCTTGACCATCAGCTGCGCCTGCGCGTGGCCGACGAGCATCGTCGCCATCGTGGCGATGAAGACGACGGGTACGCCCAGCTTCAGCGCGTGCATGAACATGGCGCGGTCGTTGGCGCGGCGGATGTGCCAGGCCGCGACCCCGGCCACGATGATGCCCGCCGTGGCGAACGCGGCCAGAATCGTGTGCGGGAAGGCGAGCAGGACCGTCGGGTTGGTCAGCACTGCGACGATCGACGTCATCTCGGCACGGCCCGTCTTGGCGTTGAGCACGTAGCCCACGGGGTGCTGCATCCACGAGTTGGCGGCGAGGATGAAGTACGCGCTGAGCGTGCTGCCGACCGCGACGAGGTAGATCATCGCCAGGTGCAGGCGCGGTGCGAGCCGTCCCCAGCCGAACACCCAGAGCCCGAGGAAGGTCGATTCGAGGAAGAACGCGGCCAGCGCCTCCATCGCCAGCGGGGCGCCGAAGACGTCGCCGACGTAGCGCGAGTAGTCGGACCAGTTCATGCCGAACTGGAACTCCTGGACGATGCCGGTGACGACGCCGATCGCGAAGTTGATCAGCATCAGCTTCCCGAAGAAGCGCGTCAGGCGCAGGTAGTCGGGGTCGCCGGTGCGCATCCAGCGCGTCTGGAACCACGCGACGAACCACGTGATTCCGATGGTGATCGGCACGAACAGGAAGTGGTAGACGGTGATGATGCCGAATTGCCACCGTGCGAGGTCGAGAGCGGTTTGCATGGTTCACGCCTCCTGGGCGCATGGACGGTCGAGGGGGCACGCCGGAGCGGCGGGAGGGGTGGAGCGGTGGTGCTCGCGCATCAGAGGACGAGCCGACCGTGCTTGCGCGCCGAGATGAAGACCTTCTCGAACGCGATCTTGGCCCAGTGGGCCTGCGGGCCGCTCATGATGTGCGTGTGCTCGGCGTCGCCGAGCACCTTGTCGGTCTTGATGATCATCCCGGTGTCGCCGCCGTCGAGAATGCAGACGGCGCCCAGGTCGTCGAGCGGCACGCGGTGGTGCTCGCCTCCCTGCAGGTCCGCCGCGATGTTCTCGGCGGCGATCTTGGCCATGTGCTCGCTCATGTAGCCGGTCTTCGGCACGCCCGTGGGCACGAGTGTCGCCGTCTTCGGAGCGATGGCGACGTCGACTCCGGCCGCGAAGATCTCGGGGAATGCGGCGTGTCGATACTCGTCGGTGATCGGGATGAAGCCGGCGGGATTCGCCAGCCCTTCGCTCTCCATGACCGCGGCGACGCCCGCGAACGGCGGCACGATCATCGAGTACGCGAACTCGAGCGTCTCGCCGCCGGCCAGGTGCATGGCGCCGTCCTCGACCGCATCGATCGAGGCGTTGGCGATACCGCGGATGCCCAGCTTGTCGAACATCCCCTGCACGCGCTGCTCCGAATCGCCGACGCCGCCGAGGCCGAAGTGGCCGAGGAAGGGCTCGCTCGAGACGAACGTCACCGGCACCTTGTCCGCGATGCCCGCCTTGCGCAGCGCGTGCTGGGCGTTGAGGAGAAACTCGTAGGAGGCGCCGAAGCACGAACCGCCCTGCGCCGTGCCCACGACGATCGGGCCGGGCCTCTCGAGGAAGCGCTCCCATGCGACCTTGGCCGCGACGGCGTGCTCCATGGTGCAGACCGACTGGGTGTGGCCGCCATGTGGTCCGAGGCCCGGGATGCGCTCGAAGGCGAGCCGGGGGCCGGTCGCGATGACGAGCCGGTCGTAGGGGTGCTCCTGCCCGTCGGCGGTGTGCACGACGCGACCCGTGCCGTCGATCTGGGTGGCAGCGGTGTTGACGAAGCGAATGCCCTTCTTCCCGTACATCGGGGCGAGCTCGAACTGGATGTCGTCGGCCTGGCGGCCGCCGAAGGGCACCCAGATCAGCGAGGGGATGAACGTGAAGCGATCGCGCGGGTCGATGACCGTGATCTCCGCGGCGTCGCCCAGCCGGCGGTGGACTTCGAGTGCCGCAGTCAGCCCGGCGAAGCTGGATCCGACGACCACCACCCGGTGTCGCCGGTTGGACGAGGGATGGGCGTGCTCGAGACCCGGCGTCACGGAGCGCTCCTAATCGTCGATGGAGGGATGATCGCGCCGCCAGCGTAGATCGGGCGGGGCGGCCGATGGCAGGCGTTCGCCGAGCGCGCGCTGCGGGAGAACCACGACGCCGAACACGTGCTGGCGCGGCGCCACGGCCCGCGGACGCCGCGCGCAGGGCAACGCCGGCCAAGGAGGTGCGCCGCCGACTGGCGGCATGGATGAACCCGGGCCGCGCGCGGCGCAAGGGAGGTGATCGGATCCGGCATCGTGGGGGAACGCTCCGGGGGAAGGGATGTGACACCACCGTACCGATCACCCAAGATCACAGGATCACGATATGAGCCCGGTTCTATTCGCGATCGTGATATTGCCGCGAGAGCAGCGCTGCACGCACCCGCTGATGGTGCGCGGGCATGAAATCGGTCGGCTGTGTGACGACCTCGATGTGCGCGTAGAGGCCGCCGAGCGTGTGCGGGACGATCTCGACCATGCCGGCGGCCAGGAACGGCTGCGCCATCGAGCGGTTCGCGAAGCAGCAGCCGACGCCGGCGGCGGCGGAGGCCAGAGCCGCAGGCCCGCTGCCGAGCTCGAGGCTGCGATACGGCTCGATGCCGGCAGCCTCCAGCGCACGTTCGACGGTGAGGCGCACGCCCGATGTGCGGGCCTGCCAGAGAATGGTCAGCTTGGCGAGGTCCTCGAGGCTCGTCGGCGCAGCGGTGCTGATCGCGTTCGCAGGCTGCAGCAGCAGGATCTCATCGATCATGACGACGGCGCGATCGAGGTGCTCGCCGCCGCCGTACGGCGCAGCGGTGGTGACGCCGATGTCGATCCGACTCGCCAGCACGGAATCAATGACGCGGGTGCCCATCTCATGCGTGACCTCGAGCTCGATCTCGGGGTGCCGAGCGGCGAGCAGTGCCAGACGCGGTCCGATCAGCGGTGCTGCGGCCTCGGCGATGGCGATGCGGATCGGCGCCTGCGTGTCTGCGAGCTCCGATCCCGCCCGGTCCATCGCGTGCGCGACGGCGCGTGCGTGGGGCAGGATGCGGGCACCGATCGCCGTCGGCAGGGTTCTACCGCCGCGGCGCTCGTACAGCGGAGCGCCGACGATCGCCTGCAGCGAGCGCATGCGGTTGGAGATCGCTGGCTGCGAGAGGTTGAGCGCGCGAGCGGCCTGTCCGACGCCGCCCTCGTCGATGACGGCAGCGAAGGCGATCAGACCATCGGGGGGCAGGCGCATCACGATCATGAATCGTACGGTGTCCTCATCACGCACGTCGATGCCGCGTCCAGGCTCGCCGTGGGGGGTGGCCACCGCTCCGGTCGCTGTGGCTGGCAGTCACCGCAACGAGGGCGCCGGGTGTGGGGCGCCACCGACGCGGGACGCGGCGCCGAGGGACTGTGGCCGAGCGGTTTTCGATTGCCGGTACCTGCCGGTAGAATCCCGGCCATGGCCACGTCCCCACCGCGCAGCGAGCTGTCCACCGAGGAGCTGGAGGCGCTGGCTGCGATCCAGCGGCGCGTCCTGTGGCTCTCCACGCGGATGATCGACTACGCCAACCGCGAGCGCCCGTCCGACGACGACCTCAAGGTCGGCGGCCATCAGGCCTCGTCGGCATCGATGGTGACGGCGATGACGGCGCTCTACTTCCACTGGCTGAAAGCCGGCGACCGCGTGGCGGTCAAGCCCCATGCCTCGCCGGTGCTGCACTCGATCAACTACCTGCTCGGTCGCCTCGACCGCGAGTACCTGACGCAGCTGCGCGCCTTCGGCGGGCTGCAGTCGTATCCGTCGCGCACGAAGGACCCCGACCCGATCGACTTCTCGACCGGCTCCGTCGGCCTCGGCGCCGCCGCACCGCTGTTCGCGAGCGTCGTCGACCGCTACGTCAGCGCGCACTTCGACGTCCCGCCGGGGCGCCGCTTCGTCGCGTTGATGGGCGACGCCGAGCTCGATGAGGGCAACGTCTGGGAGGCGCTCGCCGATCCGGCCGCCCGCGGCCTCGGCCAGCTGACCTGGATCGTCGACTTCAATCGTCAGAGCCTGGATCGCGTGATCCCGGGCGTGCGCTCGCAGGAGTTCACGCACGTGTTCCGCGACCACGGCTGGCAGGTCGAGATCGTCAAGTACGGCTCCCGCCTGCGTGAGGCCTTCGCCCTCGACGGTGGCGAGTCGCTCGAGCGCCGCATCGACGGCATGCCGAACCCCGAGTACCAGAGCCTGCTCCGCAAGAGCGGTGCCGATATCCGCAAGCTCGTCGTCGACAACGCCCCGTCCGGTGAGCGCAAGGCCCTCGCCGGCGTGCTCGAGGCCTACGACGACGCGGCGCTGCCATCGCTGATCGGCGACCTCGGCGGCCACGACCTCGGCGACATGATCGCCGCACTTGACCGCGCCGACGCGGACCCCGAGCGCCCGACGGTGATCTTCGCCTTCACCGTCAAGGGCTGGGGCCTGCCGATCGCCGGGCATCCGATGAACCACTCCGCGCTGCTCTCGGCCCCCCAGATCGACGAGCTCCGCGGCGAGCTGGCCGACCCGGCCGACGAGTGGGCGGGCTTTGCGCCCACCACGGCGGAGGGACGGCTCTGCAGCGCCTCGGCCGAGCGCCTCACCGATCCGGTCACCGCACCCGCGGCGCGCGTCGATCCCTACGCCATTCCGAACGAGTTCGGTCCCGTCACGACGCGCCCGGCCTCGAGCCAGGACGCCTTCGCCCGCGTCCTGCAGGACATCGCCAACGTCGAGGAGGTGGCGAAGCACATCGTCACCACGAGCCCCGACGTGTCGATCTCGACCGGGCTCGGCGGCTGGATCAACAAGCGCGGCGTCTTCAGCCCCGAGGTCGAGGAGATCTTCGAGATCGAGGATGCCGGCCCGCTCAAGTGGGAGCCGTCGCCGAAGGGCCAGCACATCGAGCTCGGCATCTCGGAGATGAACCTGTTCCTGCTGCTCGGCCAGCTCGGCCTCGGTGCCGAGCTGCACGGCACGCAGCTGCTGCCCGTCGGCACCGTCTACGACCCGTTCGTCTGCCGCGGTCTCGACGCGCTGATCTACTCCGTGTACTCCGGCGCGCGCTTCGTCTTCGCCGGCACCCCGTCCGGCGTGTCGCTGTCGCGCGAGGGCGGCGCCCACCAGTCGTCGATCACGGCCTCGATCGGCATGGAGCTGCCCGGTCTGACGATGTGGGAGCCCTGCTACGCGCTCGAGACGGAGTGGGTGATGCTCCACGCGCTGCGCGACATCGTCCGCCCCGATGGGGAGGCGCACTACCTGCGCCTCTCGACCACGCCGGTCGCGCAGGACGCGTTCACCGCGTTGCTCGAGCGCAGCGACCGCGCGTCGCTCCGCGATGACGTCCTGGCCGGCGGCTATCGCCTGGCCGAGGCAGAGGCCGGCGGACCCGGCTCGCGCGTCGTGATCGCCGCCTGCGGCGCGATGATCCCGCAGGCGCTCGCCGCCCGCGAGCTGCTCGCCGCCGAGGACATCGGCGCGTCGATCGTCAACGTGTCGAGCCCCGACCGGCTGTTCCGCGCCCTGCGCACCCGCACCAACACGCTGCGCAGCGGGCGCCTCAGCGATCCGTCGATCCTGGAGCGTCTGGTGCTGCCCGAGGAGCGCGGTATCCCGCTCGTCACCGTGCACGACGCGGCGCCGCATGCGCTCGCCTTCCTCGGATCGGCCTTCGGCTCCCCGCTGATCCCGCTCGGCGTCGATCGCTTCGGCCAGTGCGGCTCCCAGCCCGAGATCTACGAGTGGCTGGACCTCAGCGCCGAGGCGATCGCAGAGGCGGCCATCGCCGGCCTCTGGCGCCCCGACGCGTGAGCGAGCGCCCAGACCACGTCGCTGGCAACCGACGGCAATGGGATGCCTGGGCGTCCGACTACGTCGAGGCGGGCGAGAAGGCATGGGCGGGCGAGCCGCAGTGGGGGCTGTACGCCCTGCCGGATAGCGCGATCGGCGTGCTGCCCGCGAGCGTGGAGGGTCTCGACACCGTCGAGCTCGGCTGTGGCACCGGCTACGTCTCGTCGTGGCTCGCGCGGCGCGGTGCTCGTCCCGTCGGCATCGACAACTCCGAGCAACAGCTGAAGACCGCCCGGCGGCTGCAGGAGGAGCACGGCATCGTCTTTCCGCTCCACCATGGCAACGCCGAGGCGACGCCGTTCGCCGATGACTCCTTCGATCTCGCCATCTCCGAGTACGGGGCCAGCATCTGGTGCGACCCGCACGTCTGGATCCCGGAGGCAGCCCGCATTCTGCGCCCCGGCGGCGAGCTGATCTTCCTCGTCAACTCGGTGCTCGCCGTGCTCTGCCTCGGCGACCTCGAATCCGATGTCGTGGGGGAGCGCCTGATGCGGCCGCAGCGCGGCATGCACACCTTCGACTGGGTCGACGACGAGTCGATCGAGTTCCACCTCTCGCATGGCGATCAGCTGCGCCTGCTGCGGTCCTGCGGCTTCGAGGTCGAGGACATCATCGAGCTCTACGCACCGGACGACGGGACGACGCGCTACACGTACATGACTGCCGAGTGGGCAGCGCAGTGGCCCGTCGAAGAGGTCTGGCGCGCGCGCCTGCGCAGCTGACCTACGCGTTGCGCCGCACGAGGAGCAGCGAGACCACGGCGACCGTCGCGAGCATGAGGAGCGACAGCTCGGCGCCCGCTGCGCCGTGCACGAGTCCGGCGCTGACCGCACCCAGGGCTGCGGCGGGTCCCCAGACCATGTTCATCAGGAACGTGGCGTGGGCGGGGTCGCCGCCAAGTTCGTGGACTCCATCGCCCACCAGCGCGAGGCCGGGCCCGGCGACCGCGAGCATGAAGGCGCCGGCGATGGCGATCAGCACCACCGTCGATACCTGGAACGAGGCGGCCACGATCAGGACGATGGCAAACGAGGCGACCGCCAGGCCGAGCATCAGCGGCTTCCGGCGTCCGAGCCGGTCGCTGGCCCTGCCGATGCGCGGGGCGACGAAGACGTTGATCACCGCAATGCCGCTGAAGGCGATCGCGATGATCGTGGAGCCGGCGCCGAGCTCGTCGAGGCGGTAGGTGCCGGAGAGCGTCAGCACGCCGAGGGCGAAGCCCGGCACGGCGGTGATCCACAGGCCCATGCGCACCCGGGTCGACGACAGGTAGGACCACATGACGCGCATGGACGCGTGTTCGGTGTTGGCTATTGTCGGGAGCCGCGTGAGGAGCCCGGCGACGACGGCCTGCCCCGCGGCGACGATCGCGAAGACCGGTCCGCGGCCGAACTCCACGGCCAGCGAGCCGACGAGCGGCCCGATCGCAGAGCCGGCGGCCGAGCCGCTGTAGACCGTGCCGATCGCAGCACCTCGCCGATCCGCGCCCGCGATCGCCCCGGCCGCGGCGAGCAGGCCCGTATAGGCGGTCACGCTGCCGACGCCGACCAGGATGCGGGCGGTCATCAAGAGGGCGAAGGTCGTGCCCAGCGCAAAGCCCAGCGTGGCCGCGGCGACGAGCGCGATGCCGGCGACGGCCGTGGCACGCGGCCCGAAACGGGCGGCGAACCGGTAGGCGGGGTAGGCGCCGAACCAGTACCCGATGGCGAAGCCGGCGACGAGCAGACCGGCCTGCTCCTGTCCGAACCCGAACTCGTCGTCGAGCGTCGTCAACAGCGGTGCAAGCGCGGTGTAGAACAGCGATTCGGACATCGCGCCGAGCGCGCAGATCAGGATCGCGAGGCGCAGATTGGTGATTCGCATGTCCGCGGCATCGTACTCCTGCGCGCTACGGTGGCC
>CANJXE010000054.1 GCA_947478745.1 Actinomycetota bacterium
TCCGTGGCGTCCGTCAGGTCGGCGCCCTCGTCGAGGTGCGCGAGGACCACCTGCAGCAGCGCCTGCACCTGGCCGTCGGCGCTCGGCGTCGAGATGCCGACGATGCGCTGGCCGTCGACGAACATCGCCGGTGCCAGCGTGTGTACCGGCCGCTTGCCGCCCGCGGGGGCATTCGGCGACTCCGGGTCACGCGAGAACGAGAGCAGGCGGTCGTTCACGAAGAAGCCGCCCTCCGGCACCCACGTCGCGCAGCCGAACGCGTCGAAGACGCTAATCAGCATCGACACGACCGTGCCCTCGCGGTCGGCGACCGTCACCGAGGTCGTGTGGTTGTAGCCCTTGGCATGGTCGACACGGCTGGCGCGGTCGGCGATCGGGATCGAATCGGCGAGCGCCATCAGCTCCTCATCGGCGCCGTCCTGCGTCATGCGGTCGCGATAGACGAACGCCCCCGCCATCGCCTCGACGGCGCGGTGATGGGCGACCGGGGAGGCATCGGACGCCGGCTCAGCCGCGAGGCGCCGCAGCGCCATCGTCAGCAGCATCGCCTGAGACGACGGCGGCTGGGCCAGCACCGTCACGCCGCGATAGTCGGTGGCGACGGGCGGGCGGATCACGCTCTCGTGGGTGGCGAGGTCGTCGAGCGTCATCGCGCCGCCCTCGCGGGCCATGGCCCGGACGATGGCCTCCGCGATCGGGCCGTTGTAGAACGCGTCGGCGCCGCCGTCGATGATCGCCTGCAGCGTCGCCGCGGTCTCGGGCAGCCGCACGATCGTGCCGGCGCCCTTGTCGCGGGCTCGCACCCACGGCGAGCCGTCGGCGCCGCCGCGGTGGAGACGATCGACGTAGTCGAGCAGCGCCTCCTCGGTATCGCGCGTCATCGGGACGCCGTCGCGGGCCAGCTCGAGCGCGGGCGCCAGCACCTCGGCGCGGGTGAGCGATCCGGCCTGCTCGATCAGGTCGCAGACGCCGCGCACGAAGCCCGGCACGGCCGCGACCTGCGCGCCGTCGGTCGGCAGCGGCAGCTGCAGCCCCGCCGGCGCCTTGCCGACGCCGTTGATCGCGAACGTCGTGCCGTCGGCCTTGCGCACGATGCAGAGCAGATCGCCGCCGAGCCCGCAGGCGTCGGGCAGGATCACCGTCAGCGCGGCAGCCGCGGCTGCCGCCGCATCCGCCGCATTGCCGCCCGCGGCGCCGACGCGCAGTGCAGCCTGGACGGCGAGGGGATGGCCGCACGAGACAGCGAGATGCTGGCCTTCGATGCGAGGACGGGGCAGGCGCTGGGACATGCACGCGAGCATGCCACATCGCGGGTGCTATCGTCATGCGCGGAGGAAGGGGAAGTCCGGTGCGAATCCGGCACGGTCCCGCCGCTGTAAGGAACGTCCGCTCGTCGCGGTGCTTCGGCACCGGTCACTGGGTCCTCGGACCTGGGAAGGCAAGACGATCGGCCTCGGCAACGAGGAAGTGCGCTCCGAGTCAGAACACCCGCCTCCGACCAGACGGACCCGTCTGGACAATCCTCGAGAGAAGGAGTTCCACCATGCGAACGAGGCATCTCCTCGTGGCCGCCGTCATCGGCGCCGCCGCAATCATCCCCGCCACCGCCAACGCGGCCACCCTGCGGGTCGTATCCGATGGCCAGAACGTCTTTGGTGCCACGGCAACCGACGTCACGAGTGCCAGGTCCTACATGGACTCGAAGGGCAAGCGGCACGTCCTCAAGGCCGCTTCCGCCATGGGCCAGATCGTCGGAACGGACCTCGCGTACACGGCCGTGTTCGACGCCTCGTACAACGCGGCCTACCTCACCCGCATCGTCGGGGCATCGGCGCCCACGACCGGCTACTGGGCCTTCTTCGTCAACGGCGCGCTGTCGATGACCGGCGCCACCGACACGACGCTGAAGGCGACGGATGAGGTGGTCTGGCTCGTCGATAGCGACTACTCCGCGAAGAACGGCCCGTACGCCTACAACCTCGATGCCAAGGCGAACGGCGACGGCACCGTCACGTTCAGCGCAACACGGATCGGCGGTACCAAGGCGATCGTCGCCGGCGGGGCACCCCTGCAGATCAATGGCGCCAAGGTGGGCAACCTCGCCGCCGACGGCACGCTGACCATCACGCCATCCGGCGCGTGGACCGCGCAGATCCCGGCCAAGGGACGGATCGCGGCGTCCGAGACGCTCGCGGGCTAACGGGTGCTGCGGGTCCTCCCCGCACTCCTGCTGGCCGCGGCGCTCGTCGCGGCCTGTGGCACATCGAAGACGCAGCCCCCGGTGCAGAGTGCGCCGGGGGCTCGTGTCAGCGTGACCGCAGACTGGGGCACGACGCCGATCGCGTCGGGCCGCGGCAACGTCGGCACCGTCATCGACGCCACCCGCTCGGTCGCCCGGCTGACGACGAGCTACGGCGGTCGCTACGTCACCGGCATCGACGGCAACGTGGGCGATGGCACCCGCGACTGGATCTTCTGGGTCAACGGCATCGAGGCACCCGTCGGCGGTGCCGATACCGCGGTGCGTGCTGGCGACCGTATCTGGTGGGACCTCCACCGCTGGAGCAGCCGCGTCCACGTGGCAGCCGTGATCGCCGACTGGCCGATGCCGCTGTCCCGCGGCCTGGACGGACCGACGGTCGGCGTGTCGGCGGATCCGCCGCTGGCCGCGGCCCTCACGGCCCTTGGTGTCAGCACCGCCGAACCCGCCGCGACGCACGGCGCCCGGGCGCTGGTCGGGGGCTCGGCCGAGCTGATCCAGCGCGATCCCCTCTGGCGACGCGCGGTTGCTGATCCGGCAGCCGCCGGGCTGACCGCCTGGATCGACCTGCAGGGGCACGCGCAGGTGTGGAACGCCGAGCTCGGCCGGGCGCAGAGCGTGCCGCGCGCCGTGGCGGTGATCGTCGCCACCACCGATGGCTACACCGCCACCGATGCACCCGTCGTGATGGTGGTGGGCGTGACCGAGGCCGCGGCGCAGGCCGCCGCCCAGCGCCTGGCCGACCAGCCCGCGCTCGTCCGCAACGCCACGGCACTCTGCCTCGACGCCGACGGCAACGTCGTCTGCCGCGGCGGCAGCGGGCGCAGCTCGTGAGAGCACCGCTGCCGCCGCTGCTAATCGCGATCGCGCTGATCACGATCGCGCTCGCAACGTCTCAGCCCCTGATCGTCGGCGCGGCCTTCGTCGGTGCGCTCCTGCTGCACCACGCCGCACCGCCGCCGCACCGCCTGATGCTGCGCGTGGCGCTCGTCTCCGCGCTGTTCATCCTGATCCTCAACCCCTTCGTGGCCGTCGAGGGCGACCACGTGCTGTTCGCCGGGCCGCACTTCCTGCTGTTCGACTTCGAGGTGACCAGCGAGGAGCTGCTCTATGGCCTCGTCGCCGGCCTGCGTCTGGCCACCGCGATCCTCGCCACCTCCGCCTTCCTGCGCCTGGCCGACCCCGACCGCACGCAGGCGCTGGCCAGCCGCCTCGTGCCGCGCTCGGCCCTGACGGTCGCGCTGTCCGCGCGTCTCGCCCCCACGCTGCGGCGCGACGCCACCGGCCTTGGCGAGGCACTGCGGCTGCGCGGCTCGGGGCCCGAGCGCGGGCGCCGCGCCGCGATCCGCCAAGGTGCGGTGCTGATCGAGCCGCTGGTCGCCTCGAGCCTCGAGCGCGGCGTCGACATCTCCGAGGCGATGGTGGCCCGTGGCTACGGCGGCGGCACGATGACGCGCCTGCCCGAGCCGGCCCCCACCCGCGACGAGCGCATCGGCCTCGCCGTCGGGGCCATCGGGTGCGTGCTCGGCATCGCCCTGATCGCCGGGCTCGCGCCGTACGTGATCTACCCGCTGGCCGATCCCCTCCTGAGCACCAGCGGGCTCGCCCTCGCCGGTGCCGTCCTCCTGCTGTCGATCGTCGGCGCCGGTGCGCTGCGGTGGCGGGCATGAGCGCGATCGCCATCGAGCAGCTGCGCTACCGCTACGACGCGACGTCGCCGTGGGCGCTGGCGGGTGCGTCCCTCACCGTCGAGCCCGGCGAGATCGTGCTGCTGCAGGGAGCATCCGGCAGCGGCAAGTCGACGCTCCTGCGCGTGCTCGCGGGCCTGGCGCCCGCCTTCCACGGGGGCGAGGCCGGCGGCACGGGCTCGATCGGCGGCCGCGATCTGCGCACGAGCTCCCCCGCCGAGCTGGCCCAGCACGTGGGCTTCCTCTTCCAAGACCCCGAGACCCAGGCCGTGATGGCAGAGCCCGTGCGCGACGTGGCCTTCAGCCTGCAGTGCCACGGCCTGCCCGCCGATGACATCCTGCCTGCGGCCCGGGCGGCGCTCGCGCGCATCCAGTCGGAGCACCTCGCCGGGCGGCGCATCGACCAGCTCTCGAGCGGGGAGCGCCAGCGCGTGGCCCTGGCTGCCGTGCTCGCCCCCGAGCCGGCCGTCCTGCTGCTCGACGAGCCGACCGCGCAGCTCGACGACGACACCGCCTGCGAGCTGGTCGGCGAGCTGCGCCGGCTGGCCGACGCCGGGCTGGCGATCCTGATCGCCGAGCACCGCCACGATCGCGTTGGGCATCTCACCGACCGCGTTCTCGGCATGCACAACGGCGCGCTCTGCGAGCCCGCAACGCACCCCGCCCTGCCCCCGCTGGCCGCCGCTGCCGCCACCGGGCCGGCGCTGCTCCAGCTCTCGGGCGTCTCGGCCACGCGTGGCGAGCGCGCCGTCCTCGATGGCGCGACGGCGGCTCTGCCCGCGGGCGGCGTTGCCGCGCTGATCGGCCGCAACGGCGGCGGCAAGAGCACCCTGCTGCGGACGCTGGCGGGCCTCGAGCCCGTGGCGGCTGGGCGGATCGAGATCGACGGCCGCGACGTGACGGCGCTCGCCACCGAGCAGCGCGTGCCGACCGTCGCCTTCGTACCGCAGGATCCGGGCCGGCACCTGATCTGCGAGACCGTGCGCGACGAGGTGCTGCTCGGCCCCACCCTGCTGGGCCGCGACCACGGGCCCGCCCACCGGGCGATCGTCGAGCTCGACCTCGAGCTCCTGCTCGACCGCAACCCCCGCGACTGCTCCGTCGGCGAGCGCGAGCGCATCGCGATCGCCGCCGCCCTCGCACTCGACCCGCGCGTGCTGCTGCTCGACGAGCCCACGCGCGGCATGGATCCCGCCCACCGGGCCGCGCTGGTGACGACGATCCGCGCGCACGCCGCCCGTGGCGGTTGCGCCGTGCTGGCCACCCACGATCTCGAGCTCGCCCGCGCCTGCGCCGACCAGCGCTGGGAGCTCGACGCCGGCGCCCTCACCGCTCGAGGGATCGCATGAGCCCGGCCGCGATCGTCGCCCTCGGCGGCGTCGCCGCGCTGGTCATCGGCCTCGTCCTCTACGAGCGCACGCGCGGCGGGGCCCGCGAGCTGGGGCTCGTGGCCGTGCTTGTCGCTGCGGCCACGGCAGGGCGCATCGCGTTTGCGGCGATCCCCAGCGCCCAGCCCGTCACCGCCATCGCGATCGTCACCGGCATCGCGCTTGGCCCGCGCGCGGGGGCGGCCGTCGGCGCCGGCGCCGCACTGCTCTCCAACACCTTTCTCGGTCAGGGACCGTGGACGCCCTGGCAGATGCTCTTGTGGGGCCTGGCCGGAGCGAGCGGCGGCTGGCTGGCCCCGGTATTGCGGCGTAGCCGCGTTGCATTGATGGCGTTCGGCGGTGCGTGGGGCCTCGTCTTCGGCGCGGGCATGGACGTCTGGCAGCTCGCGGCATTCGGGCCGGCGCTGACCCTGCCCGCCTTCATCGCCGTGCACGCGCGGGCCGTACCCTTCGACCTCGTGCACGCCCTCACCAACGTCATCCTGCTCGGCGTCGCCGGCATGCCGCTGATCGCGCTGCTCGACCGCAGCGCCCGGCGCATGCGCGGACGCTGGCTGCCCGTGGAGGAGTCCGAGTGATTCGCGTGCTCGCACTTGCGATTGCATTGCTGGCACTGGCCGCACCGGCCCAGGCCACGAGCCTGTCCGCGGCCGGGTCGTACCTCGACGGCAGCCTGGACCGCAACGGCTGCGCGCACGAGTCGGGCGGCCCGGCGTCGGTCAACCTCAGCGCCTGGACGGCCTTCGGGCTTGTGGCCACCGGCCGTAGCGCCAGCGGCCCCGCCCGCTGCATCGAGCGGCACGCCGCGTCGCTGAAGGCGATCACCGACATCGAGGTGGCGACGCTCGCCCTGGTGGCCGCGGGCCGCAATCCGCGGAGCGCCGGCGGCCGCGACTTCGTCCAGGCGATCACCGCAGCGCTGCGGGGCGGGCGCATCGGCACGCTGGTGGCCACGAACCAGTTCGGCATCCTCGCGCTGAAGGCCGCCGGAGCAACCATCCCCGCGTCCGCGAAGCGGACCCTGCTCGCCGATCAGAACCGCGACGGCTCCTGGTCGGTGGCGATCGGCGGCGACGGCGACTCCAACCTGACCGCCACGGGCATCCAGGCGGCGATCGCCGCCGGCGTCTCCCGGTCTGATCCCGTGATCCGTCGGGCGCTGGGCTACCTCCAACGCTTCCGGAGCCAGGGCGGATACGCGCTGGGCCTCGGCTCACCCCCCGACGCGCAGTCGACCGGCTGGGCACTGTCCGGGCTGGCGAGTGTCCAGCGCACCGATCCCGCTGCCGCCGCCTATCTGGGCCGGCTCCAGAACGCCAACGGCTCGTTCGCCTATCAACGTGGGCTGCAGGTCACCCCCGTGTGGGTGACGGCGCAGGCCGCGATGGGCCTCGCCGGCCGCAGCTTCCCGCTCCGACCCTGACCCGATCAGCGCGACATGGGCGTCGATCCTGCCGGCTTCCAACGGGCCCGCAGGATCGACACCTCTGACGCAGGATCAGCCGGTGACGGACTCGCTCGTACCAAGCGCCCGGAGGATGATCGTGCGCTTCGTCGTCTGAGTCTTGCCCGTGTGGGGCTTGTACGTTCCCACCAGACGGACCGTGACCGGGCCGAAGAGGCGCGCAGCCTGCGTGTCCGCGGTCACGCGGCACGTGACGCGGACGATGCCGACCTTCGTCACCCGCTTCGTCACCCGGGTGCACGCGGGGACGGTGGCCCGTCCGGTGAACCGCGCGAGAGGATCAACGGAGGTCATCGTGCCAGCCAGGCTCACGACGCCCGGACCCGGCACGCGCATCGCGATCGTCGGGTTCGTAGCGGAGCCGCTGACCGGGAAGATCTTCAGCGGCTTGGGCTTTGCCGCGTGCGGCGCCGACGCAAGCGCTGCCGGCGGAGTTGCAGCCGTCGTGGCAGCTGGCGTGACAGCCGGCGTTGCGGGCGGTGTGGGTGCCTGGGTGCAATCGGTGAAGGCGGAGGCTAGCGCGACGCCACCAATGGCCGAGTTGACGGGAGTCATGCCGCCGGTGCCGGTCGCGACATCGACCTTGTACAGCGTCTGGGTGATGCCGCCGAATACCCAGATACTCCCGGCATCCGCAGCGAGCAGACCCGCGGTCTCGGCAATCATCGCAACATCGCTCTTGACCGTCCCAGTCGTCGGATCGATCGAGCCGACCTTCCACTGACCTCCACTCTCGTGCTCGTAGTACGCGTGCGTGAGGTCGCTTCCGATGAACACCTGTGTGCTGCTCTCGACGCCGCTGACCGGGTTGAGGGTCGTAGTCGCTGTTGCTGCATCGAGGATGCTCGCGGCACTCGGCGGCTGAGCGGTTCCACGGAGAACCAGCTTGTCGCCGACACGGGCGAGCAGCGGAACCCCGCCGAATTCGGCTGCGGCCCCTGAGACGATTGCCGTCGGTACCGCCTGAAGGGGGTCGCTCACGAGTCGGGTGTAGACGTTCCCCGCATCTGTCGCCCACCACAGACGCGTGCCATCGGCATTGGACACGAGGCCGTACGGCGACCCGGTGCCGAGGTCATCCGCCACGGTGGTGAGCACTCCGGTCGTCGTATTGACTCGGGAGATGCTCCTTCCCATCACGAACAGCGATCCCTCGCAGCTGCCGGCGAGGCCCTGGAACTGCATGATGGCTCCTGGCTTGACGACCCTCGGCGCGCTCGCCGGCGACGCAGTGTCGATGCGGTAGATGCCACTGGACGTGCCGAAGTAGAGATTTTCGGCCTGCGCCGGCGCAGCTGCCACGCAGAGCACCAGCGTGAGCAGGGCCACGGAGAGAAGGGACAGGCGGGATTTCTTCATGCCACGAACCTACCAACGGCTCGGTGGTACACACGTACCCGCATCGAG
Source organism: Actinomycetota bacterium (assembly GCA_947478745.1). Taxonomy (GTDB): domain Bacteria; phylum Actinomycetota; class Thermoleophilia; order Gaiellales; family F1-60-MAGs149; genus F1-60-MAGs149. Next base: position 8,209 of record CANJXE010000054.1, read on the forward strand.
CATCGGGTACGTGTGTACCCTGCGCCTCCATCGGGCGCGAACGGAACCGCTCAGCCGATATCGCCAGTCGGCTCGTCGACCACGCCCCACACGCCCATCTGGCGGAACTTGGCGCGGCGGGCACGACGGCGCTCGGCCGCCGGGATCATCTCGGCCTGCTGCAGCGCGTGGCGGATGGCGTCGTCAAGCAGCTTGGCGGCCGCGTCGACGTCCTCGTGGGCGCCGCCCTTGGGCTCCTCGACGATGCGGTCGATGACGCCGAGGTCGAGGCAGGCGTTGGCGGTCGGACGGAACGCGTAGGCGGCCTTGCGTGCCTGGCCCGAGTCCTTCCACAGGATCGCGGCGCAGCCCTCGGGCGAGATCACCGAGTAGATGGCGTTCTGCTGCATCAGGACGCGGTCGGCGACGGCGATCGCCAGCGCGCCGCCAGAGCCGCCCTCGCCGATGACCGTCGCGACGATCGGCACGCTGGCCTGGCAGAAGGACAGGATCGAACGGGCGATCATGCCGGCCTGCCCGCGCTCCTCGGCGTTGACGCCGGGGTAGGCACCGGGGGTGTCCACGAAGGTCAGGATCGGGTACCCTAAGCGCTCGGCCAGCTCGACCGCCCGCATCGCCTTGCGATAGCCCTCGGGGTGCGGCATGCCGAACATGCGGCGCGTGCGCTCGGAGAGGTCGCGGCCCTTCTGGTGCCCGATCGCCACGACCGTCTGGCCGTGGTAGCGGGCGAGCATGGTGATCAGCGCCTCGTCGTCGGAGAACGCGCGGTCGCCGCGCAGCTCGAAGGCGTCCGTAAAGAGGCGCTCGGCGTAGTCGAGGGTGTACGGGCGGTCCGGATTGCGGGCCAGCTGGACCGCGTCCCAGATGTGGGATTCCTCGGCCCGCGCCTCGAAGCGCTTGCGCAGGCGACGGACCTCGTCGCTGACCCTAACCACGTCGCCGCCCCAGTCCGAGGCGCCCGAGCACCTTGTCGATCGGGTTGGCGTCGCCCTCGACGATCGTCATCAGCGGCTCGTTGTCGCCCGTTGGCTCGTCCTCGGCGGGTGAGAACAGCATCAGCAGCTTGGCCAGCTCGCCCCGCAGCTCGCGGCGCGGGACGACCGCGTCGAGCTGGCCCAGGCGCAGGTTCGATTCGGCGCGGCCGAAGTCGGCGGCGGTCTTCTCACCCGTCGTCTGCTCGACCACGCGCGGACCGGCGAACGAGAGCAGCGCGCCCGGCTCAGCCACCACGACGTCGCCCAGCGACGCGAACGAGGCGATCACGCCGCCGGTCGTGGGGTGCGCGAGGATCGAGATGTACGGCACGCCGGCCTCGCGCAGGCCGTCCACGGCCCCCACGGTCTTGGCCATCTGCATCAGCGCAAGGATGTTCTCCTGCATGCGCGCGCCACCCGAGGCGGTGACGCTGATCAGCGGGACACCGAAGCGCTCGGCGTGGTCGGCAGCGAGGCAGAAGCGCTCGCCCATGACGCTGCCCATCGAGCCGCCCATGAAGGCGAAGTCCATCACGGCCAGCGCGGCACCGCGACCCACGATGCGGCCGTGGCCGGCGACGAGCGAGTCGCCGAGGCCCGTCTGCAGCTCGGCGGCGCTAAGGCGATCGATGTACGGCTTGATGTCGACGAAGGCGAGCGGGTCGGCCGCGCGCAGGTCGCTGCCGATCTCGACGAAGGTGCCGGGGTCCACGAGCTGCTCGATCCGCTCCATCGCGCCCACCGCGAAGTGGTGCCCGCAGTGCGGGCAGACCCGCTGCGCATGGCGCAGCTCATCCTCGCGGTAGTGCGAGCGGCACGTCGGGCAGGTGTTCGGATGGCGGCGGCCGCCGCTCTCCTCCCCACCGGGGCGCTCGATGTTGACCTCGATCGGCGTCACGCGTCGCGGTGCTCCTGGAAGCGCTCGACCACGAGGCTCGCGTTATGGCCTCCGAAGCCGAAGCCGTTGGACAGCGCCACGTCGATGGTCTGCTCGCGCATCACATTCGGAACATAATCCAGATCGCAGTCGGGGTCGGGATGGTGCAGGTTGATCGTCGGGGGCAGGTAGCCCCCCTGGATCGCGAGCACGCAGATGGCCGCCTCGGTGGCGCCGGTGGCACCAAGCAGGTGGCCGGTCATCGACTTGGTCGACGACACCGGCAGCTGGTACATCCGCTCGCCGAAGACCTTCTTGAGCACGCGCGTCTCGGCCGCGTCGCCGATCGGCGTCGAGGTGCCGTGGGCGTTGACGTACTGGATGTCGTCGACGGAGCGCCCGGCGTCGGCGATCGCGTTGCGCAGCGCCCGGGCCGGGTTCTCGCCGGTCGGGTCGGGCTCGGTGACGTTGTGGGCGTCGGACGACAGGCCGTAGCCGGTGACCTCGGCGAGGATGTTCGCGCCGCGGCTCAGCGCGTGCTCGAGCTCCTCGAGCATGAGCACCGTCGCGCCCTCGCCGAGCACGATGCCGTCGCGCGTGGCGTCGAACGGTCGGCTGGCGCCGGCGGGATCGTCGTTGCGCGTCGAGCAGGCGCGGATGCCGTGGAAGCCACCGACGCCGACGGGCGTGACGCCGCACTCGGAGCCGCCGGCCAGCATGGCGTCAGCCAGACCGCCGCGGATGTACATGACGGCGTCGCCGATCGCCATCGAGGACGCGGCGCACGCGGTGCTGGACGCAGCCAGCGGGCCCCGCGTGCCGAACTCCATCGACACGTAGCCCGCGGCCATGTTCGGGATGATCCCTGGCGTCCAGAACGGCGAGAAGCGGCCGATGCCGCGCTCAAGGTAGTGCTCGTGCGCCAGGAGCTGCATGTCCATGCCGCCGATGCCGCTGGCGATCGAGGCGCCGACGCGGTCGCCCTCCGCCCGGATGTCGAGCCCCGAGGCCTCGACGGCCTCGCGCGCCGCACCCACCGCGAGGTGGATGTAGCGACTCGTCCGGCGGGCGGCCTTGCGCTCCATCACGGACTCGGGATCGAAGCCCTTGACCTCGCAGCCGATCTTGACCGGGCTGTCGGAGATGTCGAAGGCGGTGATCATCGCGCCA
>CANJXE010000055.1 GCA_947478745.1 Actinomycetota bacterium
GTGACTCGCAATTGGCTACCCAAACGCTGCGCGTTTGGGCCAATGGCTCGTCGCAACTTGCGGCGTTCTCTTCTCAGGAACCTAGGAGCAGCTCTGCGATGTTGGGGTGGAGCAGCTCACGGTGTCTCGGCTCGGGAAGCGGAGAGGAGGGGTTGCCCGCGCTGCGCGCGGACCGTGTTTCTGCGGGAGGAAGTTGTGGGTCACGATCGGCTACCCAAACGCTGCGCGTTTGGGCCGATAGTTCCCCGCAATCTGCGGCGCTCTCTTCTCAGTTCGCTAGGAGCAGCTCTGCGATGTCTACCGCATTCGAGGCGGCGCCCTTCCGCAGATTGTCACCCACGACCCAGCATGCAAGGCCGTTGGGCGCGCCGAGGTCCTCGCGGATCCGGCCGACGAAGATGCCGTCGCGGCCCGTGGCCTGGCGCGCGGTGGGGAAGGTCATCGTGGCGGGGTCGTCGAGGACGGTGATGCCCGCCTCGGCGTCCATCAAGGCGCGGAAGGCGAGGGCGGACAGCGGCTCGCGCGTCTCGATCCAGACTGCCTCGGCGTGGCCGTTGATGACCGGCACGCGCGTGCACATCACCGAGACGCGGAGATCGGGAAGCTCGAGGATCTTGCGGGACTCGTGGACGAGCTTGAGCTCCTCGTCCGTGTAGCCCTGATCGCCCGAGAAGGAGCCCGCCACCGGCAGGACGTCGAACGCGATCGGCTTCGGATACTGGCGCGCCTCGGGATCGTCGTTGCCGGCGAGGACATCGGCGGCCTCTGCGCGGAGCGCATCGATCGCGGCCTGGCCCGTGCCGGACACGGCCTGGTACGTCGCGACCGTGATGCGCTCGAGGCCGACGGTGTCGCGCAGAGGGCGCAGCACCGGCATCAGCTGCATGGTCGAGCAGTTGGGGTTGGCGATGATGCCGCTGTGCGAATGGGCGGCGTGCGGGTTGACGTCCGCGACGATCAGCGGCACATCCGGCTGCATGCGGAACGCCGACGAGTTGTCGACGACCGTCGCGCCGCGCTCGACGGCGATCGGCGCCCACTCGCGCGAGCGCGTCGCGCCTGCCGAGAAGATCGCCACGTCGACGCCGTCGAAGCCGGCGGGGGAGACGGCCTGGACCGTCAGCTCCTCGCCCTTGAACAGCACCTTCGAGCCGGCGCTGCGCTCGGAGGCCAGCAGCACGAGCTCGTCGATCGGCAGCGAGCGCTCCTCGAGCACCTGCAGCATCGTGCGGCCGACGGCACCCGTCGCCCCGAGGATCGCAACCTTAGCCACGCACGGCCTCTTCCTCGGAGGGATCCTTCTCCAGCTCGAAGGCGGCGTGCAGCGCCTGCACGGCGGTCGGGACCTCGCTCTTCTGCACCATGCAGGAGACCTTGATCGGCGACGTCGCGATCATCCGGAGGTTGATATCGAGATCGGCGAGCGTGCGGAACATCTTCGCGGCGATGCCGGGATGCGAGCGCATGCCGGCGCCGATCAGGCTGACCTTGCCGAGGTTGTGGTCCTCCGCGACCTCCATCTTGCCGAGCGTGCGCTCGGCGTCCTCGATCGCGACGCGCGCCAGTGGGACGTCCTCGGTCGGGACGGAGAACGACAGCTCGGCCACGCCGTGCACCACGTTCTGCAGGATCGTGTCGACGTTGACGCCGTGGGTCGCGACGGCGTCGAACACCGTCGCGGCAGCGCCGGGCACATCGGGGATGCCGGTCAACGTGAACACGACCTCCTTCTCGTTGTGCGTGACGCCGGAGATGATTGCCTGTTCCATGCCTTCTTCCCCAATCCAGGTTCCCTCTTCGTCTGAGAAGGTCGAGCGGGCGTGCACGCGCACGCCGTGGTTGCGAGCGAGCTCCACCGAGCGGAGCATCAGGACCTTGGCCCCCGAGGCCGACATCTCGAGCATCTCGTCGTAGGAGATGCGCGCCTGCTTGCGGGCGTTGGGGACGAGGCGCGGGTCGGCGCTGAACACGCCGGCGACGTCCGAGTAGATCTCGCACGCGGCACCGAGGGCTGCAGCCAGGGCGACGGCGGTGGCGTCCGAGCCGCCGCGGCCGAGCGTCGTGACGTCGCGCGTCTCGGGCGAGACGCCCTGGAAGCCGGCGACGAGGACGATCTTGCCGTCGTCGAGCGCGGCGATGACGCGGTCGGCGCGGATGTTCGTGATCTTGGCCTTCGTGTGCGCGGCGTCGGTCTCGATGCCCGCCTGCGAGCCGGTCAGCGACACGGCCTCGTAGCCGAGGTCGTGGATCGCCATCGCGACGAGGGCGCACGAGATGCGCTCGCCCGTCGACAGCAGCATGTCCATCTCGCGCCCGGCCGGCGCGGCGGAGACCTGGTTGGCGAGCTCGATCAGCCCGTCGGTGGTCTTGCCCATCGCGGACACGGTGCCGACGACGCGCTTGCCGCTCTCGCGCATGGCGACCATGCGCTTGGCGACGTTCTTGATCTTGTCGGCATCGGCGACGGAGGAGCCGCCGAACTTCATCACCACGGTGTCGAAATCCTGCTCTGCGTGTGCTGCCATGACGCGCGTCATCGTTGCAGAGCGCGGTATTCCGCGGCTCAGTCAGGCATCGATCGAGCGACGCCCCTCGAGGGCGCGACCGAGCGTCACCTCGTCGGCGAATTCGAGGTCGCCGCCGACGGGCAGCCCGCTCGCCAGGCGCGTGATGCGCGTGTGCTCGCGCAGGAGCCCGGCGATGTAGGCCGCCGTGGCCTCGCCGGTCATCGTCGGGTTGGTCGCGACGATCACCTCGTCGATGCCGCCGCGCTCGACGCGCTGGACCAGTTGGCTGATGGTGAGATCCTCGGGGTCGACGCCGTCGAGCGGGGACAGCGCACCGCCGAGCACGTGGTAGCGACCGCGGAAGGCTCCGGAGCGCTCGATCGGATCGACGTCCTGGGGCGCCTCGACGACGCAGATGACGTTGTCCTCGCGGCGCGTGTCGCGGCAGATCGGGCACAGCCCGTCCTCGGCGAAGCCGTAGCACTCGGGGCAGGGTCGAATCCGGGCCCGCGCGGTCTCGATCGCCGTCGCCAGCTGCAGTGCGTCGCCCTCGGGCACGCGCAGCAGATGCACGGCGAGGCGCTGCGCAGACCGCCGCCCGACGCCGGGCAGCCGCGTCAGCTCGCGCACCAGGGCCTCGGCAGAGGGCGGCAGCACGCCGGCTAGAACCCCGGCAGGTTGATGCCCGACGTCAGCGGGCCGAGGCGGGACTGCTGCGCGGCCTCGGCCTGGGTCTTGGCGTCGTTGAGGGCGGCCAGCACGAGGTCCTGCACCATGTCCGGATCATCGGGATCGAGCAGCTTCGGATCGATCTTGAGACCGCGCCACTCGCCGGCTGCGGTGCACGTCGCGGTGACGAGGCCGTTGCCGGCCTGGCCGGTCACCTCGAGCACGGCCAGCTCCTCCTGCGCAGCGGCCATGGCGGCCTGCATCTGCTGGATCTGCTTCATCATGGCCTTCTGGTTCATGTGATCTCCTCTTCGCTGGCGTCGAGAGTCTCCACGAGGTTGCGGACGAACTCCTCCTCGCGGGTGTGCGGGTCGTCGAGGTCGCCCTCGTAGTCGGCGGAGTGCACGATGGCCGGGTCCAGCTCGGGGGCCGGTGCCTCCACGACGGGTGCCGCGACGGGTGCGGCGGGAATCGCAGGCGGCGGGCCGCCATCGTCGGACGTCTCGAGGACCACGCGGACCTCGGCGCCGAGCGCCGCGGTCAGTGCGGCGGCGAGCTCGTGGCGGTTCTGCTCGCGGTCGGCTTGGCTCTTCTGGAACTGGCTCGCGCTGGGGAAGGCGACGACGACGGCGCCCCGCTCGATGCGCAGCGGCGACGCGGGCATCAGCATCGAGCGCAGCTTGGGCGAGACGCGCGAGAGCGCCTCGTCCCAGACGTCTCCCAGCTCTGCGGCGGGCAGGTCGAGGTCGCCCGTGGCGGCGCGCGGCGGTGCCGCGGCGGCGGGAGCGGGGGGTGCCGCAGGAGCGACCGGCCGGGCAGGCTCTGCCGGCACGGGCAGAGCCACGGGAGCCGGCGCCGGCGGCGTGACAGGCGCAGCCACAGGAGCGGGTGCCGGCGGCGTGACCGGCGCAGCGGCGGGCGTCGGGGCGGGTGTCGGATCGTCCTCGTCGTCGGCGTGCGCCGACTCGGGCTCGGCCGCCGTTGCGTCCCACGGCGGCGACTCGGCCGAGACGGGAGTCGGCGACGGCGTGGGAGCAGGCGGGGTCGGCGCGACGGCGGCGGGCGGCGTGGGAGCGGCGGGCGGCGGCGTCTCGGCGACCGGCGGCGGAGACGTGGCGACGGGCGGCGCGGGAGCGGACGGCGGCGGCGTCTCGACGACCGGCGGCGGAGCCGGCGCGGCGGGCGGCGGCGTGGCAGCAGCCGGGGGCGCCGGTGGTGCAATCGCCTCGATCGGCGGCAGCGGCGCAGCGGCGCGGGCGGGTGCGCCGCCTTCGAGCGCCTCGATGCGACGCAGGGCGCCGTCGAGCGTGCGGTCGCCGGCCGGGCGCGCGGCCTTGATCAGCAGGATCTCGAGCGCGAGGCGCGCATCGGCGCCGCTGCGCAGGGAGCCCTCGGCCTCGAGCAGACCGTCGATCAGCGCGATCGCGGCCCCCTCGGACATCTGGCCGGCGGCGCGCTTGACGGCCTCCTCCACGGTCGAGCCGAGCATGGCGCTGCGCGGCGGGGCACCGAGCTCCAACGTCAGCAGCACGGCCCGGAGGCGGTCGATCAGATCACGGATCAGGCGGCTGAGGTCCTGGCCGCCCTCGACGAGGTCGTCGAGCTGGACGAGCGCGGAGCGGGCATCGCCGGCGTTGATCGCGTCGATCAGCTGCGTCAGCACCTCGTCATCGACGACGCCGAGGATGGCCTGCGCGGAGACCGCGTCGATCGATCCGTCGCCCGCGGACGAGAGCTGGTCGAGCGAGGAGATCGCGTCGCGGAACGAGCCGCCGGCGTGGCGGGCGATCAGACGGAGCACGTCGTCATCGGCGCCGATCGACTCGGCATCGCTGATGCGTCGCAGCGCCTCGAGCAGCTCGTCGGGCGTGGGGCGCAGGAACGTGAACGACTGGCAGCGACCGCGCACGGTGTCGGGCAGGCGGTGCGGCTCGGTCGTGCAGAGGATGAAGATGACGTGCGGCGGGGGCTCCTCGAGCGTCTTGAGCAGCGCGTTGGCCGCGTCGGTCGTCAGCGAGTGGGCCTCGTCGAGGATGTACACGCGGTAGCGGCCGAGCACCGGCTGCTGGGCGACGCGGTCGCGGATTTCGCGGATGTCGTCGATGCCGCGGTTGGAGGCGGCGTCGAGCTCGAGGACGTCGAGTGCGGTGCCGTCGGCAATCGTCCGGCAGGACTCGCATTCGAGGCACGGCGTCGTGGTCGGTGCATCGAAGGCCTGGCAGTTGAGCGACTTGCCGAGGATCTTCGCCAGCGACGTCTTGCCGGTGCCGCGCGGGCCGGCGAAGAGGTAGGCGTGGCGCACGCGGCCCTGCTCGATCGCGTTGGTCAGCGTCTGCACGACGTGGCGCTGGCCGACGACGTGCGCGAGGTCCTGCGGGCGGTACTGGCGGTAGAGCGCGGACACGCTGTGAGCCTACCAGCCGCCCGCGGGCACCACGCGCCCTCCGCGGGCGCGAGGCCCGCGGAGGAGACGTAGTGGCCGTGCACCCTCTGTTGTGGGCCACCGGGTGGTCCGATTCACCAGCCAGTCACTCCGATCAGGCTGAACCGCGGCGCATCGGCGGATTCTCTGAGTGCTGCTGCCTTCCGGCCCTGACACGGTTCGAGGTTGCCGATCGCGCGGGACCTGACCATCAACGCTCCTGGTGGCGCCCCGTACTCCTTGTAGCCCCCGAGAGAGGGGATTCTGCCCGGCTGAAGCGGATTGCCGGTCGAGGGAACCGCAAACTCCCCGCCTAGCACGGCCACGTCGCAGGGTAGTCGAAAAGCTCAGTCTGCGGGAGCGTCATCCGTCGGCGGCGGTGCCGGCGTGGTATCGACGGCCGGGCGCGCCGTCGTGTCAGCGGCCGGAGCCGCCTGCGACGGCGTGGTGGGAGCGGTGGGTGCCGGTGCCGCTGGCGCGGTGGCGGCGGGCTCGAGCGGCCGTCGCCTGGGACGACCGAGCAGGATGATCATCCAGATCATCAGCCCGACGCCCACCGCTGCGATGGCGAGGCCGATGCCCAGCATCCACCAGCCGACGGTGGGCAGGAACGGCACGTGGAACTTCATCGACGCATCGACCGCCATGCCGGGCCGGCCGTCGGTGCGCATCACGACCACGCGCAGGTCCTTGCCGTCGAGGTCGGCGACCTTCAGGGTGATGTCCCCGGTGGCGCTGTCGGCCTGGCGGATCCAGAAGCGCCGGGTCGCCGGCGGCGGGACGTGGGTGCGCGGTCCGGGAGTCACGTGCAGCTGCACCTGCGTGCCGTCGCCGCTGATCACGTCCTGCGGTGCGGGCGTCTGCGCGGTGGTGTCGGCAGGCGTGCCCGTGTTCTCGAGCTGCGCGGTCGTCGCACCCTTGAGATAGCGATCGACGTTCGCTGCCGCCGCCAGGCCGATGAAGATCGGCGCGCTCCCCGCCTGCGGGGTGACGTGGAAGGTGACGGACGAGTCGCGGATCTGCGAGGGCAGGTCGGAGGTCGTCGCGCTGAACGTCGGCGAGACGATCGCGATCACCTTCGGCGGGGCGTCGAGGCCCCGGATCGGGATGTTCAGACCGTCGCCGTCGCCGACCCAGCCGACGATGGCAACGCCGATGCCGATCAGCGGCAGCGCGAAGAGCGCGATCAGCCCACCGACGATGATGCCAACGATCTTCATGCCGTCAGCGTACGCCACGGTCGACGGGGCCGACCCCGGGAACGGCTGTCCGGGGACCCCGCTCGCTACATTTGTCGCGTAGCACCGCGAGGGGGAGGATCTCGTGTCGACGGAAGAGCACCACCGCACAGTTCTGACGGATGCGATCGCCGAGCATCTCGCGTTGCGCCAGCGCAACGCCGAGCTCGAACGGGCGATGCCGCTGCGGGACTATCTGCCCAAGGAGTATCTGCGGGTCGATGAGCCGACCAATCAGGGCGGCGCCATCCCGATCCGACAGTGGTTCGACGTGGACGAGGGCAACTCCCTCGACTGGGCCGCGTAACCCGCACGACGGGAACACCGCAGGCGGGGTCACCGGGGCATCGGGCTGCACTGCGGCTGCACTAGGCTTGGGTCATGGCCACTGACTTCACCTCCCTGCTCGCCGATCAGGTCGGCAACGAGTTCGCCGCGTCCCAGCAGTACATCGCCGTCGCCTCGTGGTTCGAGCGGCAGACGCTGCCCGAGCTCGCCGCGTTCTTCTACCAGCAGGCGGTTGAGGAGCGCAATCACGCGATGATGCTGCTCAAGTTCCAGATGGACACGGACCGCGTCGTCGCCGTGCCCGGCATCGCACCGCCGAAGTCCGATTTCGCGACGGCCACCGAGCCGGTCGTGCTGGCCTTGGCGCAGGAGCGACGCGTCACGGAGCAGATCACGGCGCTGGCGAATGCGGCGCGCGCCGAGAGCGACTACCAGGCCGAGCAGTTCATGCAGTGGTTCCTCAAGGAGCAGGTCGAGGAGGTCTCGTCGATGAACGATCTGCTGAAGATCATCGACCACGCCGGCTCGAACGTCCTGCTCGTGGAGGACTATCTCACCCGCGAGGCCGCCAAGGCCGGCGGCGGGGTCGATCCGACGGCGCCTCCGGCGGCCGGCGGCGCGCTCTAGCGAACCTAGTAGTGCGCGTCCGGCTCGGGCTCGGAGCCGGCGGGCTCGACGTGCACGACGACATCGGCTGACGGCAGGCGCGCCTCGAGGGCGGCCTCCAGCTCGTCGGTGATCACGTGCGCGGCGGCCACGGTCATGTCCGGGTCGACGAGGATGTGCACGTCGACGTGGCGGATGGGACCCGAGCGGCGGGCGCGCAGGCGGTGGTAGCTGATGACGCCGGCGGGGCGCGTGGCCTCGAGAGCTTCCCGGATCGTGTCGAGGTCGTCCTTCGAGACGCTCTCGTCGATCAGGACCCGGATGCCGTTGAGCGCGAGGCGGCCACCGGTCGCGGCGACCCAGGCGGAGACGGCGATGCCGAAGATGGCGTCGACCTCGACCCAGCCGGTGACGGCGATGATCGTCAGCGCTGCTGCCGTGCCGACGCTCGACCAGACGTCCGCCGCGATGTGCGCCGAGTCGGCCTCGAGGGCCGCGGAGTGCGATGCCTTCGCCACGCGCGAGATGCGGCGCGCGACGAAGAACGAGGCGCCGGCCGAGACCGCCATCACGACGATTCCGAGCGTCGAGTTCTCCACGGGCGCGCCGAACGACCGCGCCGACTGGATGGCCACGAAGCCGGCGACGAGGACGAGGATCAGGCCCTCGATGACGGCGGACACGTGCTCGAGCTTTTGATGCCCGAACGGGTGCTGCGGATCGGGCGGCCGATCCGCAGCGCGGACGGCCGCCAGGGCGATCAGCGCCGCCAGCAGGTCGGAGAACGAGTGGGCGGTCTCGGCCAGCACCGCGGACGAGCCGGTGACGACGGCGACGGCTCCCTTGATGCTCACGCTGGCTCCGGTCAGCGCGACGCTGAGCAGTGCGGCATTGGTCTTGGCGCGCCGGGCAAGGGGGGAAACATCGACGGGCATGCATGCACGCTAACGGACGGCGGACCGAATCCGAGGTCGAGGCGTGCCGAGAGCGCTGCTCCGATGTGCTTCCCGTCGTCACCGCTCGGCTACAGTCCAGCGGTCCGGACGCCCGTCACCCGATCGACCGAGGTCCCCATGAAATCGTCCCGTGCAGTTCTCGCACTCATCCTGATTGGCCTCACCGCGCTGCTCGCAGCCTGCGGCTCGAGCGACACGAGCTCCACGTCGGCCGCCGACACGACTGCCGCCACCTCGGCCGCTGCCGACACCTGCGCCGTCGATCAGCTCGCGCTGGTCACGCCCGGCCAGCTGACCGTCGCCACCGACAAGCCGGCCTATCCGCCGTACTTCGTTGACGACGACCCGGCCAACGGCAAGGGCTTCGAGAGCGCCGTCGCCTACGCGATCGCCGACCAGCTCGGTCTCACCGCCGACCAGGTCAAGTGGGTCGTCGTGCCGTTCGACTCGTCCTACGCCCCGGGCGACAAGAGCTTCGACTTCGACGTCAACCAGATCTCGATCACCGCTGCCCGCCAGAAGGTCGTCGACTTCTCGTCGCCGTACTACACGGCCCCGCAGGCCGTGATCGTCCGCAGCGACTCGCCGCTGGCGAAGGATCCCTCCCTCGAGGAGCTCAAGACCGCATCGATCGGCGTGCAGATCGGCACGACCAGCCTCGACGCGGTCAACTCGGTGATCGCGCCGACCGACCAGGTCAAGGTCTTCAACAACTCCAACGACGTCGTCGCAGCCTTCAAGCAGAAGCAGGTTGACGCGATCGTGACCGACCTGCCGACCGCGCTGTACCTGACCGCGGCCGTGCTCGACAACGCCAAGGTGCTCGGCCAGTTCGCTGCACCGGGCGGGGACGAGTGGGGCGCGCTCCTGCAGAAGGGCTCGAAGCTGACGCCGTGCATCGACAAGGCGATCGCCTCGTTGACGGCCGACGGCCAGCTCGACAACCTGCGCATGACGTGGATGGCTGAGCAGGCCGGAGCGCCCGAGCTCGACTAGACGGTGGGTGCCGCGCCTCCTCGGGGGCGCGGCATCTGACCTTCCGCCGATGAGCGCCGCCGAGACCAGCCGCCGCGAGATCCGCTCCGTCGCCCGCCGGCGCAGCGAGCGTCGCGGCGCGCTGATCGCGCTCGTCTCGACGATCATCGTGATCGGCGGCGGCACGCTGTTCGTCATCACGCGCGACGGCTGGCCGGCTGTCGAGGAGACCTTCTTCTCGGCCGAGGCCTTCAAGACCTCGTTCCCGGACATCCTGCGCGGCTTCTGGATCGACGTGAAGCTCTTCCTGGTTGTCGAGGTGTTCGTCCTGATCTTCAGCCTGCTCGTCGCGATCGTCCGCTCGACGCGGGCCCCGGCGGCCTTCCCGTTCCGCCTGCTGGCCACCGTGTACGCCGATCTCTTCCGCGGCGTCCCGACGATCCTGATCGTCTACCTCGTCGGCTTCGGCATCCCCGCGCTCGCACTGCCCGGCGTGCCGAACGATCCGATCATCTTGGCGGCGTTTGCGCTGACCCTGTCGTACACCGCATACGTCTCCGAGGTCTTCCGCGCCGGCATCGACTCGGTGCATCCGGGCCAGCGCGGCGCCGCGCTGGCCGTCGGCCTCTCGCGGGTCCAGGCGATGCGCTTCGTGATCCTCCCGCAGGCGGTGCGCAACGTCGTCCCGCCGCTGCTCAACGACTTCATCTCGCTGCAGAAGGACGTCGCGCTGGTCTCCGTGCTCGGCATCGTCGAGGCCTTCCGCGTTGCGCAGATCGAGGCCGCCTCGACCTTCAACTACACGCCGCTGCTGGCCGCCGCCTCGCTGTACGTGATCGTCACGGTGCCGCTGTCGCTGTTCCTCGATCGCATGCAGCGCCGCGATCGCGGCCGCCGCCGGCTCGAGGAGGCGCGCCGATGAGCACGCCCGTCCTCGAGATCCAGGGGGTCACCAAGGCGTTCGAGGACAAGCCGGTGCTGCGCGGTATCGACCTCAAGGTCGAGGAGCACACGGCGGTCGTGATGATCGGCGCGTCGGGCTCGGGCAAGTCGACGCTGCTGCGCTGCATCAACCTCCTCGTCGACATCGACGATGGCGATGTGCTGCTCGACGGCGAGGTCATCACCGACCCGTCGGTCGATCCGCAGCGTGCGCGTCGCTCGCTGGCGATGGTCTTCCAGCACTTCAACCTCTTCCCGCACATGAGCGTCCTCGACCAGATCACGCTTGCGCCGATCAAGGCCCACGGCATTCCCAAGGACGAGGCCCGGGAAGAGGGGCGTGCGCTGCTCGCCCGTTTCGGGCTGGCCGATCGCGAGCGCGCCTACCCCGACCAGCTGTCCGGCGGCCAGCAGCAGCGCGTCGCGCTGATCCGCGCGATCGCCACGCGCCCGCGCGCGCTCCTGCTCGACGAGATCACCAGCGCCCTCGACCCCGAGCTCGTCGGCGAGGTCCTCGAGGTCGTGCGCGAGCTCAAGGAGGGCGGCATGACGATGCTGATCGCCACCCACGAGATGGCCTTCGCCCGCGACGTCGCCGA
>CANJXE010000056.1 GCA_947478745.1 Actinomycetota bacterium
GCTCTCAGGATCGATCGGCAGAGTGCGTCCATGTCCAGAGCAGCACGCCGCAGCAAGGTCCTCCGCAGCGGGGCCGTCGGGTTCGTCGCTGGCCTCGCCACGCTGGGCGTCGTCGCCCACGGCTCCCCGGCGCACGGCCTCGTCACCAGCGCCCTTGGCTCCGCTGCGAGCGCGCCTGAACCGCACGCCGACGGCACGCGCGAGCGCAGCGCTGCGCCCACGCTGCCGCAGGCCGTGCCGGAGAGCCAGCAGCAGTCACAGGACCCGTGGCTCGTCCCGCAGGACCAGAGCCAGAATGCCCCGTCGCAGTCCGCAGATCCGCAGCAGCAATCCGTGCAGCCGCAGTATCAGCAGCCCCAGCAGCCGTACGCGCAGCCGGCTCCGTCCCAGCAGCCGCAGAGCCAGGCCAGCTAGCGCCACGGCGGGCTCCGTCACCTCGCAGGAGGCAGCGCGCATGAGAGCGGCCTCATCCGCGGCTGTCAGGATGTGCGCATGCGCATTCTGGTCGTAGAGGACGAGCCGCTGATCGCGTCGTTCATCGAGAAGGGACTTGCCAGCGAGGGCCACGCGATCGAGGTGGCCGGCGACGGCCCGTCCGCCGTCGGGATCTTCCTGGCGGCGCCCGCCGATCTGGTCATCCTCGACGTGATGCTGCCGGGCTTCGACGGCTTCGAGGTGCTGACGCAGATCCGCCGCGTCGACCCGCTCGTCCCCGTGATCATGCTGACCGCCCGCGGCGACATCGACGATCGCGTGCGCGGCTTGGATCTCGGCGCCACGGACTACGTGGTCAAGCCCTTCGCCTTCTCCGAGCTCGCGGCGCGCGTGCGGTCGCACCTGCGCACCGTCGACCGAGCCTCCGCCGCGTCGCGCAGCGACGAGGTCATCGTCGGCGACCTCCATCTCGACCTGCGGCGACGTGAGGTGCTCCGGGATGGTGCTGCGATCCAGCTCTCGGCCCGAGAGTTCGCCCTCCTCGAGTACCTGATGCGCCATCCCGGTCAGGTCCTGTCGCGCCAGCAGATCCTGGATGGCGTGTGGGGGATCTCGCACGACCCGCGCTCGAACGTGGTCGACGTCTACATCCGCTACCTCCGGACCAAGATCGGCGACGACGACGCCGCGCGCATCGAGACCGTGCGGGGGATGGGGTATCGGCTGGTGGATCGATGAGCCGCCGACTGCCGATCCGGTGGCGATTCGCCGCCACCAGCACGCTGCTCACCCTGATCGTGCTGGTGATCGTCGGGGGCGCGGTGCTGGTCCTCGAGCAACGGTCGATCGACACGGATCTGCGCTCGCAGGCGAACCTCGAGGCCCGCAGCCTGCTGGCGGTCGCCGCCCAGGCGGAGGACACGACCGGCGACGCCGAGCGCCCGAGCGAGACCACCCCGGCAGAGACCGGCTCGAGCACGGCGGAGGTCGATGGTCAGACCTCCACCGGCGAGGACGAGGATGCGACCGTGCCGGACATCGACGAGGTCGAGAAGAACGAGTCCGAGCAACGCCGGGGCTCCACCCGCGCCTCCGTCCGGCTCGACCCCAGCACCAACGCGTATCTCGTGCGCCGCAGCGCATCGGACACGCTGCTCGCCGTCAGCGCTCCGAACGGGCGCGCGCTGATCAGCCAGGAGGCGGCTCGCGCGCTCGTGCCCCTGCTGACCGGGAGCACCGGCACGCAGACCATCAGCGTCGATGGAGATTCGTACACCGCCGCCGTGGCCCGCGATGCGGCGGGCGTCACCGCGGCCTCGGCGGTGCCCCAGGAGACGGCCAACCGGCGGATCGACGCCCTGCTGCGCGCCCTCCTGATCGCCAGCGGCCTCGGCATCCTGCTGACCATCGGGCTCGCGTGGCTCGCGGCCCGCAGCGCGCTGCGCCCGCTGTCCGTGATGACGCGGCGCGCCGAGCGGGTGACGGCCGGCCATCCCGAGGCACGCGTGGGCCCGATCGGCGGCACCGACGAGATCGCGCGTCTGACCGCCGCCATTGACGCCATGCTGGAGCGGCTCCAGTCCGCGTTCGCCGCTCAACAGCGGTTCGTGCAGGACGCCTCCCATGAGCTGCGCACGCCGATCACGATCGCCCGCGGACACCTCGAGGTACTCGAGCCCTCCCGCGAGGACGCGGCCTCCGTGCAGGCCGCGATCGACCTCGCCGTCAACGAGCTGGAGCGGATGGGGCGGCTCGTCGAGCGCCTCCTGCTGCTGGCGCGGGCGGGGGAGATCCCCGCCGAGCGCATGCAGCGCATCGACGCATCCGTGCTCGCCCAGGAGGCCGTCGATCGCGTTCGCGGCGACGCCGATCGCGCCTGGGTCGTCGACGTTCCGAGCACGGACGCTCCGGTGCTCGGTGATCACGACGCGCTGGTCGACGTCCTCGTCAACCTGCTCACCAACGCTGTGCGGCACACCGCCGTCGGCGGCAGCATCCGCGTGACCGTGGAGACGTCCCCATCAGCGGTGCACCTGACCGTCGCCGACGATGGAGAGGGCATCCCAACCGACCTCCTGCCGCACCTGTTCGACCGCTTCACGCGCGCCGATGCAGCACGCTCCCGCGATGCCGGCGGCGCCGGTCTCGGACTCGCCATCTGCCTGGCGTACGTCGAGGCCCACGGCGGCACGATCACCGCGGGCTCCAGCCCCGGGCAGGGCGCGACGTTCGCGATCACGCTGCCGCGCGCAGTGTGAGAGCACCCTCATGCGCCCCTCATCGAACGCTCGCGCGGGTGTTCGACGATAGGGACATGAAGATCTCCACCCCAGACGCCAAGGCCGTTCGCAGCGCCCTCGTCGGACTCGCAGCCGGCGCACTCGTCGTCGGCGGCGTGCTCTACGGCGGCACCCTCGCCGGAGCCCTTCAGGGCGAAGGGCTGCAGGCCTCCCAGAGCGCTCGCGCAGGCTTCGCCGTCGCCGCACCCGCCACCGCGCAGGTGCTCCTGACTCCCCGCGGCGCGCGCCCGGCCACGACGACCACGACCACCACCACGATCCCCGTCACCTACCGCGTCGCCGAGCACGAAGCCGACGACCAGGCGCACGATGACCGAGAGTCCGAGGAGGACTGACCCATGAAGAGCTCCACCCTCACCCGCATCACCGTCGGCACGCTCGGCGTCCTGCTCACCGGCACCACCGGGTTCGCCATCCACCAGGTCGATCAGGCCAACGCCTGGCAGAAGGAGGCAGCCGGCTGGCAGGCCACCGCCCAGCAGACCAATCAGGCCACGTCGCAGCTGACGGCCCAGAACACCAAGCTGGTGAACAAGTACAACAAGCTCGTGACACGCGTCAACACGACCACGGCCGCGCAGACGCAGGTGACGGTGTCCGCCGCCGCCCCCGTGCAGGCCGCCCCCGTCCAGGCAGCCCCGGCTGCCGCCCCTGCGAGCGCGGCCAGCTGATGCCCGCCGGCGCCGATACGCTGAGCCCGATGGAACGTACGATCCCCCTGCTCGATTGGACGTTCCGCGCGATGGGCGCCGACTGGCGCATCCACCACGGCGGTGGCGTGTCGGGCGAGGATGCCCAGGCGATCGCCGATGCAGTCGGAGTCGACGAGCGGCTGTGGTCGCGTTTTATCCCCACCAGCGACGTCGCCCGCATCACGCGGGGCGCAGGCTCTCCCGTCCCCGTGTCCGCCGCGACGATCGACATCGTCGAGGCGGCACGCGACTGGTCTGCTCGGACCGACGGCCTCTTCCAGCCGCTCCTCGCCCGCACGCTGGGCGCGTGGGGCTATCGCACCGCCGTCGGCGACGACGCGCCCGCAACCGCGCCCACCGACCACGCGCCGCCCGCCGCCGGAGCGATCCTGCTCTCGCGGCGCGACGGCACCGTGACGATCCCGGCTGGCAGCGCCCTGGACCTCGGCGGCATCGGCAAGTCCTGGTCCGCGGGCCGCGCTGCGGCGCTGATCGCCGAGCGCTGCACCGACCAGCGCCTGATCATCGACGCGGGCGGCGACCTCACCATCGTGCGCGGCGAGCACCGCATCGACACCGTCGCCGGCCCCGTCATCGCCGGCCCTGGCATGGGCGTGGCCACCTCGTCCAGCGAGCGCCGGCAGTGGCAGCTCGGCGACGGCACCATCGTCCACCACCTGATCGACCCGCGCACGGGCGCGCCGGGTCTGCGCGGCTCGGCTGTCGTCGTCGCCGCGCCTGTCGCCGCCGACGTGCTCGCCTCCTGCGTGGTCCTCGATCCCCAGCTCGTCCGCACGCTCGACGTTGCGGCGGCGCGCATCGACCTCGACGGCACGATCGCGACGACGGCCACGTGGCACGAGGTGGTCGCATGATCCTCTGGGAGATTGCGCGCGCCACCGGTCTGATCGCCGTCCTCGTCTACACCCTGACCGCCGCCTGGGGCACGCTGCTCGCCGGTCGGGGGGTGCAGTCGCCCAAGGGCGCCGTCGAGCTCCACCAGGTCCTGCAGTCGTTCGGCCTGCTGCTGATCATCAGCCACGTAGTCGCCCTCGTCCTCGATGAGTACGCCAACGTCCCGCTGCGGAGCGTCTTCGGCATCGACTCGCGCCCGTCGATGGTGCTCGGCGCCGTCGCACTCTGGCTCGCGATCCTGCTGCCGCTGAGCTTCGCGCTGCGCAAGCGCAAGAAGGTCTCGTTCCGCTTCTGGCGCGGGCTGCACTACTTCGCCTACGTCTTCTGGGGGGCGGCGATGGCGCACGGGCTCTGGCTCGGCACGGATACCGGTAATCCGATCATCCTCGCGCTCTACGGTCTGGGGATCGCGCTGGTCGCCGGGGCCGCCGCGTGGCGCTTCACCGGCGGCGCTCCGCCGAAGGCCGCGAAGCGGACGGCAGCGGAGATCTAGCGACTCCGCTCGGGTCGATGGGAGCCGAGCGTGGAGAGGCGTCTACCCGTCGGTGAAGCGCCAACGGGCAGAGGCGAATGGACCCGGGGCCGTGGCACTCCACGCCGTCGTCCACGAGAACCAGATGAGAGCTCTCTCATGAGGTCCTCATCGAACGCTCGTGCGCAGCCCGCACGCTACGTCCATGAAGATCTCGCGCACCCGTCTCGCCGTCAGCGCCCTCCTCGGACTGGCGCTGGCCGTCGTCGCCCTCGGGGCCTCGAGCGTCCTCGGTCAGCAGGGCGACCCGGCGCTCGCGCAGTCCAACACCGAGCGCTCGCAGTTCACGCCCGCCAGCGGCGACGCGCGTCCGCTCGACTCCCTGCGCACGCCGGCCCCGGCGCCCCGGCTCCAGGAGGTCGAGCTGGCGGCTCCGGCTGCGGCCCCGCCGGAGGCAGCGGCAGCTCCCGTCACGCCGGCCGCAGCACCCGCCGCCGCAGTGGCGAGCCTGGGTGGGGAGCAGGAGCAGGACGATGAACATGAGCATGAGCATGAAGAAGAAGGCGACGACGAGCACGAGGCGCAGGGCGAGGACGACGACTGATGCGGCGCTCCTCCGGCTACCTGCTCCTGACGTGCGCGCTCGTGATCGCGCTGGGCGTCACGGCGACGATCACGGTCAAGCTCTACGGCGAGGCCCGCAGCACCACGAGCGCCAGCGCGCAGTGGAAGGCCGAGGCCGACGGCTGGGAAGCCCTCGCCCGTCGCTCGACGCGGCACGACGCCGTGGTGTCGAAGCAGAATCGCGCACTCGTCCGCCGCTACAACCGCCTCGTCGCCAGCACTGAGACACGGCAGCGCCAACTGCTGCTCGCCGTGCAGCGCGCCCAGCAGGCCGCCACTGTCAAGGAGGCGGCGTCTGCTGCCGCTGCCGCGCAGGTCGCAGCCGACCAGCCCTACTCGGGCTCGTCGTCGGGCTCCGGTGCAGCTGCACAGGCGGCTCCCGCGGCGCAGCCGGCGCCGGCTCAGGCACCTGCCAGCGCCGCGAGCTGAGCGTGCTCGGATACCGTTCGCCCCATGCGGGTGTGGCGAAATGGCAGACGCGCCAGGTTTAGGTCCTGGTGGGGGAGACCCCGTGGAGGTTCAAGTCCTCTCACCCGCATCGGAATGCCCCGAACACGTGATCCCGTACGATGCCGATCCGTATCGGGCCCCGCCGTCGCAGAAAGAAACGCATGGAAACCGCTGTAGAGATCCTCGAGGACAACAAGGTCAAGATCCGCGTCGAGGTTGACGCGCACGACGTCGATCATGCGTTTCAGCATGCCCTCGGCGACATGGCCAAGGACATTCGCATCGCCGGCTTCCGCAAGGGCAAGGTGCCCCTCGCGGTCGTGCGCCAGCGCCTCGGCGAGGAGATGATCGCCGACGAGGCGATCCGCACCCACATCGACGGCTGGTGGCGCCGCGCGTGCGCCGCAGCCGGCGTCGAGGGCATCGACCAGCCCCAGATCGATTTCGAGGACGGCCCGGTCCAGGGCTCGCCCTTCGTGTTCACCGGCGTCGTCGCCGTGCCGCCGAAGGCCACGCTGCCGGCGAAGCTCGAGCTTGCCGCCGTGCGCCCCTCCACCGAGACGCCCGACGAGGTGATCGAGGAGGAGCTCGAGAAGATCCGCCTGGCGGGTGCCGAGTTCCAGGCCATCGACGCACCCGTCGAGGCCGGGCACCAGGTGCTGGTCGATATGAGCGGCGCCGTCGAGGGCAAGCCGATCAAGGACGCCCAGGCCACCGACCTGATGGTCGAGGCCGGCTCTGGCCGCCTGCTCGACGAGCTGGACGAGGCGATCATCGGGATGCAGGCCGGTGAGGTGAAGGAGGTCGCGATGATCCTTCCCGCCGAGCAGAAGCCGAAGAAGCTGGCCGGCGCAGAGGCGACCTTCACGGTCACCGTCAAGGAGGTCCGTGCCCGCGTGCTGCCCGACCTCGACGACGCGTTCGCCAAGAACATGGCGGGCTTCGACACGATCGCCGAGCTCCGGGACGACATCCGCACGGCCCGCGAGGAGACCGCCAAGAACGACGCCGAGGGCGCGTTCCGCCGCAACGTCCTTCAGGATCTCGGCGCTCAGGCCGAGGTCGAGATCCCGCCGACGATGATCGCCCGCCGGATCGACGATCGCATGCAGTCGATGGCTCGCTCGCTCCAGCAGCAGGGCATCGGCCTCGATCAGTACCTGCAGATGATCGGCCGCGACATGAACTCGCTCTACATGGAGCTCATGCCCGAGGCTGGCCGCGAGGTCCGCGAGGAGCTCGCTCTCGAGGCGTACGTCGAGGCCAACGGCATCACGGTCGACGACACCGCCCTGCGCGCGTTCATCGCCGATCAGGCCGCCGAGGAGAGCGAGTCCGAGGAGGTCATCGAGCGGATCATGTCCGACGCCGCCATGCGCGAGGATGTCCGTCACGACCTGATCCTGCGCGATGCGCTCGACCAGGCGGTCGCCGCGGCCAAGGAGATCACGGCCGACGAGGCCGAAGCGCGTGCGAACGCGCGCAGTCCGAAGCCGGTCGAGCCGGCGAAGGACGATGATGGGGAGGACGCGGCGAACTAGTCCGCGTCTCCCGAGCAGGAAAACCGCACACCAACACCGAAAGGTCCCATCGTGAGCCCACTGGTCCCCATGGTCGTCGAGCAGACATCGCGCGGAGAGCGCGCCTTCGACATCTACTCCCGTCTCCTCAGCGAGCGCATCGTCTTCCTCGGCACCCCCGTCGATGACCAGATCGCGAACCTGATCGTCGCGCAGCTGATCCATCTGGAGTCCGAGGACCCCGACAAGGACATCTCGCTGTACATCAACTCGCCGGGCGGTTCCGTCTACGCCGGCATGGCGATCTACGACACGATGCAGTTCATCAAGCCCGACGTGCAGACGATCTGCTGCGGCATCGCCATGTCGATGGGCGCGTTCCTGCTCGCCGGCGGTGCGAAGGGCAAGCGCATGGCGCTGCCGAACTCGAAGATCCTGATCCATCAGGTCTCCGCCGGCTTCCAGGGTCAGGCCACCGACATCGAGATCCATGCGCGCGAGATCATCGACATGCGCCAGAACCTCGATCGCCTGCTCTCCCTGCACACGGGCCAGTCCGCCGAGAAGGTCAAGCAGGACACCGAGCGCGACAACTTCATGAGTGCTGAAGAGGCCAAGTCCTACGGCATCATCGATCAGGTGATCGCTCACCGCTGATGGCGCAGGCGTCGGACAACACCGGCGAGCAGCTTCTCTGCTCCTTCTGCGGCAAAACGCAGCGGCAGGTGCGGAAGCTGATCGCCGGTCCCGGCGTCTACATCTGCGATGAGTGCATCGATCTCTGCAACGAGATCATCGAGGAGGAGCTGAAGGCTCCGACGACGCTCGAATCCCGAACGCTGCCAGCACCACAGGAGATGTACGCGTTCCTGAACGACTACGTGATCGGCCAGGACGAGGCGAAGCGGATGCTGTCCGTCGCCGTGTACAACCACTACAAGCGCGTGCGCATGGCCGCCGAGGGCGATGGCGAGGTCGAGCTCGGCAAGTCGAACATCCTGCTGCTCGGCCCGACTGGCTGCGGCAAGACGCTGCTCGCCCAGACGATGGCCCGGATTCTCGACGTGCCCTTCGCGATCGCCGACGCCACGGCCCTGACCGAGGCCGGCTACGTCGGCGAGGACGTCGAGAACATCCTGCTGAAGCTGATCCAGGCCGCCGACTTCGACATCAAGAAGGCCGAGACGGGGATCATCTACCTCGATGAGATCGACAAGGTCGCCCGCAAGTCCGAGAACCCGTCGATCACCCGCGACGTCTCCGGTGAGGGCGTGCAGCAGGCGCTGCTGAAGATCCTCGAGGGCACCGTCGCCTCCGTCCCGCCACAGGGCGGCCGCAAGCACCCGCACCAGGAGTTTCTGTCGATCGACACGACGAACATCCTGTTCATCTGCGGCGGCGCCTTCGCCGGCCTCGATCGCATCGTCGAGCGCCGCATCGGCCGCAACGCCATCGGCTTCGCGCCGGACCAGCGCGAGCATCGCCTCAGCGACACGGCCGATCTCCTGCAGGAGGTCCGGCCCGAGGATCTCGTGCAGTTCGGGCTGATCCCGGAGTTCGTCGGTCGCATGCCGATCATCAGCGCCGTCCACCAGCTCGGTCGCGAGCAGCTCGTCGAGATCCTCGTCGAGCCCAAGAACGCGCTGACCAAGCAGTACCAGCGCTTCTTCGAGTACGACAACGCCGAGCTGGTCTTCCATGAGGACGCGCTCTGGGCGATCGCCGACAAGGCGCTCGAGCGGGAGACCGGAGCCCGCGGGCTGCGGTCGATCATCGAGAACGCCCTCACCGATGTGATGTTCGAGCTGCCGAGCCGCTCCGATATTGCGCGGTGCATCGTCACGCGCGACTCCATCGACCGGGGCGTCCGACCGACGCTCGTCACGACCGGCGGTCATGTCTCGACCGACCTGCCGGCCGAAGAGTCCGCCTAGCACCGCATGGCCGGCACGGTCCGGATCAACCGCTATCTGGCGGCCGCTGGCCTCGGGACGCGACGCGAGGTCGAGGGGCTTCTGCGCACCGAGCGCGTCACCGTCAACGGTCGCGTCTGCACGGATCCGTCGACCCAGATCGGCGCGGGCGACGCCGTGCTCCTCGACGGCTCGGCTCTGGGGGCCGGACCAACGGGCGCCGTTCTCAACCGCGCTCCGGGGCAGGCGATCGAGCTCGTGCACCCGGGGCTGCTGCATCCGGTGCTCAGCCGCAGCGGGATGGGGGCGGGGCTGGAGCTCCTGCTGGCGGACGCCGCCGTCGCCAAGCGGCTGAGCGATCCGACCTTCCCGCTGTCGCAGCGTGTCACCCGCGAAGGGCTCCGCAACCGGCTCGGCGACATCGATCTGGGCGAGCTCGAGCCGGGCGCCTGGCGCCCCGTCTCGCCGCGCGAACTCGAGCGCCTGCGCCGTGGTGCCCGGCTTCCGCCCCGTGCCAAGTAGCCTTCGGTCCATGAGCAGCGGATTCGTCGGCATCGTGAGTCTCGACGTGCGCCTGTCCGGCAGCGCCACGCTGAAGGATCGCCGCAGCGCGTTGGCGCGCATCCGGCACGGCCTCGCCGAGCGCTTCGGTGCTGCAGTGGCCGAGGTCGGGGATCTCGACACGCCGTGGCACGGCGAGCTGACCGCAGCGGTCGTCGAGCAGACGCAGTCCGGGTGCGACCAGCGGATCACCGCGCTCGAGGAGTGGCTGGAACGCGAGACGGAGGGCGTCAGCATCATCCAGGCCCGCATCGTGACGCCAGAGGATCTCGCATGAAGCGCGGAGGCAAGGAGCGCGGTCGCCGCATTGACGGCCTGCTGCGCGAGGTGCTCGGCGAGCGTATTGCGCGCCTCAACGACCCCCGGCTGCGGACCGTGACCGTCGTGGAGGTGCGTGCCTCGAAGGACACCGCCGTGGCCGACGTCTTCGTGCAGCTGCACGGCAACGAGAAGGTGCAGAAGCGTGCGCTCGAAGGGCTCGAGGCGGCCCGCCCGGTGCTGCAGGCCGCCGTCAACGACGAGCTCTCGCTGCGCAACACGCCGATCCTCCGCTTCATCCACGACGAGTCGATCGACCGCGCCGACCGCATCGAGCAGCTGCTCCGCGAGAACCCACCGACCTCGCCGACGTTGCCAGAGGAGCCGGCGTGAGCCTACCCGCCGCTGCGGCAGCCCTGCGCGCGCACCCGCGGATCGTGGTGGCGTGCCATGAGGCTCCCGACGGTGACGCCCTCGGCTCGCTGATCGGCTGCGGCCGGACCCTGCGCGACAACGGCTGGGACGTCGTCCTGTGGGCCCCGGGCGACGCACCGCTGCCGGCCGACTACCGGTGGCTCGGCTACGACGATCTCGTGCGCACGGCGCCTGCCGACCTGTCCGAGCGCCTCCTGCTGACGCTCGACTGCGGGTCGGCGCTCCGCCTCGGGGAGGGCGGGGAGGCGGCAGTTGCCGCC
>CANJXE010000057.1 GCA_947478745.1 Actinomycetota bacterium
ATATGACAATCTTCTGACATGTCTGATGCTCCTGATGATTCCAAGGCTCCCCGCGGTTCGATCGGTCCCGAGACCTATGCCGCAGTCCGGAAGCTGATCGACGCGGGCATGAACAAGACGGAGGCCTTCGCGCGGGTTGCGCAGGAGACCGGCCGCTCGGCCGCGACCGTCACGACGACGTACTACCGCATGGCCAAGCGCCAGCCCGACGGTGGCGGCGTGCGCCAGTCGGCCAAGGCCGCGGTGCGCACCACCCGCACGGCCGCGAGCGGCCAGACGGAGCGCCTGACGAACGAGGCCCGCGCCGCCGTCGAGGCCCTGCACGAGCACGTCACGGCGCTCGAGGCCCAGCTCGAGGAGCTGACGCGCCAGTCGCAGGAGCTCCAGCGCATCAAGCAGGCGCTCGGCCGTATCTAGGTCGTCTCAAGGCGGCCACGGCCACCACGCGACCTACCCCTCCTGCAGCTCGATCAGCAGCTTGCGGTAGGACGCCAGCCGCGCGGGGTCGACCAGACGCTCGACCGCGCAGCCATCATCGCCCACGTGGCGACAGTCGCTGAAGCGGCACTGCTCCGAGGCCTCTGCGACGTCACCGAAGGCGCGGGCGAGGTCGGCGGGGGTTATGCCGGCCAGCGAGAAGCTGCGCAGGCCGGGCAGGTCGATCAGCGCGCCGCCACCCGGCATGTCGAGCCACGTCGCAGTCGTCGTCGTGTGCCGGCCGCGGCCGGAGAGCTCGTGGATCGCCCCCGTCGTCTGGCCACCTGCGGTGAGCGCATTGACGAGCGTCGACTTGCCGACGCCCGAGTGACCGACGACCGCGGTTGTCCGCCCCCTGATCAGCTCGCGCACGGCGTCGGCCCCGGCCTCGGTGCGCACGTCGATGACGACGCCGGCCACGCCGATCGCGCGATAGTCGGCCAGCACGAGCTCGGGGTCCTGCTCGGCCCGTCCGGTGAGATCCGCCTTGGTGATCGCGAGCAGCGGCTCCATCCCGCCACGCCAGGCGGCCACGAGGATGCGGTCGATCAGCCCGCGCCGCAGCGGCGGATCGGCGATCGACGCGACGATCAGCACGCACTCGGCGTTGACGGCCAGCACCTGCTCCTTCATCGCGCGCTCGCCCTCCGAGCGCATGCGCTGCTGCCGTCGCAGCTCGGTGCTGCGGGGCTCGATCACGTCGATCCGACCGCCCTCGTCGGCCTCGATGAACAGCTGCACGCGATCGCCTGCCACGGGACGGCGGTCCAGCCGTCCGGCGAACTTCGCGATGCGCTCCTCCCCCGCGTCCGTCCGCACTGCGGCCAGGCCACCGCCGACGGCGAGGACGAGTGCGGGTTCGTGACGTTCGGTCATGCGATCATCATCGTATGCCGTGGCTCCTCCTCGACGTCGCGTGGATCATCCTGTTCGCCATCATCGGGCGCCAGAACCACGGCGAGGGCGGCGCCCTGTCGGGCGTCATCGGCGTCGCCTGGCCGTTCCTCGTCGGCTACGCGGTGGGCGCGTTCGCCCTGCGCCTGCAGCGCACGCCGCTGTCGATCGCGCGAATCGTCCCGGTCTGGCTCCTGACGCTGGTGATCGGCATGGCGATCCGCACGATCCAGAAGGGTCGCGCACCCGAGGCCGCCTTCGTGATCGTCGCGACGATCGCGCTGGCCGTGGGCCTGATCGGGTGGCGCGTGATCGCCAGCGCGATCCGCAGCCGCCGCGGTCCCGCATCCGATCCCGAGTAGCGCGATCAACGAAGCTGCGGGGTCGGACCCCACCGCAACGCCCCCACGCTAGGGCTTCAGCAGCAGCTTGCCGCCGGCACGATTGCCCGTGATGCGGTCGACTGCCTCGTTGGCATCATCGAGCGCCAGCTCGGCGGCGATCACGGCCTCGAGCGTGCCCGCGGCGACGAGGGCGAAGAGCGCCTCCATCGAACGCGCGGTGGCCTCGGGGTCGACGGGCAGCCCGCTGTAGCCGATCAGCCTGGCGTTCTTGCGGTACATCTCCTGGGGACCGAAGCAGAACTCCTTGCCAGCGCTCGCGCCGTAGAGCACGAGCGTGCCCTTGGCCGCCAGCAGGCGGATGCACGGAGCCGAGAAGGGCCCGGCCAGCGGATCGAGGATGACATCGACGCCGTCGGGTGCGATCTCCCGCACCTCGGCCTCGAGCCCATCGGCCGCCGCGACGACGACCTCGTCGGCGTAGCGCGAGACCTGGCCGACGCGATTGACCGACGACGTCTGGGCGATCACGCGCGCACCGTGGGCGCGGGCCAGCTGCATCGCGATCGTCGAGACGCCACCGGAGGCGCCGAGGATCAGCACGGTCGAGCCGGCACCGACCTCGGCCGCCTCGAGGCAGTCGAAGGCGGTGACGCCCGGAATGCCGAGCGCGGCGGCCTGAGCGTCGGAACAGCCATCGGGAATCAGTGCCAGCGCCGCATTCGGGACGGCAACCTGCTCCGCCCACGAGCCATCCCGCACGATGCCGAGGCCCGCGCCGCGGAAGGCGACCCGCGCGCCGTCGGCCGTCGTGCCGACGCCCTCGCAGCCCGGCGTGCGCGGCAGCGGACCCGCCGCTGCCACGGCGCCGTTCGCGATCCAGACGTCGAGCGGATTGACGGACCCGTACGCGATGGTCACCAGCGACTCGCCCGCACCGACGGACGGCTGGGCGACCTCCTCGACGACCAGCGGCTGGTCGTAGGCATGCTGGCGAACCGCGCGCATCAGACCGTCCCCACGCCGCCCATCAGGACGTACTTGACGTCGAGGTACTCGTCGATGCCGACCGAGCCGCCCTCGCGACCGTAGCCCGACTGCTTGACGCCGCCGAACGGCGCGTTGGCCGCAGAGATGATGCCGGCGTTCGCGCCGACGATGCCGTACTCGAGGCGCTCGGCGACGCGCATGAGGCGCGCGTAGTCCTTCGTGTGGAAGTACGAGGCGAGCCCGTAGATCGAGTCGTTCGCAAAGGCGATCGCCTCGTCCTCGGTGTCGAACGGCGTCAGGCCGGCAACCGGGCCGAACGTCTCCTCGTAGTAGATCTGCATCTCGTTGGTCACGCCGTCGAGCACGGTCGGCGCGTAGAACGCCCCGCCCTCGAACTCGCCACCGGTCAGGCGCTGGCCACCGCTGGCGAGCTTCGCGCCCTTGGCAACAGCGTCCTGCACGTGCTCCTCGGTCTTGTCGACGGCACGGCCGTCGATCATCGGACCGATCACAACGCCCTCGGTCAGGCCGTGGCCGACCTTGAATGCGTCGACCTTGGCGACGAGGCGCTTGAGGAACTCGTCGTAGACGCCGCGCTGGACGTACACGCGATTGGCGCAGACGCAGGTCTGGCCGGCGTTGCGGAACTTCGATGCGATCAGCCCGTCAACGGCCTCGTCGAGGTCGGCGTCGTCGAAGATGATGTACGGCGCGTGTCCGCCGAGCTCGAGGCTGAGGCGCTTGACCTGGTCGGCCGAGGCGCGGATCAGGTCCTTGCCGATCTCCGTGGAGCCCGTGAACGAGATCTTGCGGACGCGGTCGTCGGAGAAGATCGTCTTCGCGACCATGCCGGCATCGCGCGAGGTGATCAGGTTGACCACGCCGGCCGGGGCGCCGGCGTCCTCGATGCAGCGCAGGACGAGCGCAGCCGTCAGCGGCGTGGCGCTGGCCGGCTTGACGATGCTGGTGCAACCGGCCGCCATCGCAGGGCCGAGCTTGCGGGTCATCATCGCGGCCGGGAAGTTCCACGGCGTGATCGCGGCGACGACGCCGACGGGCTGACGCAGGACCAGCACGCGGTTGTTCGTGTTCATCGGCGGTGCGATCTGGCCGTAGACGCGCTCGGCCTCGCCGGCGAACCACTCGAAGAAGGAAGCGGCGTACTCGACCTCGCCCTTGGCCTCGGCCAGCGGCTTGCCCTGCTCGGAGGTCATCGTCGTCGCGATCAGGTCGGCGCGCTCGCGCATGAGATCAGCGGCCTTGCGCAGGATCCGCGCGCGCTGGATGGCGGGCGTGGAGCGCCAGCCGGGCAGCGCTGCAGCGGCAGCGTCGATGGCGGCCGTGACATCGGCCTCGGTGCCGTTGGGAACGGAACCGACGCGCGCGCCGGAGCCGGGGTCGGTGACGTCGAAGCGGGCGCCGCCCGTCGCGTCGATCCAGGAGCCTCCGATGAGGAGGTGCTCGTCGAGATTCATCGTGGTCGCCATGGGTCAGGTCTCCTTGTGTGCGGTCATCTTATGGGCTTTCCGGCGGTCGGTCGCCGCACGGGCCCAGGCGGCGACGCGGCGGTGCTCGACCCCGCCCGCCGCGAGCATGCCAACGGCCACCGGCACCGTCGCCGGCAGCAGATCGAGGGTGCCGAACAGGAGGCCGAGCGCCAATCCGGCGAGCGCGGTCGCGACGGTGGCGACGATCGTGGCCCGCAGGCTCGCTGCGACGATCGCGCCGAGGAGCGCGGCCAGGTAGACGTCGCCCCACCCCATCGATGCGCCGTGCAGCTCGAGCTGCTGCAGCGCCGGCAGGCCCTTCGGCGGCGCTGCAGCAGCAAGCGCCTGCGCAACGGGCCCGACCTGCACGGTCAGGACCTGCCAGATGTCCACCGCTGTGGCGATCAGGACGCCGACGGCGAGCGCCGGGCGCGGCGCGACCCACCCGGTCAGCCGGCCGAGCGCGACGGCCGCGAGCACGATCACCAGGTCGCCGGCGAACTGCGTCCACCCGCTCGTCGGCAACCGCCACACGGCGAGCCAGAGCAGCGGCGAGAGCAGCGCCAGCGGGATCGCCCAGCGGCGCACGTGCAGTGCGGCAACGAGCGCGAGCGGCGGCACGGCGAACGCCGCGAGGGCCGTGACCGCAGCCACCGCACCCGGAATCGCACCCAACGCGATCACCCCGCCACCGATCGCCACGAGCGGCAGGAGCCCGAGCAGCGGGTGCCGCGGAATCCGCCGCAGCAGGCCCGGATCGCGCACGAGCGGGATCGTCGCGGCCTGCAGCAGCACGAGCACTGCGTAGTCCCATCCGTACGGCATACCCCGAAGGGTAGGTGCGGGACGGCCCGGGATTGCCGTCAGTGCTGCTCATCGGGGTGCGCAGATTCGAACTGCGGACCTCTCCGTCCCGAACGGAGCGCGCTACCAGGCTGCGCCACACCCCGAGCGCGATGAGTATTGCAGACCACCGACCGGCAGCCCGACGCATGCGCGGAGTGTCTGGCGCGGAACGGCCCCGCTCCCGATACCGTGTGGCTCGTGACTGACCCTATTCGCATTACCCCCATCGGCGGACTCGGCGAGGTCGGGCGCAATATGACCGTCGTCGAGCACGACGGCTTCCGCATCGTCATCGACTGCGGCATTGGCTTCCCCCACGGCGATGACCGCGGCCTCGGCGTGGATATCTTCCTGCCCGACGTGCGCGTCATGCGTGGCAAGCCGGTCGACGCCGTCCTGATCACGCACGCCCACGACGACCACGTCGCCGCGCTCGCGCACCTGATCCGCTCCGGCACCCCGATCGGCCGCATCATCTCGCTGCCGTTCTCGATCGGGATGATCGAGGCCAAGCTCTCCGAGCACGACCTTCCGGTCCCGCCCCTCGTCACGGTCGCCCCCGGCGACCTCATCGAGATCGGCTCGATCACCGCGGAGTTCATCCGCGTCGCGCACTCGATCCCCGATCCCTGCGCCATCGCGCTGACGACGAAGATCGGCACGATCGTGCTGACCGGCGACTACAAGCTCGACGCCACCGGCCAGGACGTCCGCCGCCAGGTCGATCGCAAGCGCCTGACCGCCATCGGCGACGCCGGCGTCCTCGCGATGCTCGGCGACTCCACGAACGCGCAGCTCCCGGGCCGCACGCCGTCGGAGGCCACCACGATCGAGCCGCTCAACGACGTCATCGATGAGGTCTCCGGCCGCATCGTGCTGACCAGCTTCTCGTCGCAGATCGACCGCATCGACCACGCGATGCGCGCTGCCGACCGCACGCACCGTCAGGTGATGCTGCTGGGCCGTTCGATGCGCCGCAACGTCAAGATCGCCGAGCGTCTGCACGAGCTGGAGCCGACCCACATGCCCGGTCTGTCGCGTCGCGACATCGGCGGGGTCAAGTCGCTCGTCATCTGCACCGGCTCGCAGGCCGAGGAGTTCGCCGTGCTGGGTCGCGCCTCGCGCGGCGAGCATCCCGACCTCCACATCGGCAACGGCGACACCGTCGTCTATGCCTCCCGCCCGGTCCCCGGCAACGAGGGTCCGGTCGAGGAGATGCAGAACATGCTGCGCATGCGCGGCGCGCGCGTCGTCACGCACCATGATGCTGCGATCCACGTCTCGGGCCATGCCCGCTCGGACGAGATCGCCGAGATGATCCGCATGCTGCGCCCGAACGTCGTGATCCCCATGCACGGCGAAGAGGCCATGTTGCGCGCTCAGGCCGAGCTGGCGATCGAGAACGGCGTCCACGCGCACAACGTGCATGTGGGCCAGAACGGCGACGTGCTCGAGGTCGACGCCTCGGGTATCCGTCTCGTCGATCAGGTCGATTCGATGGCCATCCCCGCCGGTTCCGATGGCCTGCCGCTCGGGGCGGGCGAGCCGGGGTGAGCACCGTGCGGCTCGCGGATCTCGTGAGCTGGATGGATGAGACGCTCGCCGTGGGCTCGTTCCGCGACTACGGCCCGAACGGGCTGCAGGTCGTCGGTGCCGAAGCGGTCTCGCACCTCGCAACGGCCGTCTCCGTCTCGCTCGACGTGATCGAGCGCGCGGTGGCCGCCGAGGCGCAGGCGCTGCTCGTGCACCACGGACTCTTCTGGCAGGGCGACGATCCGATCATCGGCACCCTCGAGCGCCGTCGCCTGCAGACGCTGTTCGCCGGCGACCTGTCACTGATCGCCTACCACCTGCCGCTCGACGCGCACCCCTCGCTCGGCAACAACGCCCGCCTGGCCGATCTGCTGGGCCTGGTCGATCGCGCGCCGTTCGGCGAGCACGGCGGCGTGCTGCTCGGCGTCCAGGGCGCGCTGCCGACCGCGGTTCCGCTAGCCGCGGTCGCCGCGACGCTCGGCTCCTTGCTCGGCTCGACGCCACTGGTCCTGTCGGGCGGCGAGCACCCCGTCCGCACGATCGGCATCGTCTCGGGCGGCGCCGCCAAGGACATCCGCCAAGCAGCAGCGGCGGGACTCGACGCCTTCATCACCGGCGAGCCGCGCGAGGACTCGGCCGCCCTGGCCCGCGAGCTCGGCGTGCACCTGATCGCGGCGGGCCACAGCGCCACGGAGACGGTCGGCGTCCAGGCGCTCGGCGCCGCTGCGGCCGAGCGCTTCGGCATCTCGACGACGTTCCTTGCCGTCGACAACCCCGTCTAGCGGCTACCCTCGCGGGGTCATGCACGTGCAGCCACCCTCCCCCGCCCTCTGGACGCGCAGCGGTGCGCTCTGGCGCGTGCTCGATCGACCGCTGTTCGAGACTCGCGTCAAGGAGCTCGCCAACGCCATGCTCGAGCTCGGGCGCGAGCCGGAGAGCGTCCTCGCGCTGGAGCACGCCACGACCAGCGAGGCGCTGACCTTCGCGGTTGCGGCACTCGAGGCCGGCATGACCATCCGCCTCGGAATGGTCCAGGCGCCCCTCGCCGCCGCCCTCGTCGCCACGCCGATCCGTGCCGCCGCTGTGGCTGTCGAGACGGGGCTCGATCAGGTCGCCGTGCCCTGCGCGGCGACGGCCGATGGCGGCCGGTCGCTCGAGCGGCTCGCTGCCCACGGCGTGCTGCACGCCGCGCTGGAGCCCGCCGCCCTCGCCGAGCGCGCGGCGGCCCGCGGCGACGTTCAGACCGCGATCATCGGCGTCGACGGCACCGCCTTCACGCTCGAGCAGCTGCACGCCGCGATGCGCTCCCTCCAGGAGGTCGCCGACCTGCTGCGCCCCGACGAGCCGGTGCTGATCGCCGTGCCGCTCGATCAGCCGTGGCTGCTGGCCCTCGCGCTGGCCGCCCTCGAGATCGGCGCGCCGGTGGCGATCGGCGAGCTCGGCGATGCGCCGATGATTCGTCCCGGCGTGATCGTGGCCTCGTGCGCCGATGTCGCCGCGTTGCCCGAGCCGGGAGCAACCGGGCCGCGCTTCCTGGCCGGTCTCGCCCGACGGCTGGGACGGCACAGCACTGCACCGCCCGCCCGCTGCGTGATCGTCCCCGACGGCTTCATCGATACCGAGCTCTGCGACCAGCTGCACCTCAGCGGCACCGCCGTCCTGCACGCCATCGCGGACTCCCACCTGATCGTGCCCGCGGCGATCAACCAGCCGCACCGCCACCGCCTCGACGCCTACGGACTGCCCGCCCCCGGCCACACGGCGACCATCGAGGACGAGCGCCTCGTCGTGCGCGGCCCCGCCGGCCTCCCCACCGGACCGCTCGGCACGGCGACCTCGATCGGCGCGCGCATCGACGCCGACGGCTTCATCCTCCCCGCGCACGACTGACCGGTGATCAACTTTGCTTTGGGGTCAGACCCCTACGCAAAGTCGCATTACCGCCGTGCTCCCCTGCAACGAGTCCGACTTTGCGGAGGGGTCTGACCCCAAAGCAAAGCTGATCACCGCTCACAGCCCGAGCAGCGCGCGGAACCCGGCCTCATCGAGGATCGGCACGCCCGCCTTCTCGGCCTTGGCGACCTTGGAGCCCGGCGAGGCTCCGACCACGACGTACGCCGTCTTCTTCGAGACCGAGTCCGTCGTCTTGCCGCCCAGGCGCTCGATCGCGGCCTTCGCCTCGTCACGGGAGAAGCCGTCGAGCGTCCCCGTCACGACGATCGTCATGCCACTGAGCGGTCCACCCTCGACGGGCATCTCCTCGGCACTCAGCTCGAGCGTCACGCCTGCCTCGCGCAGCGCCGCAACCTCAGCCTGCCGCTCGGGGTCGGCGCAC
This sequence comes from Actinomycetota bacterium, assembly GCA_947478745.1. Taxonomy (GTDB): domain Bacteria; phylum Actinomycetota; class Thermoleophilia; order Gaiellales; family F1-60-MAGs149; genus F1-60-MAGs149. The sequence continues at coordinate 8,904 of CANJXE010000057.1, forward strand.
CAGGCGGCGACCGCCTCGGCGATCACCCCGCCGACGCCATCGACCTCCGCGATCTCCTCTGCCCCCGCCTCCATCAGCCGCTGCATCGAACCGAATGCGCGGGCGATCGCCTGCGCCGTGATCAGGCCGACGTGCGGGATGCCGAGACCGAACAGGACGTTGCCGAAGGGGCGTGCGCGTGAAGCGGCGATGGCCTCGACCGTGTTGCGCGCGGACTTCTCCTGGAAGCCCTCGAGCGGCAGGAGATCGTCCTCCGTCAGGCGGTACAGGTCGCTCGAGCGGCGCACCAGCTCGAGCTCGTAGAGTCGGTCGATCAGCTTCTCGCCGACGCCGTCGATGTCCATCGCGCTACGCGAGATGAAGTGCTTGATGCCCTCGACGTCGCGGCTCGGACAGCGCGGGTTGACGCAGAAGTGCTTGGCGTCCTCCTCGTTCTTGACGACGGGCTCGCCGCAGGCCGGGCAGTCGGCCGGCATGCGGAAGACCTGCTCATGGCCGGTCCGATCGTCGAGCACCGGGCCGATCACCTGCGGGATGACGTCGCCCGCGCGCTGGACGATGACCGTATCGCCGACCCGGATGTCCTTGCGGTTGATGTCCTCCTCGTTGTGCAGCGTGGCGTGCCGCACGATGACGCCGCCGACCTCGACGGGCTCGAGCTCGGCGAAGGGGTTGAGCGCGCCGGTGCGTCCCACGTTGATCTCGATCGCGAGCAGCTTCGTGGTCCGGGTCGTGGGCGGGAACTTGAAGGCGATCGCCCAGCGCGGATCGCGGCCGACCGAGCCGAGCGCGGTCTGCAGCGCGAGATTGTCGACCTTGACGACCGCGCCGTCGATGTCGTAGCCGAGCGCCTCGCGGTCGCGCTCGATCGCGTGGCAGGCCTCGCGCACCGCCTCGATGCCCGTCATCGTCGTGATCCGCGGGTTGACGGGGAACCCGCGGGCGGACAGCCACTGCAGCGCCTCGTGGTGCGAGCTGAACACGGTGCCCTCAAGCGCGCCGATGCCGTAGCTCCAGAACGAGAGCGGCCGCTCCGCCGTGATCGCCGGGTCGAGCTGGCGCAGCGACCCGGCCGCGGTGTTGCGCGGGTTCATGTAGACGGGCTGGCCAGCATCGAGCCGTTCCTCGTTGAGGCGCTTGAAGGCCTCGAGCGGGATGTAGCACTCGCCGCGCACCTCGATCAGCGCCGGCGGGTACGGATCATCGATCGACAGCGGCACGGCGCGGATCGTCCGCACGTTGGCGGTGACGTCCTCCCCGGCCTCGCCGTTGCCGCGCGTCACGGCGCGCTCGAGGAGGCCGTCCCGGTAGACGAGCGAGAGCGCGAGACCGTCGATCTTCGGCTCGACGACGAAGACGGGCTCATCCTCGTGCCCGGCCTCGACCAGCTGCTTCTGCAGCCGCTGATCCCAGGCCAGCAGCTCGTCATCGTCGCGCGCGTTGGCGAGCGAGAGCATCGGCAGCAGGTGGCGCACCTCCTCGAAGCCGCGAGAGACGCCGCCGCCGACGCGCTGCGTGGGCGAGTCCGGGCGCAGCAGGCTCGGATCCGCAGCCTCGAGCTCGCGCAGCTCGCGGAGCGCGGCGTCGTAGGTGGCATCATCGACGACCGGCGCGTCCTCGAGGTAGTACGCGCGATCCCACGCGCGCAGCTGGCGCGTCAGCTCCTCGACGCGCTGTGCGCTCACCCGGCGAGCACCTCGAGCAGCTCGGCAGGCGTGTCGACGATGGCCAGAGGACTCTCGGGCGCGAGCGCCTCGCGCTTGAAGACGCCCCACGTGACGCCGATGCTCGCGCAGCCCGCAGCGTTGGCGGATTGCAGGTCGAA
>CANJXE010000058.1 GCA_947478745.1 Actinomycetota bacterium
CCGTGATCGCCTTGCGGCGGTCTTAGGTTCGCCGCAAGGCGATCACGGCATTCTGCCCGCCGAACCCGAACGCATCCACGATCACCCCGGGCTGCTCGAGGGTCGCCGCCGCTCCGCGCACGAGGTTGACGTCGCAGGCCGGATCGGGGTTGTCGAGGTTCATCACCGGCGGCACGAGGCCGCGGTCGGCGACGAGGGCGCCGATCGCCACGCTGAAGGCGCCGGCGGCGCCGAGGCCGTGGCCGAGGACGGCCTTGGGGGCCGTGACGTGCGGGGCCGTGCCGAGGACGCGCTTGACGGCGGCGGCCTCGCTGGCGTCGTTGAGCTGGGTGCCGGTGCCGTGGGCGATGACGGCGCCGATCTCCGAGGCGTCCATGCCGGAGCGATCGAGCGCGCCGCGCAGGGCCAGCTCGGCCCCCGCGCCCGCGGGGTCGGGTGCAGTGACGTGGTATGCGTCGCAGGAGATGGCGACGGAGGCGATCGTCGCGTAGACGTGGGCGCCGCGGGCGAGCGCGCGCTCCAGCGGCTCGAGGACGAGCATGGCCGCACCCTCGGCGGGGATGAAGCCCGTGCGGCCCGCGTCGAAGGGACGCGACAGCGTGGACGGGTCGCCCTCGGCGGTCGACAGCGCGCCGGCGTTGGCCAGGCTGGACATCAGGTACGGAGTCAGTGCAGCGTCGCTGGCGCCGGCCAAGACGACATCGACGTCGCCACGGCGCAGCGTGTGGAAGGCCTCGGCGACGGCGATCGTGCCCGCGGCGCAGGCGCCGACGCCCGCGGTGACCGGTCCGGTCACGCCCCACTTGATCGCGGCGTTGGCCGCGGCCATGTTGCCCGAGACGAGCGGCACGTAGAGCGGGCCCATGCGGCTGGGATCGTTCTGGCGCTTGAGCACCTCCTCGTCGCCCTCGGGGATGCCGCCGGCGCCCGTGTGGATCGTGATCGCGGTGCGCGGTCCGGAGATATCGGTCAGGCCGGCATCGGCGAGGGCGAGGTCGCCGGCGACCAGGGCGAAGCGGGCGAAGCGCCCCATGCGCCGAGCAGCGCGCTTGTCGACGTACGGGGTCAGGTCGAAGTCGGCGATCGGGGCCGCGTGCCGCGCCGGCAGGCCCTCGTACTGCTCACCCTCGAGGCGGATGACGCCCGAGCGATGCTCCATCAGGGACGACCAGAGAGCGTCGGTGCCGTTGCCCGTCGGACCGACGATGCCGATTCCGGTGATGGCGACGGTGATGGGCTCGGTCATGGACACAGCTGCAGTGTGGCGGATCCGTCGGCCTGGCGGCCGACGGCTCCGTGGTGCTGTCGTACGAGTGGGCGATCCTGGATTCGAACCAGGGACCTCCTCCTTATCAGAGAGGCGCTCTAACCGACTGAGCTAATCGCCCGACGGCGCGAGTGTACCCAAGGCGGGGATGCGAGTGCGATGGTCACCCGCATCCCCCGGCCCGCGTCAGCGCACCGTGATCATCGGAAGCGGCAGATCCGGCTCCACTCCCCCGACCGGCTTCTCGATCCAGGCGGTCGATCGATTGGCGCAGTACTGGACGGTCGGCAGGCCGTAGCTGCCCTTCCTGCTGGGGTAGGTCATGCGGATCGAGAACTCGCCGTGCGTGTGCTTGCCGAGCTTTGCTCCGGTGGTCTTCCACTGCACGCGCGTGCCGGCGCCGGTGGCTGCGACCGTGCCCACCCAGCCCGCGTGCTTGGGCACGGTCACGTTGGTGAACCCGGCCGGCAGCTGCACCACGATCCGGTCCGTGTCGTAGGTCCGTCCGGCTGCGTCCTCGCATCCGTGGCCGATGTGCATGATGATCGTGCCCGCGGCGCCGGCCTTGGGCGTGCCGGTCGGGACCGCCTCGGCATGGCCCAGGGCGGTCCCGGTCAGGGCGAGCAGCGCCGCGGCGGCCAGCGCGGCTCCGAGAGCCGCGCGCAGCGGTAGGCACGTGGTGTTCATGGGGTCTCCAGAATCAGGTTCGGGTGGTCGGTCATGGTTCGATCGTGGTGGTGCTGGTGGCGATCAGCTCGTTGAACGTGCCGGTACGGACGCGTGCCTCGAGCGTATAGGCGCCCGCGAACGGGAGCAGGCCGTGGGCGACGCCGTTGTGAATGGTCCAGATGAACGGTGCAGCGAGGAGCGGACTGGTCCAGCGCACCGTGCCCTCCTGCGCGTCGGCCCAGAGCCGCAGGGTCCGGATGCCGACCCGCCCGCCGGAGAGGCGGACGCGACGGCCCGCGAGGGTCAGCGAGACCGGGTTCGCCGCCGGGGTCCTGGCACGCACGGCGAAGGCGAAGGCCGCCGTGATCACGTGCCCGTCCAGGCTCTCGACCGAGTACGCGTAGGCGTAGCGGCCGGGGGCCGTGGTGGTGAGCGGTGCGGTGACCGCCTGCGAGCCGAAGCGGGCCGGCCCGCTGACACGCACGCCGGCCGCGTTGACGACCGTGAGCGCGTCTGTGGTGCCTTTGACGGGCTCGCTGAACGCGACCCGTACCGAGCCGGGGGCCACCGCCAGCACCGCGTTCGGCATGGGGACCTTCGCGCCGGCCACGGCATGCGCAGCCGCCGCAGCGGGCAGGACGAGCAGCCCGACGAGGGCGAGGACGATCAGATGGTGAGGATGCTGATGCATGGGGTTGTGGGGGACCGACGACGGCCGGCCCCCCACGTTACGCCCTAGTGGGACGAGGTTGCGGCTGCTCCCACCGTGATGGTCGCGGCCGGATGATCAGCGGCGTGATCCTTCTCGACCCAGGCGGTCTTGTACGCGCCGCAGTACTGGATTGCCGGGACGCGATACGTGCCGGCACTCATCGGGTACTTCGTGCTGATGCCGAAGTCCTGAAACTCGTCATCGCGCAGTGCATCACCGGTGGCGACCCAGTCGAGGCGGTAGCCGCCGTTGTTCTTCAGCTGCACGACGGACGATGTCCACCCGGCGATCTGCTGGGGCTTGCCGGACTGGAAGGCACCCTGCAGGAAGACGGTGACCTTGTTGACCGCGACCGGCTTGCCCTTGTCGTCCTCGCAGCCGTGGCCGATCCGGACCCAGAAGGCCCCGTAGCCGTCGGCCTTGGCCGTGCTGCCGTAGAGGTTGACCGACGCGTGCCCGAAGGCGGGCGCCGCGACACCGAGGATGAGCGCGCCCGTCAGGCACGCCAGGATGAGCGCGCGTACGCGCGTCGAGATGATCTTCATGTGAAGCTCCGTGGTCGTTGTGTGCCGCGCCCAGCGGGCGCGGTGACGGTTAGACGATCCGGAGGTACGGTGGCCCGCGCGGCGCGAGACAGCGGGCGAGGCCCGCAGCCGAGATGACCAGCGTGCCGAGCGCAATCGGGCGCAGCCGCGGATGTCGGCCGCTCCTCGGAGTTGCGGCCGCCAGCTCTGCGACGAGCGTCGCGACGGTGCGCAGGAGCAGCCGTGCCGCCAGGTACGCGAGGCCCGCGAACGGCAGCTGCAGCGCGAGGCCGACCAGGAAGGTGGGGTCGAACGCTGCGGCCCACGGGACGTGCCCCGTGGCGGCGTAGCGCTCACCATGCTCCTGCAGCGCGAACCCGAGCAGGGGGATGGTTGCCACCCCCCACGCGGGAATCGCCTTATCCACGGCTCCGCGCAGACGATCGACACCGGCCAGGCTCAGCCCGAGCACCAGGCAGGTCAGCCCGAGCAGACCACCGGTCGGCAGCTGGTCGAGATAGCCGTGGCCGGTCTCCGCGAGCAGCGCACCCGCCTGGTCGCCCGCGACGAACAGGTAGGCCAGCTGATGTGCCGCGAGCGAGCCGAGCACCAGTAGCGGCAGTGCGACGAGCCAGGCGGACCGCCGCCGGACCGTCTCGACGTGCCCCTGCTGCTGCCGCGACACCATTGACGACATCAGATCAGATCCCCGACCCTTCACCAACTTCGTGCCGATCGATACGAACTACGCCACGCGGTTGTGCAGCGCGCCGCCGTCCATCTGCTCGAGGCGGGCAATCAGATCCTCAAGCTGCTCCTGGGAGCGAATGCGGATCTCGAGGCGCGCGCCGTCGGGCGTGGCCGATACGCGCCCCACCATCCCGAGCGCGCGGAAACAGGCATCGGTCGCCGCGGCGGCCAGATCATGGTCGAACCACGCGGCGCCATTCTTGCTCGCGCGCGGCGCGCGCTTCTGCTTCGGACCCGACCGTGCGAGGGCCTCGACCTGGCGCACCGACAGGCCGTCGGCGATCGCGCGCTTGGCGAGCGCGCGGCGCGCGTCGTGGTCGTCGAGCTGCAGGATCGCCCGGCCATGGCCCTCGCTCAGCTGGCCGGCGGCGATCGCCTCGAGCACCTCATCGGGCAGGTCGAGCAGCCGCAGGGCGTTGGCGATCGTCGGGCGGCTCTTGCCAACCTTCTCCGCCACCTCGGTTGGCGTCAGATCCAACTCGTCGATCAGCGCCGCGTAGCCGCGGGCCGTCTCGATCGCGTTGAGATCCTCGCGGACGATGTTCTCGACCAGCGCGAGGGTGAGCGTCTGGCGCTCGTCGGCCCGCCGGACGATGGCGGGCACCGTCTTGAGTCCAGCCTGCTTGGCCGCCCGCCAGCGGCGCTCGCCGGCGATGATCTCGTAGCGGCCATCGGGCGCGGAGCGCACGATGATCGGCTGCATGATGCCGTCCTGCTTGATCGAGCGCGCGAGATCGTCCAGCGCATCCTGATCGAAGGCGCGGCGGGGCTGCCGTGGGTTCGGCTGCACCTGGTCGATCGGCAGCGTGACGAGCGTGGGCTCGCCGCCGGCAGGATCGAGCAGCGCGTTGAGTCCGCGTCCGAGTCCAGTGGGTCTAGCCACGCTCAACCACCTCCAAGGCAAGTCGGTAGTACGCGTCGGCACCGGGCGAACGCGGGTCGAACTGAGAGATCGGCCGCCCATGGGACGGCGCCTCCGCAAGACGGACGGAACGCGGGATGACCGCGTCGAAGACCTTGCTGCCGAAGTGCTCGCGCACCTCGCTGGCGACGTCCTGGGCGAGCCGCGTGCGGCCGTCGTGCATGGTCAGGAGCAGGCCCGAGAGCTGCAGGTGCGGGTTGATGCGCGCGCGGATCAGCTCGACGGTCTCCAGCAGCTGCGCGAGCCCCTCGAGGGCGTAGTACTCGCACTGGACCGGCACGATCAGGCGGTTGGCGGCCGCGAGGGCATTGACGGTCAGCATGCCGAGGGCGGGCGGGCAGTCGACGATCACGAAGGGGTACTGGTCGTCGACCTCGGCCAGCGCGTTGCCGAGCACCTGCTCGCGATCCTCGCGGTCCGGCAGCTCGACGGCGGCTGCGGCAAGATCGGGGTGGGAGGGAGCCAGGTCGAGGCCGGGCACGCCCGACGGGATCACGATGTCGGCGAGCGGCACCCCATGCAGGACGTCGTACGTCGAGCGGCCACGCACCGGGCGATGGCCGAGGCCCGTCGTCGCGTTGGCCTGCGGGTCGAGGTCGACGAGCAGCACGCGCGCGCCGGCCTCGGCGAGACAGGCTGCGACGTTGACCGCCGTCGTCGTCTTGCCGACGCCGCCCTTCTGATTTGCCAGTGCGTAGATCCGGGACATGGGCTGAACGCTAGTCCCCGCCTCGGACGAGCGGCTCCTTCACGGCCGCTCCGACCTTGCGCGGGAAGCCCGCCGGCGTCGGGCCGACCTTGCGGATCACGACCTGGGTGCGCGCGTCGAAGCCCGGCACCGGCAGCACCTGCTCGACCTCGCCGCCGAGCTGGCCGGCGGCAAACTCGAGCGCCGCGCGATCGACGGCACCGGAGTGGAGGATGCAGACGCCGCCCGGCCGCAGCAGCGGCAGGCAGAGCTCGATCGCGATCGGCGGCGGCGCTAGGGCGCGCGCCACGGCAATCCCATAGTGGTCGCGCCCTCCGGCGGCCGCGTGCTCCTCGGCCCGCAGGTTGACCACGCGCACGCGGTCGGCCAGCCCGGTCTCCTGCACGACCTGTTCCAGATGGAGACAGCGCTTGGCCCGGCTGTCGAGCAGGGTTCCCTGCAGGTCGGGGCGCGCCAGGAGCAGCGGCACACCGGGGAAGCCGGCACCGGTCCCGACATCGACCAGGGGGCCGCTCTCCTCCGCGATCAGGGGCACCGTGCCGAGAGCGTCCGCAACGTGGGCGGCAAGCGCCTCATCCGTCGTGGAGGCCACGAGGCGCTGCGGTGCGGCGGCGACGAGCGCCAGGAAGACGGCCAGCGGATCCTGTTTCACGTGAAACTCCTCCGTCCGCGGTGTCCGCGTTTCACGTGAAACACGCTAGGCGTCGTCACGCGGGCGAACCACGACGCAGCGGTTGGGCTCACGCCCGCCCGATTCCGTGACCACGGACGGATGATCCTGCAGCACGAGGTGCACGATCTTGCGCTCTGCGCTCGACATCGGCTCCAGCGAGACCGGCCCGCCGCTGGCGAGCACGTCCTGCACCGCCCGCTCGGAGGTGTCGCGCAGCACGGCCTCGCGGCGGCGGCGGTAGTCCTGCGCATCCACGACGATTGGCGTGGCGTTCTCCTCGCCGCGCAGCACAATCGCGTTGACCAGGTACTGCACGGCATCAATCGTGTGCCCGTGCTTGCCGATCAGCAGCCCGAGGTCATCGCCCTCGACCGTGGCGATCAGGCCCGTCGGACCCTGCCCGACGTGCACCGTGGTCTCCAGTCCGATGCCCCCGCAGATCGACGTCAGCAGCTCCGTGACGCGCTCGGCGGCCGGGCCCTCGGCGGCCGGCAGCGACAGTGCCGCGGCGCGCTGCTTGCCCGGCGTGCGCGAGCGGCGCTCGTCGCGCGGCGGTGCAGGCCTCGAGGCGCGGGCCGCAGATGCAGCCTCCGCCGACGGCGCCGCCAGCAGCCGGGCGAGCACCCGCGCGGGCTCGCGCCCGACGCCCATCAGGCCGCGCTCGCCCTCGGACAGCGTCTGGAAGTCGATGGCCTCCTTATCGAGGCCGGGGAAGCGCCGCTCGAGCTCGCGCGTGGCGGCCCAGCGTGCCTCGCCGACGGTCTCGCCGGTGCCCTCGACAGATGTCTCGTCGGCCGCCATCAGGCGTCCTTCGGCTTCTCCCGCGGCGGCTTTGCCGGCCGCTTTTGGCGCTGTGCCTTGTTCTTCGATGCCTGCTGCTGCGCAGTGGTCGCGTCGGATTCAGCCACTTCGGCGTCGACCACCACGTCGCCCTCGACCTTGGACACCTTGGCCGGCTTCGGCTTCTTGGCCTTCGGCATCTGGTTGCTCGAGCCGCCACGGCCGAGCAGTGCCGCGAACCCCGTCGCGCCGGCCGGCTGCACCTTGGCGGACGGCGGCAGCGGCGGCGGGAACCACATGCGGATCACGAAGGCCTGGCCGACGGTCCAGAGGTTCGTCGTGATCCAGTAGATCAGGAGGCCGACCGGGAAGCTCGAGGCGCCGATCGGCGGGCTCACGATGAAGTAGGCGAAGACGACCGGCAGGAACAGGAAGATGTACTTCTGCTTGGGGTCCACCGAGGTCGGCATCAGCAGCGTCGAGCCCATCTGCGACAGCACGTACACCGCCATCAGCGGCCACAGCGTCGTCGCCGGCAGCGCATTGAGCGACTCGGAGATGTCGGGAATCCAGCCGCCCATCATCGACAGGTCGTCGCCGGCGTTGATCTCCTTGCCGATGTCCTTGAGGGTGACGTAGAGGGCGAAGAAGATCGGCAGCTGGATGATCAGCGGCAGGCACGACCCGAAGGGGTTGACCTTGTTCTCCTTGTAGAACGCCATCATCTCCTCGTTGAGCTTCTGGCGGTCGTTCTTGTACTTCGCTTGGAGCTTCTTGATCTCGGGCTGCAGCGCCTGCATCGCGCGGAACGACTGCTGCTGCTTCACGGTCAGCGGGATCATCGCGATGCGGACGATCATCGTCAGGACGACGATCGACCAGCCCCACGGAATTCCGACGGTGTAGTGCAGCGTCTCGAGCAGCCACGTGAGCGGCCGGACGAGCGGGCTGAAGAGGGAATAGATTGCGTCCATGGTCAGTCGCGTCCCCGGCTGACCGGGTCGTGTCCGCCATCATTCCATGGGTTGCACCGGAGGAGGCGCCATACGGCAAGCACCGGGCCCACGAGCGGACCCCGGAAACGGACCGCATCGATGGCGTAGCGCGAGCACGTCGGCTCGAACCGGCAGTTGCGTGTGGCCGGTGCACCGCCGGGCCAGAGCGGCCGCAGCACGTGGGCGTAGACGCCGTGGACGACGTCGCCGATCACGCGGCTGCGCTCTTTCCGACGAGCTCGGCCACCTCAGCGGAGAGCCAGGCGAAGCCCTGCGTCTCGACGGCCTCGTCGAGACCGGGGCGGGCGACGAGCACCACATCGAGGCGCGTGGGCTGCGGCTCGAGCGCGCCGAACGCATCGCGCAGCTGGCGCTTGAGCTTGTTGCGCACCACGGCATTGCCGACCTTCCGCGACACCGCGACTCCCAGCCGAGATTCCTCGAGCTCGGAGGGGAACGCATAGGCGACGAGGTGCCGGCTGGCCGACGAGCGGCCGCGCCGGTAGACGGCGTCGAATTCGGCGGACCGGGTCAGGCGACCGCGACCCTGCGCCCCGGACGCCATCAGTGCCTCAGGCCGAGAGGCGCTTGCGACCGCGGGCGCGACGGCGACGGACGACCGCCTGGCCTGCGCGATTCGACATGCGCTTGCGGAAGCCGTGGACCTTGGCTCGCTTGCGGACGTTGGGCTGGTAAGTGCGCTTCATGCTGGTTCCGGTCTCCGAGGAGCGCCTAGCATACCGGTCCGACGCCAACACGGGCAAACGGGAACCGTCACGCGAGCGCGCGAACCTTGTCCCCTGCTGGGGATGACTCTGGGGATAACCTTGGGGGCAGTCCGTTTTTCCCGCAAACAGCGGGTTTCCGAACGGGGTGTCTGCTTCACCCAATCACCTGTCGCCTGCTACCGTCGCCCCTTCGAGCATGACCGCTTCCACCGACAGATCCCCCGCCGCCGCCCTCTGGAGCGCCATCTCGGATGAGCTCCAGCAGACGCTCGCCGCGCCGACCTACAGCGCGTGGTTCGGTCGGGCCAGCGGCCGCACCCTCTCGGCGGAGGAGCTGGAGATCGAGGTGCCCAACGAGTTCGTGCGCAGCTGGATCACCGGGCACTTCATGGATCTGGTCACGACCGCCGCCTCGACGGCACACGGCGCGCCGCTCGCCGTCGCGCTGATTGTCGACGGCGCTGCCACGCCGCGCGTCGACGCCGAGGAGGCCCCGGAGGCCGCAGGGGCGGAGCCCGAGCCGACGGCCGCACCGCAGCTGCCACTGGCCGCACTCCTGACCAGCCCGGCGCCGCGCGCGCTCAATCTCAATCGCAACGCGACCTTCGACACCTTCGTGATCGGGCCATCGAATCGCTTCGCGCACGCCGCCGCCCTCGCGGTCGCGGAGTCGCCCAGCCAGGCCTACAACCCGCTCTTCATCCACGGCGCGACGGGTCTCGGCAAGACGCACCTGCTGCAGTCGATCGCGCAGTACGTGACGACGGCGACGGACCTGACCGCCTGCTACGTCACCTGCGAGGCGTTCACGAACGAGTTCATCGAGGCGCTGCGCGAGAAGAAGATCGAGCACTTCAAGAACCGCTACCGCACCTACGACGTCCTGCTTGTCGACGACATCCAGTTCCTGTCTGGGCGCGAGGGCATCCAGGAGGAGTTCTTCCACACCTTCAACACGCTGCATGAGGGCGGCGGGCAGATCGTGCTCGCCTCCGATCGCCCGCCCCGCGAGATCTCGCGGCTCGAGGATCGCCTGCGTTCGCGCTTCGAGTGGGGGCTGATGACCGACGTCCAGCCGCCCGACCTCGAGACGCGCATCGCCATCCTCCGCAAGAAGGCCTCGCGCGATCACATCCAGATCGACGACCCTGAGGTGCTGGCCGCGATCGCAATGCGCGTGCAGACGAACATCCGCGAGCTCGAGGGAGCACTGACGCGCAGCGTCGCCTTTGCGATGCTCAACGGCGAGCCGCTGACGGTCGAGCTGGTGCGCGACGTGCTCAGCTCGCAGTACCCCGAGGACTCGCGACCGGTCACCGTCGAGAGCGTCCAGCGCGTCGTGGCGGAGTACTTCTCGCTGACGATCGAGGACCTCTGCTCCGAGCGCCGCACGCAGACGGTCGTCTTCCCGCGCCAGGTTGCGATGTACCTGAGCCGCGAGCTCACCGACATGTCGCTGCCGCGCATCGGGCAGCTCTTCGGCGGCCGCGACCACAAGACGATCCACTGGGGACACGACAAGATCGCCAAGCGAATGAAGGAAGATCGTTCGCTTTACAACATCATCCAGGAGCTCACCTCGACGATTCGGCGCCTCGGATGAGCGCGCTGGCTGGGGAGCGATCGGGGTACGGAGCAGGGAATGGTCGGGGACAGGGCACCGAGTTGTCCCCTGCTACGCGCCTCGCTGCGCCGATCGCACCGCAGGCTGGGGAGCGATTCGCAATGCGCTCCCAGACGCTCCCCACCCCCAACCTGCCGATTCCCCAGCGCGCATGCGGCATCGGCTCGGTTATCCCCGTCATCCCCACCCCCTATGGTGATGACTATCCAAGTACTGTTCTTTCACCAACATCCATCATCGGGATA
>CANJXE010000059.1 GCA_947478745.1 Actinomycetota bacterium
CGATCGATTCCGTCAAACCACGTGTCGACCCACTGCAGCGTGCTGATCAGGACCAGCGAGATCGAGAGGAGCAGCACCGCCTCGGCACCCAGGAACTGCCCGAAGTAGCCACCCTGACCCCCGTCGTGCTCGCCGCCGGCAACGGGGATCGCCGCGGCCGGCTGCGCGACGTACCAGAGCACGGCGTAGCCGACCACGAGGAGCAGGACGGTGGCAGGACCGAGGTAGCGGGTGCGCAGGGCGTCGATGTGCGACTCCCGCGCGCGGTGGGGGACACGCGTCACGTCCGGACCATACAGGGGGCCAAACGGCTAGGGCAGGTCCATGCGGCCAAGGCGCCAGGCGCCCAGCAGTACGGCGAGGCCGGTCACGACGAGCAGCGCGATGACGCCGGTGGTGGGGTCGAGCGTCGGCTGCAGATCGGACGAGAGGCCGACGATGCCACCGTCGGTGATGGCGCGGCCCCAGGCGGTCATGCTGAAGCGCTCGGCCGACGGCGCGATCGTGGCGATCGCGCCCTCCCAGACCAGGATGTAGATGACGCCGGCCACGAGCGCACGCTTGAGCAGCAGCCCGACGGTGATGAACACCGCGGCGTAGACCGTGGCCACCAGCAGCGTCCCCAGCACGCCACGCAGGATGTTGGTCGCGCCGATGCCGAGGTGGTCGCCGAGGACCACGATCGTGATCAGCGCCGGGATCAGCAGGATCGCGGCGCAGGCCGCGGCGGCGAGGGTCTTCTCGGCGACCACGCGCAGCCGCGAGATGCGCGCGGTGGCGAGGTAGACGATCGTGCCCGACTCGCGCTCATCGCCAATTGCAGTGACGGCGAGCACGAGCGCGACGAGCGGGGCGACGGTGGTGACCAGCAGGCGGCCGATGATGATCGCCTGGTTGTCGGGCGAGACATCGCCGCGCACGATCGCGATGCCGGCGAACAGCGGCACGCTCAGCACGGGCAGCAGCAGCGCGAGCGAGCGACGACGCAGCAGCAGGGCCCGGATCGTCAGCAGCGTGACGGTCATCGCCGCACGCCCCGTGCCCGCTGCGTCAGGTAGCCGTAGACGCTCTCGAGGTCCTCGTCGGTCGGCTCGATCGCGGCGATCCGCGCACCGCAGTCGCGGGCCAGCGCCGGCAGCGCGAGTGCCAGGGCGGCCGGGTCGCTCGTCTCGACGGTCAGCGTGGCCTCGCCGATCTCGACCTGCTCCACGCCGGCGATGGCGGCCAGCGCGGCGCCGAGCGGACGGGCGGGATCGGCGGCGATCTGCACGCGGCGCGGGCGCTCGTCCATCAGCTCGCGCAGCGCATGCGGTGCGCCCTCGGCCACGAGCCGCCCGTTGACGAGAACCAGCACGTTGTCGGCCACGCGCTCGACCTCGCCCAGCACGTGGCTCGAGAAGAGCGTCGCGATGCCCTCCGAGCCGAGGCGATGCAAGAGCTCGATGACGGCCTCGCGCTGCTGGGGGTCGAGGCCGTTGAGCGGCTCGTCGAGGATCAGCACCTGCGGGCGATGGACCAGCGCCTGCGCGATCTTGACGCGCTGACGCATGCCCTGGGAGAAGCCCTTGGTGTCGCGCTCGGCGACGTCGGTCAGATCGACGGCGGCGAGCGCGTCGGCAGCGGCGCCCTTGGCATCCTTGACGCCGCGCAGGCGGGCGCAGGCCTCCACGAGCCCGCGGGCGCTGAGGCCGGGCCAGAGCCCGTCGCCATCGGGAACCAGGCCGATCGCGGCGCGCGCGGCACCGCTGCGACGCGGATCGAGGCCGATCACCCGCACCGTCCCCTCATCGGGACGTGCCAAGCCGGTGGCCAGACGGATCGCCGTCGACTTGCCCGCGCCGTTGTGGCCCAGGAGGCCCGTCACGCCCGGCTCGATCGAGAACGAGATGTCGCCGACGGCCACGGTGTCGCGGAACCACTTCGAGACGCGATCGAACTGCAGGAGCGGCGTCACGCGTCGCTCCTGCGGTAGCGCAGCGCGAGGACGGCGACGCAGACGACGATGATGATCGCGTTGGAGAGGATCAGCAGGCTGGTGTCGGGCGTATCGAAGCGCTGCAGGGGGCCGTCCTGCGCGATCGAGGCGGGCGCCTCGCCGATCACCTTCTGGGCCAGCCAGACGGGCTGGAACTGCAGGTTCACCAGCCGCGAGTTGGGACCGAGATTGAGCGCGTCGCGCAGCACGCCGCCGATCAGGCCCGTCACGATCAGCATCAGCACGAAGCCGACGGTCGCGAAGGCGCGGCGGCTGGTCAGAGAGGCCACGGCGAGCCCCATCAGCGTGTAGACGAGCGCGATCAGGATCCCGCCGAACAGGATCGCCGGGATCTCCCGCAGGTGGTCGCCCACGTAGCCGAAGGGGTCGTCCGAGAAGAAGACGTTGCCGACGTACAGGAACACCAGCGGGAGCGTGGTCACCGCGAGCAGCGGCACGGCCGAGGCCAGGACCTTGCCGACCACGTACTCCCGCGGGCTCATCGCGGTCGAAAGGTAGAGGTCGAGGACGCGGCTGCGGCGATCGGGGCACATCGTCTCGGGGATCACGATCGCTGCGTAGGCCAGGATCGCAAACGCGATCAGCTGGTAGTAGGTCGCGAACGGGATGATGTCGCCGGGGAGCTGCTGGGTGATCTGCGTGCCCAGGAGCGCCTTGACGCCGAGCACGGTGATGGCCGGACCGAAGGCGATCAGGGCGAGTCCGACGGGGACCACCTTCGCGGTCCACGGACGCCGGGCGCCCAGCGCCCGCATCGCGCTCCAGCGCGCCATCGAGCCGACGGCGCGGCGTGGGCTGCCCTTGATCTCGCCCTCGTAGGGGCGATAGCGCACGTCGTGGATGCGGGCCTCGCTCACCCGATCGCCTCCAGCAGCTCTTCCTCGATCGAGGGACCGTCGGGATGCAGCCGCCGCAGACCAACGCCGGTGGCGGCCGCCGTGTCGCGGACGAGGTCGCGGTCACCGTCGTCGCGGATGGCAATGCGCGCAGTGCGCTCGTCGATCGCGGTGCAGGTGAGGCCGGCGGCGACGAGGCCGCTGATCAGCGGGGCGGCCGGGGCGACGGTCTCGGCGCGCAGGACGTCGGTCTCGCCGGCCGCGGCGGCCAGCGGCCGGTTGAGCGTGACCGAGCCCTGGCGCATCACGACGACGTGGTCGCAGGTGCGGCGGATGTCATCGAGGATGTGCGAGGAGATCAGCACGCGGACGCCGAGGTCCTGCGACACGCGGCGGATCACCTCGAGCATCTCGGAGCGCTGGATCGGATCGAGGCCGTTGGTCGGCTCGTCGAGGATGATCAGGTCCGGGGCGTGCACGAGCGCCTGCGCGAGCTTCACGCGCTGGCGCATGCCGAGCGAGAACGAGCCGATCACCCGCGAGCGCTCCTCCTCGAGCCCGACGGCGAACAGCACCTCGGAGGCGCGGCGGATGGCGTCGGTGCGCGAGAGCCCGCGCAGCTCGGCCAGGTGGCGCACCAGATCGGCTGCGGTCAGCTCGGGCGGGAGGCACTCGTGCTCGGGGGCGTAGCCGATCCGGCGCCGAATGCGATCGCCCGCCGTGCGGGTGTCCTGTCCGAGCACCTCGATCTCACCGGCATCGAGCCGCACGAGGCCGAGGATGGCCTTCATCAGCGTGGACTTGCCCGCGCCGTTGCGGCCGAGCAGCCCCGTGGCGGGGGCGTCGATGCGCACGGTCACGTCGTCGAGGGCGACGACGCTGCCGTAGGAGCGGCGAGCGCCCTGTACGACGATGGCAGGAGCCGGGGTCATCAACACAGCCTAAGCGGTGGACGACCGGGCACCGTGGTCGCGCGAGGGTTGCCGGTCCGCCAACCGGCAACCCCCTGCGACGTCGGCCTTGGAACTAGGCCGCGACCTTGTGCGAGTTCTTGACACCCGTGACGAGCACGATGCCGAAGCCCACCTTGGCGAGCACGTCGATGACGGCGAAGACGAGGATCTCACCGGTCAGGCTCAGCGTGCCCGTGCCCTCGGTGCCGAGCACCCAGAGGATCGGGTAGATGAACCACAGCACCGTCAGGATGCCGAGCAGCTTGACGAACAGCGGCTTCATCTTCGCGTCGAGGTGCGCCTTGACGGGGCTGTAGAGGGCCCACAGGACGAGCAGGAAGAACACGCAGCTGATCGCGTACCAGATCCACTTGTCGCTGTTGTCGCCGCGCAGCGATGCGACGAGTCCCGTGGCGATCATGAGGATGTCGGCACCGAGGACCCAGCCGATCAGGCCGTTGCGCTCGCGTGCGGCATCGCCGCCGCCAGCCAGCGGGGCAAGCCCGATGGTGAGCAGGCCGAGCAGCAGCAGGGGCGTGGTGACGACCCAGTCGATGTAGCGTGCGTAGAAGATCGACTGGCCGGCGATCTCGATGACGCCGGTGCCCGTCGCCATGGCGAGGTATGCACAGGCGGCGATGGCGCAGACGAAGAAGCTCGCCGTGACGTGATGACGCTCCCCGTTCGGGAGGGAGAACCCGATCGCGGCGATGATGACGGCTCCGAGCGCCATGCCGGCTGTACCGAGCCAGAGAATCAGTTCCTGGTTGGACGTGAGGTCCATGGGCCACCTGTTCCTTGTGATGCGTTGCGGCCGGGATACCTGCGCCGTGTGGGTATTTTGTCAGGCGGTTCGCAATCGGGCACCACGGGAACCCGTCATCCTTGTGCCGCTAAGCGGGCAAATTCGGCAGGAATCGGACGATCCGGGTCCAGATTCGGCCCGGGTGCGTCCTGCCAATCGACGTTGGACGGCGACCTGCTGCACCGGCACGCCGGGGCAACTTCGTATCCTGCGCAGGTGGAGCGCTACGACCCCCAAGCCGTCGAGGCCCGCTGGCAGGCGGTGTGGGCTGCGGAGAAGGCGTTCGAGACGCCGAATCCGACCGACCCGGCCAACGACGATTCGCCGCGCGCCTACGTGCTCGAGATGCTGCCGTACCCGTCCGGCGACCTGCACATGGGGCACGTCACCAACTACACGATGGGCGACGTCGTCTCGCACTTCCGCCGCCGCACCGGGCATCGGGTGCTGCACCCGATGGGCTACGACTCGTTCGGCCTGCCCGCCGAGAACGCGGCCATCAAGACGGGCGGCAAGCCCGCCGAGGTGACGGCCCACAACATCGCGCGCATCAAGGAGCAGATGCTGCGCATGGGCTGGTCGATCGACTGGAGCCGCGAGCTGTCCACGTCGGACCCGTCCTACTACCGCTGGACGCAGTGGATCTTCCTGCAGATGTTCGAGCGCGGCCTGGCCTACAAGCGCACCGCCGCCGTCAAGTGGTGCCCGCAGGACCAGACGGTGCTGGCCAACGAGCAGGTCGTTGACGGGCACTGCGAGCGCTGCGGCGCCGAGGTCGAGGCGCGCGACCTCGACCAGTGGTTCTTCCGCATCACGGACTACGCCGATCGCCTGCTCGACGACATGGACCAGCTCGACCAGTGGCCCGAGCGCGTGCTGACGATGCAGCGCAACTGGATCGGGCGCTCGCACGGTGCCGAGGTCGTCTTCCGCGTGGTCGGCGGCGATGACGAGCTGCCGGTCTTCACGACGCGCCCCGACACGCTGTTCGGCGCCACCTTCTTCGTGCTCGCGCCGGAGCACCCGCTGATCCAGAGCCTCGTCCGCGGGACGGATGCCGAGGCCGAGGTGATGGACTACGTCCGCCGTCGCAGCGCCGAGTCCGTCGCCGACCGCATGCGCGACGATCGCCCCAAGACGGGCGTCGATACCGGCCGCCGCGTGATCAACCCCGTCACGCTCGAGGAGATCCCGATCTGGGTCTCCGACTACGTGCTGGTCGAGTACGGCACCGGCGCGATCATGGCCGTGCCAGGCCACGACGACCGCGACCACGCCTTTGCGACGCTGTTCGGCCTGCCGATCCGCCAGGTCGTGGCGGCCGCTGACGGCGCGGTCGAGGTCGACGTCCAGCTGGAGGCCTTCACGTCCGCGGGCGAGGACGCCGTGCTCGTCAACTCAGGACGCTTCGACGGCCTGCCCGTCTCGGAGGCGAAGGTGGCCGTCGCCGCCTGGCTCGCCGAGGAGGGCCGCGGCGAGACCAAGACGGCCTACCGGCTGCGCGACTGGCTCGTCTCGCGCCAGCGCTACTGGGGCGCGCCGATCCCGATCATCGACTGCCCGTCGTGCGGCCTCGTGCCGGTGCCCGACGAGGACCTGCCCGTCCGGCTGCCCGAGATCGAGGACTACGCGCCCAAGGGCCGCTCGCCGCTGGCGGCCGCCGAGGAGTGGCGCGCCGTGCCGTGCCCGACCTGCGGCGCCGCCGCCCAGCGCGAGACGGACACGATGGACACGTTCGTCGACTCGTCCTGGTACTACCTCCGCTACATCAGCGCCCACGACGACACGCAGGTCTTCGACCGCGCCGCCGTGGACTGGTGGCTGCCCGTCGGCCAGTACATCGGCGGCGTCGAGCACGCGATCCTGCATCTGCTGTACAGCCGCTTCTTCACGAAGGTCCTGTTCGACGCCGGCTTCATCGGCTTCGAGGAGCCGTTCGCGAACCTCTTCACGCAGGGGATGATCTACAAGGACGGCGCGAAGATGTCCAAGTCCAAGGGCAACGTCGTCGCCCCGGACGCGATCGTCAACCGCTACGGCGCCGATGCCCTGCGCATGTACGTGCTGTTCATGGGCCCGCCGGATCAGGACAAGGAATGGTCCGACAGCGGCGTGCTCGGCCCGTCCCGCTTCCTCGACCGGCTGTGGAAGGCCGTCGACCGCATCGCCGGCGAGACCACCGGCGACGCCCTGCCGGCGGCACCGGCCCAGGCCGAGGGCGCGGCGCTCGACCTGCTGCGCCTGACGCACCAGACGATCGTGCGCGTCACCGAGGACATCGACCGGCGCCTGCAGTTCAACACCGCGATCGCTGCGGCGATGGAGCTGCTCAACGGCATCGAGAAGCATCGCGACGGGCTGATCGGCGACCCCGTCGGCGGCCAGGCGCTGCGCCACGCGGCCGGCACGCTGGTCTGCCTGGTCCAGCCGTTCTCGCCGCACATCGCGGAGGAGCTGTGGGAGACGCTCGGCGGCTCGCGCCTCTGGGAGGCGCCGTGGCCGATCGCCGATCCGGCCCTGCTCGTCTCTGACACCTTCGAGTGCGTGGTGCAGATCAACGGCAAGCTGCGCGAGCGCACGCCGCTGGCCTGCGGGCTGTCCAAGGACGAGGTGCTCGCCGCGGTCCGCGCCCTGCCGAAGATCGCCGAGCAGCTGGAGGGACGCGAGATCGTGAAGGAGATCGTGGTTCCGGACAAGCTCGTCAACATCGTCGTCAGGTAGCGCGACAGACCGGCGCGCACTCGCGCGCATCCGGTCCCTCGCGATCGCTCGGCGGTGCGCCCTGAGGCGGCACGCTACCGCCATGCCACCGCTCGACCGCAGAACGCTCCTCCTCGGGCTCGCCGCCATCCTCCTCCTGGCTGCGGGCGTGACGTTCATGCGCGGTCGCGGGGGCGCTACGCGCCCGCCGGTGCCGATCGCCGCTGCCTCCAGCACGGCCGACGGCGCCGGCGGTGTCGCGCCAGCACCGGTTGCGCAGCTCGTGGTCTACGTGACGGGCGCCGTCCGCCGGCCGGGGGTCTACCAGCTGCCCGACGGCAAGCGGATCATCGACGCGATCGAGAAGGCCGGCGGGGTCACGGCCAAGGCCGATGCCGTCACGGTCAATCTGGCGGCGCTGCTCGTGGACGGGGAGCAGGTGCTGGTGCCGGAGGCCTTCTCGCCCGGCGCGGGCGCAGCCCCGACGGGCCCCGGCCCGGCCGCCTCCGGCCTCGTGCACCTCAACAGCGCCGATCTCGTTGCGCTCGATGCCCTGCCGGGGGTGGGACCGGCGACGGCGCAGCGGATCCTCGACTGGCGCGACCAGAACGGCGGCTTCCGCACGGTGGACGACCTCGAGCAGGTGCCGGGCATCGGCCCGTCGAAGCTCGACGCGCTGCGCGACCTCGTCGCCCCTTGACCCTGCCGCGGCCGACGTTCCCCGAGGTCGCCGGTCCGCTGGTTGCCGCCGGGGCCCTGATTGCGCTGGCACCGTGGAGCGGTGTGGTGGGAGCGCTGGTGCTGGCGACCGGTGGCTGGGTGGCCCGCGATGCCACACGACGGGTCGTCGCGCTCGGCGTCGTCGCGGCGATCCTCGCGGGCCTGCTGATCGGCTCGGCACGCCTGCGGGTGCTCGACGCGGAGCCGCTGGCGCCGCGGGTCGGCCACGCGCTCGTCGATGGCCTCGTGGCGGTCGACGAGCCGTGGCACGGCGGCGGCTACGGGCGGATCGCGCTCGGCCGGGTGCTCGGAGCGGGCGGCGGACCGGTCCTGCTCCGGATCGCGGGGCACGTCGGGCCGGAGCGGGGGAGCGTGCTGCGCGCGACCGGCTCGCTCGAGCGGCCGCGCGGGCCGCGCGACGGCTTCGACGAGCGGGCGTGGCTCGCGCACCAGGGCGTCCATGCCGTGCTGCGCCTGCGCGAGGTGGCGGTGGTGGGCCGGCGCGGCGGCGTCTGGGGCATCGCCGACGCGGTGCGTGCCCGGGCGCTGGCAGCTCTGGCACCCGCCGGGTCGGGCGATGCCGCACAGGTCGACGTCGGGCTCGCCTTCGGCGGCAGCGCGGGCATGAGCCAGCCGGCCGTCGAGGCCTTTCGCGCGTCGGGCCTGGCGCACCTGCTCGCGGTGTCGGGCGGCAACGTGGCGCTGCTGGTCGCGCTCGTGGTCGTGCTCGTGTGGGTCTGCGGCGGCACGCGGCGACAGGCGATGTGGACGGCCGTCGGCGTGATCCTCCTCTACGTCGGCGTGGTCGGCCTGTCGGCCAGCGTCGTGCGCGCGGGGATCGCGGGCGTCGTCGGCTGCCTGGTCTGGCTGCTCGGCCGGCCGCGCGACGCGTGGCGCGCGCTTGGCCTTGGCCTCGGCCTGCTGCTCGCGTGGAACCCCTACGCGATCCTCGACCCCGGCCTGCAGCTGTCGTTCGCGGCGGTCGCCGGCATCCTGCTGATCGTCCCGCGCATCCGTCCGTGGGCGGCGGCGAGCGGGCTGCCGGAGCTGGTGGTCGGCGCGGTGGCGGTCACCACGGCTGCCACCATCGCCACGGCGCCGATCTCGTGGTGGCACTTCGGCCGCGCGACGATCCTCGCCGCAATTCCCGCCAACCTGCTCGCCGCCCCGGCCGTGCCCCTGGCGCTGTGGTCGGCGCTGCTGGCGACGATCATCACGCCGATCGCCCCGAGCGCCGGTGCCGGCCTGGCGTGGTGCTCGCAATGGCCGGCCGCGTGGATCCTGCGTTGCGCCTGGATCGGCGCCGCCCTGGCAGCAGCCACGCCGGTGTGGCTGCTGCCGCTGCTGGTCGGTCTCGGCGTCCTGGGCTTGGCCGCGCGACGGCGGCACTAGGATGGAGTCGTGTCCGAGACCCCCCTCGCTCCTGTCTACCTGCTCGGCGGCACCGACCGCGGCAAGGTGCGGCGCGCGCTCGAGCGCCTCAAGGACCGCTTCGGCGCCGATGCCATCGAGCACTTCGACGCCTCGACGTGCGACCCGGCCGACGTCGCCAACGCCTGCCTGCAGCAGGGGCTGTTCGTCGATCAGCGCCTCGTCGTCGTGGAGGGCTGCGATGCGTGGGTCAAGCCGCGCCGCGCCGGTCGCCTCGACCCGCTGCTCGCCTACGTGGAGAAGCCCAGCCCGTCGACGACGCTCGTGGTCGTCATCGACGCACCGGCCGACGCCCGCAAGCCCGTCTGGGCCAAGGACGATCCGCTGCTCAAGGCGATCGCCAAGGCCGGCGGCAAGAGCGCCATCCTGCTCTTCGAGGCGCCCAAGAGCGCCGTCTTCGCCCGGCAGGAGGCCGATCGTCTGGGCGTCCGGCTGGAGCCCGAGGCGATGATGCGCTTCACCGAGCTGGTGGGCGATCATCCGGAGGAGATCACCGGCGAGTTCGAGAAGCTCGCGACGTTCGCCAACGGCGCCGAGATCGACGTCACGATCGTCGAGACGATGGTGCGGGCCCGCCACGACGATGCGCCGTGGGCGCTGCTCGACGCGATCACGCAGCGCGATCGCCGCAACGCGGTGCGCGAGCTGACCAAGCTGCTGGCCGGCGACGTCGAGCCCCACCGCGTCCTCCCGCAGATCACCCGCCACGTCGAGCTCGTGCGTCGCACCGTCGAGCTGGCCGAGGACGGCCGGCCCAGCAAGGAGGCGCTCGCCAAGCAGCTCGGCGTCGCGCCGTTCCGCGCGCAGAAGATGCTCGTCGCCGTCGGGTACTGGACGCCCGGCGACGCCAGCCGCGCGATGAGCCGCATGCATGAGGCCGATGCCGCGATGAAGGGCATGTCCCGCATGCCGCCGAGCCTCGTGCTCGAGCGTGCCCTGGCCGAATCCCTCTAGCGGGGGCTCGACGCAGCGCACCCGCCCGCCTGTTGCCGTGCGGGCGTACTCCGCCGCACCGGGACGTCGCCATCGGCCCGGGTGGGCTGCGGATTCGTGCGGATGCGTTCGATCGCGGACGCCGGACAATGCCCAGCGCATGGCCGATCACCCGCACTTCCATCCG
>CANJXE010000060.1 GCA_947478745.1 Actinomycetota bacterium
CGCGCAGCGACGTGCGGGTGAAGATGCCGTGCTGGTCGATCAGCAGCATGAATGGCACGGCCGCAATGGTCAGGATCAGCCAGACGCGCAGCGAGAAGGCCTGCGGTCCGCCGATGCGGTCGCGCAGGGAGAGGCGGTCAGCCACCGTGGCGGACGGTCGCCCCGGTCAGTCCGAGGTAGGCTCGTGCGATCTGCATGCGGAGGTTCTGCTCCGATGTCGTATCGATGCCGAGCTGACGGGCCGTGCGATTGATCAGCTTCTCGACGGCGCCCTCGGTGACCACGCGCTGTGCGGCGATGCCCGTGTTGGAATAGCCTTCGGCAATCAATCGCATCACGTCGATCTGCGCCTCGGTCAGCCCGGTTGCGGCCGTGGGGGACGGCGGCGTGCGCACTGCCCGGCGCCTCCTCGGATCCGCAGCGGCGATCGCCTCTTGGAGCGCACGCGGCAGCGCCTTGCTGTCCGACAGGTCGCGCTTGACGAGGTACGCGACGTCATCGGGCAGCGTGGCGATGCTGTTGCCAGCCAGCCGTGGATCCTCGTAAGTCGTGAGGATCACGATGCCGAGTGCCGGCTGTCGCTTGCGCAGCGAGCGGGCGAGGTCGATGCCGGTGGGACCGCCGCCGAGGTCGAGGTCGAGCAGCGCCGCGTCGGGCTCGGTCGTGACCGCCAGTGCCAGCCCCTCGCGCGCCGTTGCGGCCTCGCCGACCACCAGCAGGCCGTGGAAGCGCAGCGCGGCACAGACGGTCGTGCGTGTGAAGGCGTCGTCCTCGACGACCAGCACGCGGGTGGTGGGCGCGATCACAGTTCGAAGTAAACCATTGTCCGTGTGACGGGATGGCCCATTGCTCCCATCCTGCGGCGCAATGGGAGGAAAACCCGACACGAACGAGCAGTTCCGGCCCGATCGCGCGGTGGTACCCGCCGCGTAGACTGCGCGCATGATTGCGGTCTTCAACGGCGTCAACCTCAACATGCTCGGCCAGCGCGATCCCGCGCAGTACGGCACGCTGACGCTCAGCGAGCTCGAGAGCCGGGTCTACGCGTGGGCGGGCGAGCGCAGCATGACCGCGCGCTGCTTCCAGACGAACCACGAGGGCGTGCTGATCGACCACATCCACGAGAGCCGGGGCTGGGCCAACGGGCTGATCATCAATCCCGGTGCCTGGACGCACTACTCCTATGCGATCCGCGACGCGCTCGAGATCTTCACCGCGCCGATAGTCGAGGTGCACCTGTCCGACATCACCCAGCGCGAGGAGTGGCGTCGCCACTCGGTGATCGGCGACGTGGTGGACCACACGATCAGCGGTCAGGGCCCCGACGGCTATCGCGCGGCGCTCGATTGGCTGCAGGAGGCCCTCGCCCATGCCTGAGCGCAGCCTGCGCCTCGAGCGCGCAGTCGCCGCCCTCGACGGCATCGACGCCCTGCTGGTCACCAACCTCGTCAACGTCCGCTACCTGACCGGCTACACCGGCACCAACGGCATCGTCGTGGTGTCGGCCGGCCGGGCCGTGCTGATCACCGACTTCCGCTACGCCGACAGCGTCGAGCCGCTGCGGACGCTGCTCGACGTGGTGATCCTCGAGCGCGACATCGCGGGCATGACCGTCGAGGCGATCGCCGAGTACGCGCCCGGCTGCACGCGCATCGGCTTCGAGGGCGCGCTGCCCTTCGCGCTCGCCGACCGGCTGCGCGGGCTGGCCCCCGCCGGCGTCGAGCTGGTCCTGGCCGACGGCATCATCGAGCGGCTGCGGCTCGTCAAGTCGGTCACGGAGATCGCCGCCTCGCGCCGCGCGGCCGACATCCTCGAGGTCGTCTACACCGACATCGCCAACGGCACGCTCGTCGGGCGCACCGAGGCCGACGTCGCCTGGCAGATCGAGCGCACCATCCGCGAGGCCGGCTTCCCCGCGCTGTCCTTCGAGTCGATCGTCGCGGCCGGCCCCAACGGCGCCCGACCGCACGCCGACCCGGGCCCGCGGCCGATCGAGCGCGGCGAGCTCGTCACGGTCGACATCGGCGCACGCGGTGAGAGCGGCTACTGCTCCGACTGCACCCGCACCTTCGCCGCGGGCGGCGCACCCGACCCGGCCGCCGCCGCCGACTACCAGCTCGTCCTCGACGCGCAGCTCGCCGGTCTCGGCGCCGTGCGCCCCGGCGCCCTCGGCGGCGCCTGCGACGCGACGGCCCGCGAGGTCATCGACGAGGCCGGCTGCGGCGCGCTGTTCGGCCACGGACTCGGTCACGGCACCGGCCTCGACATCCACGAGGCGCCGACGCTGCGCAAGGGCTCCGAGGACGTGCTCGAGCCAGGCATGATCGTGACCGTCGAGCCGGGCGTCTACCGGCCCGGCCAGTGGGGCATCCGCATCGAGGACCAGGTCGTCGTGACCGAGGCGGGCCACGAGATCCTGACCGGGTTCACCAAGGACCTGATCGAGACCGCCGGGTAGCGACTGCGGGGTGGATCAACTTTGCTTTGGGGTCAGACCCCTACGCAAAGTCCAGGATGGCTGGCGGGAGAGGAAGCGGGGCTGACTTTGCGTTGGGGTCTGACCCCAAAGCAAAGTTGGACCGCTACCCTCTCCGGCATGGCGGAAATGGTCTCCACGAATCAGTTCAAGAACGGCATGCACATCGATGTCGACGGCACGACGTATCGCATCGTCGAGTTCCAGCACGTCAAGCCCGGCAAGGGCGGGGCATTCGTGCGGACGAAGCTGAAGAACTTCGAGAACGGCGCAGTCGTCGATCGCACGTTCCGCGCCGGCGAGAAGTTCGCGCGCATCCTGACGAGCGTCTCCGACATGCAGTTCCTCTACGACGACGGTACCGACGTCGTGATGATGGACACGGATACGTACGAGCAGGTCGCGCTGAAGCGCGCGATGTGCGAGGACGATCTTCGCTGGCTCAAGGAGGGCGATACCGTCCAGCTCCTGAGCGTCGACGACAAGCCCGCCTCGCTGCAGCTGCCCACCTCCGTCGAGCTCGTGGTCACGGCCACGGAGCCCGGTGTCAAGGGCGACACGGTGTCGAACGTGATGAAGGCCGCGACCCTCGAAACCGGCGCAGTGGTGCAGGTTCCGCTGTTCGTCAACGAGGGCGATCGCGTCAAGGTCGACACGCGCGAGGCCAAGTACATCTCCCGCGCGTAGCGCTCCGGCCTCCCCGGTCGCTAATCTGATCTCCTGATGGCACGCCTCGTCGACACCACGCTGCGCATCCTCGCGCAGGAGCCGATCGCCGGACGGGTCCCCGCGTCCCTCCAGCTCGAGGTCTGCGAGATGCTCGACAGCGCCGGCTTCCACGTTCTCGAGGTGACGGGCGGCGGCTGCTTCCACACCGCCGTGCAGCGCGGCATCGAGAGCCCGTGGGAGCGCATCCGCAACCTCAAGCGCCGCGCCACGCAGACACCGCTCGGCATGGCGCTGCGCGGTCGCTTCCTCGTCGGCACCCAGCCGGTCGAAGAGGATCTGATCCGCCGCTTCGTCGATAGTGCCGCCGAATCGGGCATCGCGGTCTTCCGCATGCACGATCCGATGAACGACCCCGAGGATCTCGTGGGTCCCGTCGAGGCCGTGCGCGAGACCGGCGCGCGCCTGCACCTCGGCCTGGTCTACGACAACCATCCGGAGGGCGAGGCGCGCATGCTCCAGCGCGCGCCCGAGCTGGCCGCGCTCGGCGCCGACCGCCTCCTCCTGCTCGACCCCGCCGGTGCGCTCGATCCGTCGCGCACCGCTGTGCTGATCACCGCGCTCCGCGACGCCGCCGGCATCCCGGTCGGCCTCTACCCGCAGGGGCCGGGCGGCACGTCGCTCGCCGTCGCGATCGAGGCCGCGCGCGCCGGCGCCGACCCGATCTCCGTCGCCACCTATCCGCTTGCCGTCTCCGGCCACCGCACCAGCTCCGAGCTGCTGTGCCAGACCATCGACGGCCTCGGCCTCGAGTCCGGCATCAACCAGGGGATCCTCTGGGAGGTCGCGGAGAAGCTCGACCGCGCGCTCTTTGCGGACACCACGCTGCCGCCGCCCCTGTCGGCGCACGTCTCGCTGCAGGCCGCGCTCAAGGGCGTTCCCGCCGGGCTCGTCGCCGGCGTCGAGCGCCGCCTCGAGGCCATCGACGCCAGCGATCGGCTGTCCGAGGTGCTCGATGAGATCCAGCGCGTGCGCGAGGATCTCGGCACGCCGCCGGCCGCATCGCCGCTCGGCGACGTCATCGCGCGCCAGGCTATCGACCACGTCCTCGAGGGCCGCCGCTGGCACGCCATCGACGGTGAGATGCGCGCCCTGATCCGTGGCGAGTGGGGCCGTCCGCCGGCAGCCATGAACCCCGAGGTCGTCGCGCTGGCCGAGGTCGGCAACGGCGGCTCGTCCTCGATTCCCGTGCTGGCCGATCTGGCCTCCGCGCGCGCCGAGGTTGGCGAGCTCGCCACGTCCGAGGAGGAGCTGTGCCTCGTCGCGCTGTTCGGCGATGACGCCGTGCCGCTGCTCGAGCGCCTGCGCGGCCGCCATCAGGCGATGGCCA
Organism: Actinomycetota bacterium; assembly: GCA_947478745.1. GTDB lineage: Bacteria > Actinomycetota > Thermoleophilia > Gaiellales > F1-60-MAGs149 > F1-60-MAGs149. Next base: position 4,533 of record CANJXE010000060.1, read on the forward strand.
CCGGCGTCACCAACGACGAGGAGGAGCGCATCCGCGGCCTCGTCGACCTGCTCGAGGAGACCGGGCTCGGCGAGCTCGAGATCGAGGAGGGCGGCGTCCGCATCTCGCTCCGTCAGCAGACGCGCATTCAGCAGGTCCTTGCCGCGCCGACGGCAGCCGCCCCGGCCGAGGCTGCTGCGGCCGCCCCCAGCGGGCAGCAGATCGTCAGCCCGATGGTCGGCACCTTCTATCGCTCGCCCGGCCCCGGCGAGTCCGTCTTCGTCGAGGAGGGCACGCGCGTCGAGGTCGGCCAGGTGCTCTGCATCCTCGAGGCGATGAAGCTCTTCAACGAGTTCAAGTCCGACACGGCCGGGACGATCAAGCGGATTCTCGTCGAGGATGCCACGGCGGTCGAGTTCGGCCAGCCGCTGTTCGAGATCGACCCCAGCGGGTCCTGATGCTGCGCCGCTGCCTCGTCGCGAACCGGGGCGAGATCGCCGTCCGGATCATCCGCGCCTGCCACGAGCTGGGCATCGAGGCCGTCGCCGTGCACTCGACCGCGGACCGCGACGCCATGCACGTGCGCATGGCCGATCACGCCGTCCAGATCGGCCCGCCCCAGGCCTCCGAGTCGTACCTGCGCGTTGATCGCCTCGTCTCGGCCGCGCTCAGCACGGGCTGCGATTCCATTCACCCCGGCTACGGCTTCCTCGCCGAGAGCACCGAGCTCGTCCGCGCCTGCGCCGAGCACGACCTCGTCTGGGTCGGACCGGCCGCCGAGGTGATCGAGACGATGGGCGACAAGGCCGTCGCCAAGGACACGATGCGCGACGCCGGTCTGCCGCTGGTGCCCGGCTCCGGTGGGCGCCTGTCGGGTCCTGAGGAGGCGGAGACTGTGGCCAACGAGGCCGGCTATCCCGTGCTGCTGAAGGCCGCCGCCGGTGGTGGCGGCAAGGGCATGCGCCTCGTGCACGCCCCCGACCAGGTGCGCGATGCGTTCCTGGCTGCGAGCGCCGAGGCCGACGCGGCGTTCGGCGACGCCGGCATGTACCTCGAGAAGGCCGTCATCAACGCGCACCACATCGAGATCCAGGTGATGGGCGACGGGCGCGGCGGGGGCATCATCCTCGGCGAGCGCGAGTGCTCCATCCAGCGCCGCCACCAGAAGCTGATCGAGGAGTCCCCGTCGCCGTTTCTGTCGGGTGCGACCCGCGCGACGATGATGACGGCCGCGCGCGATGCCGTCGAGGCCCTCAAGTACTCGGGAGCCGGCACGATCGAGTTCCTGGTCGGTGACGACCAGTCGTTCTACTTCATGGAGATGAACACGCGCCTCCAGGTCGAGCATCCCGTGACCGAGGTCGTCGCGGGCTTCGATCTCGTGCAGGCGCAGCTGCTCGTGGCCGGCGGCGAGGAGCTGCCGCAGTGGAGCGAGGCCGAGAATCGCGGCCACGCCATCGAGTTCCGCATCAACGCCGAAGATCCGATGCACGGCTTCCGGCCGGCTCCGGGTCGCATCGAGCGCTTCCGTCCGGCGCTCGGCCCCGGCATCCGCATCGACACCTTCATGGAGGATGGCGCCTCCGTGCCGCCGTTCTACGACTCGATGATCGCCAAGCTGATCGTCTCGGGCCCCGACCGCGCGTCGGTGCTGGCCCGCTCGGCGCGCGCGCTCGACGAGTTCGAGATCGTCGGTATCCCGACCACATTGCCGCTGCTGCGCGAGATCGTCGATGAGCCGAGCTTCCGCGCCGGGCGCTACACGACCACCTACATCGACGAGGTCGGCCACACGCTCTCGACGCTCGGAGAGGCATAGCCATGACCACCGAGGTGGAGACCAAGGACGCCGACGCGTCCCGCCGACAGTCGCGGCGCGCCGCAGTGATGCTCCTGTACCAAGAGGACCTCACGGGGCACGCGATGGACGAGATCATCGCCCAGCACGAGCGTGACGCCGGGCGGCCGTTGCCCGCGTACTCCCGCGCGCTGATCGACGGCGTGCACGAGCAGCGCGAGCGCCTCGACGCCGAGATCGGCGAGCTCGCCGTGGATTGGAGCATCGAGCGCATCGCGCCGGTCGAGCGCGCCGTCCTGCGGGTGGCGCTGCTGGAGCTCGACCAGGACGACCCGCCGGCTCCGGTGGCGATCGCAGAGGCCGTGGCGCTCGCGCGCCGCTACGCCTCGCCCGAGGCGGCCGCGTTCGTCAACGGCATCCTCGGCGCCGCGGCCCGCACGCGCGGCACGGGGCGGTAATCTGCCGGTATGACTGACGTCGACCCCTTCGACGAGCTCGTCGCCCGCCTCGAGGCCGCACGCACGCGCCTCGATGCCGTCGAGTCGCCCGATGACGCCGTGATGGCGCTCGAGGAGCTGCAGGAGACGGCGCGCGCGATCTCCACGGAGATCGACCGGCGCCGCCGCGCGCTCGCCGACGAACGTGGTGATGGGCAACTCGACCTCCTCTGACCCGGCCGACCTCGAGCGCCTGCGCGCGCTCGTCGAGGACGCGCTGCGGGGGCCCGTTGACGCCCTGATCGCCGAGCGCGGCGAGCTCCAGCGCTTCGGCGAGGCGCTCCGCTATCCGATCGGCGCAGGCGGCAAGCGGCTGCGCCCGGTGCTGCTGTTGGCCACCGTCGAGGCGCTCGGCGGATCGCTCGCGGCCGGTCTCCCCGCCGCCTGCTCGCTCGAGCTGGTCCACACCTTCTCCCTGGTGCACGACGACCTGCCGGCCCTCGACGACGACTCCCTGCGCCGCGGCCTGCCGACGGCGCACGTCGCCTACGGCGAGGACGTCGCGATCCTCGTCGGCGACGGGCTGCTGGCGCTGGCCTTCCGCGTGATCGCGGAGGGGGCGGCGACCACCGCCGAGGTCCGGCTCGCGCTCGTCCACGAGCTCGCCACGGCCACCGACGGCATGGTGCGCGGTCAGTACCTCGACCTGCATCCGATCGCCGAACCCGATGAGGCCTGGGTGCGTCGGATGTGCTCGCTCAAGACGGGCTGCCTGCTCGAGGCCGCGATCGCGATGGGCCTCCACGTCGTGGGCGCCGACGACGCGGTCACCGCGGCCTACCGGGAGCTCGGCGCCGAGATCGGCGTCGCCTTCCAGATCGTGGACGACGTGCTCGACGCGACGTCGACCAGCGAGGAGCTCGGCAAGACGGCGGGCGCCGACGAGATCAACGACCGTCAGTCCTGGGTCCGCGTGCTCGGCCTGGCCGAGGCGCAGGCGCGGGCCGAGGAGTCGTGGCAGCGGTCGCTGGTGCTGCTCGACGCGCTGCCGGGCGAGCCGACGGCCCTGCGCGCTGTCGTCGAGACGATCTATCGGCGGACCAGCTGATGGCAGGAGCGGGGCGGGAGCGCCTCGATCAGGCGCTGGTCGCGCGCGGGCTCGCACCCACGCGCTCCAAGGCGCAGGCGTGGATCCTGGCCGGCCTCGTCTCGGTCGACGGTGAGCCGGCGCGCACCGCGGGGCAGCAGGTGACGGCCAACCACGAGCTCGCCGTGCGCGACCTGCCGCGGTTCGTCTCGCGGGCCGGCGACAAGCTCGACGGCATGCTCGAGCATCTCGGCTGGGACGTCACCGGGGCCGACGTGCTCGACGTGGGTGCCTCCACCGGCGGCTTCACCGACTGCCTCCTGCAACGGGGCGCCGCCCGGGTGATCGCGGTCGACGTCGGCTACGGCCAGCTCGATCATCGCCTGCGCGAAGACCCGCGCGTGACGGTCATGGAGCGCACGAACGCGCGCACGCTCGCAGCAGAGTCGCTGCCGTTTGCCCCGGATCTGATCGTCGCCGACGTCTCGTTCATCTCGCTGCGCCACGTCCTCGGCCCGGCCTTTGCGTGTGCCAGAGCGCCCTGGCGGGCGATCGTGCTGGTCAAGCCGCAGTTCGAGGCGCAGCCGGGCGACGTCGGCAAGGGCGGCGTGGTACGAGATCCCGTCATTCGCCGCCGGGCGATCGCCTCGGTCGCCCGCTACGCTATCGACCACGGAGCAGTCCCGCTCGTGGCCCGCGATTCGGGCCACCCGGGTCCGGCCGGGAACCACGAATACCCCCTCGCACTCGTCTCCAAGGACCACCCACTCGCCCGTGACGCAGACCCCGACCCCGAGCGCATCGCCCAGGAAGCCGTCCACGACGCCTAGCGTCAAGCGGCTCCTGCTCGTCACGCACGGCGACCCGACGGTCGCGGCGGCGACGCTGCCCGCGTTGGCGGCCGCGCTCGCCGCACGCGGCGTGGAGCTGGTGCTCAACGAGGACGAGGTCGCCAAGCACCCCGATCTGCAGCCCGTCAGCGTGGATCGCCCCGACGAGGTCGACCTGATCCTCGTCCTCGGCGGCGACGGCACCATGCTGCGCGCGATGCACCGGGTGATCGATCGTCCGGTCGCGTGCGTCGGCGTCAACTACGGCACCTTCGGGTTCCTCACGACGATGCGCGCCAACGAGATGCTGGACCGGCTCACCGACGTGCTCGACGGCGGCCTGGAGGTCATCGATCTGCCGACCGTGTCGGTCGAGACGCCCGACGGCCGCTTCATCGCGATCAACGACGTGCTCGTCACCGCCGATCAGCTGGGGCGCATGGCCGTGCTGGAGTGGTCGGTCAACGGTGTCGATCTCGGCCAGCGCGGCTGCGACGGCGTGCTCGTGGCGACGCCGGCCGGCTCCACGGGCTACAACCTGTCGGCCGGCGGCCCGGTCATCGAGTGGGGCGTGGATGCTGTCACCGTCACCTTCGTCGCGCCGCATGCCCTCGACGGCCGCCCGCTGATCCTCGGCCGCGGCCATGAGGTGCGCATCGTCTCGTGCACCCGCGACGTGGGCAGCCGCGTCGTCGTTGATGGCCACGCGCAGGCCCATCTCGCCATCGGCGAGACGGCGCTGATCCGCATGGCGCCCGAGACCGCGCGTCTGGCGATCCTGCCGGACCGGCCGTTCCTGTCCCGGTACCGCGACAAGTTCGGGCACTGACGGTGCTGGAGCGGCTGCACGTCGACAACCTGGTCGTGCTGCGCACGGCGGAGATCGAGCCCGCTCCCGGCATGACCGTCATCACCGGCGAGACCGGCGCGGGCAAGACGATCCTGGCCGGCGCGCTCGGCCTCGTGCTGGGCGCGAAGGGCGAGGCGGGCCTGGTCGGCCCGCACGCCGAGCAGGTCGAGGTCGAGGCCACCTTCCGCATCACCGATGAGATGCTCCGCGATGACGCCTTCGAGGGCGTGCGCGAGCTGGTCGACGACGTGGAGGACGGGCTGCTCGTCGCCCGCCGCCTCGGCGCCGACGGCCGCGGCCGCACGCTCGTCCAGGGGCGCAGCGCCACGCGCGGCGCGCTCGAGGCAGCCGGCTCCCGTCTGGTCGGCGTGGTCTCGCAGCACGAGTCGCGCCGGCTGGCCAAGCCGGCCGCGCAGCGCGCGATCCTCGACGCCTTCGGCGGCGACAAGCAGGCTGCGCACGTGGCGACGATGGGCGAGGCCTGGCGCCGCTTGGTCGCCGCGCGCGCTGCCCGCGAGCAGGCCGAGCTCGAGGCCGCCGGGCTGGCCGGACGCATTGCCGAGCTGGAGGGCATCGCCGAACGGCTGGCCGAGGTGCAGCCGCACGCCGGGGAGGTCGACGAGCTCGAGGCCGAGCGTCAGCGCCTGCGCTACGCCGATGTCCTGGCGGAGGGGACCGCGGGCGCTGCCGCGCTGCTCTCGCCCGATGACGGGGCCGGTGCGCTCGGCCGCCGAGCGCGATCCCGATCTGCTGCCTGTCGCTGACGAGCTGCGCGAGGCGATCATCCGCCTCGAGGAGGCGTCGCACACGCTCCACGCCTATGCCGATGGCATCGATCATGACCCCGCCCGGCTCGAGCAGGTCGAGGCGCGCCTCGACCGTCTCGCCGATCTCGTTCGTCGACACGGCTCGCTCGACGCGGCGATCGCCGCGGGCGAGGAGGCCGAGCGGCTGCTCGAGGTGTCCCGTGGCGGTGCTGGCGGCCTCGACGAGGTGCGCGCGGCCGAGGTGGCGGCACAGGCTGCCGCGGCGACCGCGGC
>CANJXE010000061.1 GCA_947478745.1 Actinomycetota bacterium
GCATCGAGGATGCGCCACGTGACGGCGCGGGACATCAGCGGCGAGAGCAGGCGGGCGCCGAAGCCGAGCGCGGCGAACCAGACGATGCTCGCCACCGCGGCCCCGGCTCCGAACCACCAGCGGTCCACGCCGAACGAGGCCCCGATCGTGCCGACCAGCAGCACGGTGTCGAGGTAGACGTGCGGATTGAGGAACGTGAAGCCGAGGACGGCGAGCACGACGGCACGGCGGGCCTGTGGCTCCTGCTGGGAGGGCAGCAGGACGTCGGGCCGCAACGCGCTGCGGAACGAGCCGAACGCGAACCAGAGGAGGTAGGCGGCGCCGACCAGCGCGATCGCGGTGAGCACGTCGCCGTGGGCCTGCACGATGGCGCCGAGGCCGCCGATGCCGAGCACGATCAGCAGCGCGTCGGCGCCCGCGCAGATGACGACCGCCAGCCCGACGTGGGTCCGAGCCAGGCCGAGGCGCAGGACGTAGGCGTTCTGCGCGCCGATCGCGATGATCAGCGAGAGGCCGGTCAGGAACCCGGCGAGGGCGACGTCCACGGGCGGCGTCAGCCGCCGTTGCTGCGCAGCTCGTCCTCGGGGACGGCGCGCAGGGCACGGGCCGGCACGCCGACCATGACGGTGCCGGCGGGGACGTCCTTCGTCACCACGGCGCCGGCGCCGATGAACGCCTCCTCGCCGATCTCGATGCCGGGGCAGAGGCAGACGGCGCCGCCGATGCGCGCGCCGCGACGGATCGTCGGGCCCTGCAGCAGCGCGTGGCGCCGCTCGGTGCGGCCCATCAGATTGTCGTTCGTGGTGACGACGCACGGCGCGATGAAGACGTCGTCTTCGAGCAGGCTCTTGGCGGTGATGTACGACTGCGACTGGATGCGGCACCCCTCGCCGATCGCCGTGTCGTTCTCGACCGTCACGCCGCGGCCGATCACGGTGCCGCTGCCGATGGTGCAGCGCTCGCGGACGAAGGCGTGGTCGCCGATGATCACGCGCTCGGCGAGCGTCGTGCCCGCGTAGACGATGGCGTGCGTGGAGATGGTGCAGCCGGCGCCGACGACGAGGCCGGGCAGCTCACCGCCCTTGGCGACCGACTTGGGGCCGAGCTTCGGACGCTTGCCGAGCACCGCGTGCTCGCCGATCGTCACGTGGTCGCCGAGCACCGTGCCGGCGCGGACGACTGCGAAGGGTCCGATCTCGACGTCGTCGCCGAGCACGACGCCATCCTCGACGAACGCGGTCGGGTGGACGCCGGCCATCAGGCGTCCAGGCGGATCGGCGCTCCGCGCTGCTCGAGCGAGGTCTGCAGGGCCGTCAGGACCTCGACGACGGCGAGTCCCTCATCGCCGGAGGCGATGGTGGCCTCGCCGTTGCGGATCGCATCGACGAAGGCCTTCGTCTCCTGGATCAGCGGCTCGGCGTTGGGCACCTGCGGGATCTTCACGTCGCCGGTGCGCAGCGCCTGGAACTCGCCCCAGGTGTCGAAGCGCGACGGGGATGACGCCTTCTCGTAGACCGTCAGCTTGCGGTCCGCCTCGGTGTCGTCGAAGACGGCCATGCCCTCGGAGCCGACGACGGTCAGCTTGCGGCTCTTGTGCGGGTCGAGCCACGAGACGTGGAGGTGGGCGACGAGGCCGCTGGGGAAGTGCAGGTAGCCGAAGACGACGTCCTCGACGCCGTGACGCAGGAACGCCTCGCCGCGGGCCGAGACCTCTTCCGGCCGCTCGCCGGCGAGGGCCAGCGCCAGCGAGATGTCGTGCGGCGCGAGGCTCCACAGCGCGTTCTCGTCGGCGCGCACCTTGCCGAAGTTGAGGCGGTTGGTGTACAGGTAGAGCATGCGGCCGAGCTCGCCGGAGTCGGCGATCGTCTGCAGCTGCTGGAAGACGGGGTGGAAGCGCAGGAGGTGGCCGACCATCAGCACGCGGTTCTTGGCGTTGGCGGTCTCGACGAGCTCGCGGGCGTCGGCGACGGTCAGGGCGAGCGGCTTCTCGATCATCGCGTGCTTGCCGGCCTCGAGCACGCGCATGCCAATCGCGTGGTGGCTCGGTGCGCCGGTGGCGACGACGATCGCGTCGAGCGTGTCGTCCTCGAGCAGGTCGTCGAAGCGATCAGTTAGGACGGTGCCGGGGTAGCGGCCCTCGATGCGGGCGCGGTTGCCCTCGTCGAGGTCGCACGCGTAGGCCAGCTGGCAGCCGGGCGTCGAGGCGAGGGCGCGGGCGAGGTTCGGGCCCCAGTAGCCGAGGCCGATGATGCCGATGCGGACGGGATCAGAGACGCTGGACATTGCCGCCCCCGAGTCCGCGGCGGCCCGTCGCGTTGCGCAGGTCGAGCACCGACGCGGCCGTGCCGACGACCATGTCGTAGTCGACGTCGTTGTGGCCCGTGACGATCACGACGCAGTCGGCGGCGGCCACGACGGCAGCCGTCAGCACGACGGACTCCAGCTCGAGCTCGGGCATCGCCGCCACGTGCGGATCGTGATAGCTGAGGTTCGCGCCGCGGTCGCGCAGCAGGTCGATGATCGGCAGGGCCGGCGACTCGCGCATGTCGCCGACGTCGTTCTTGTAGGCCACGCCGAGGATCAGCACGTTGGAGCCGCGCACGCTCTTGGCGTCGTCGTTGAGGACGCGGGCGATGCGGTCGACGCAGTAGCTCGGCATGTTGCCGTTGACCTTGCCGGCCAGCTCGATGAACTCGGTCGAGAACTCGTGCTCGCGGGCCTTCCACGTCAGGTAGAAGGGGTCGATCGGCAGGCAGTGACCGCCGAGGCCGGGGCCGGGCTCGAAGCGCATGAAGCCGAACGGCTTGGTGGCCGCCGCATCGACGACCTCCCAGACGTCGAGGCCCATGCGGTCGCAGAGCATCGCGAGCTCGTTGACGAGCGCGATGTTGACGGTGCGGAAGATGTTCTCGAGCAGCTTGGCGAGCTCGGCGGCCTCGGGCGAGGAGACCACGACGATCGTGTCGACGGCGCCCTGGTAGACCGCGGCGGCCTGCTCGGCACAGGCGGGCGTGATGCCGCCCATCACCTTCGGCGTCGTGTGGACGGTGAAGTCGGTGCGGCCCGGGTCGATGCGCTCGGGCGACATCGCGAGGTGGAAGTCGACGCCGACGCGCAGGCCGCCCTCCTCGAGCATCGGCTGGAGGACCTCGCGGGTCGTGCCCGGGTACGTGGTCGACTCGAGGACGACGACGTGGCCCTTGCGGAGGTTGCGGGCGACGGCGGCCGTCGCGGAGCGCACGGCGCCGAGGTCGGGCTCGCGATGCTCGGCCAGCGGCGTCGGCACGCAGATCAGGATCGCGTCGGCGTCGCGCAGCTCGGTCTCGTCGGTCGTGCCGGCGAGCGTGCCGGCGTCGACCAGGCGCTTGAGGTCGGCGGAGTCGACGTCCTCGATGTACGAGTCGCCGGCATTGAGGCGGTCCATCTTGCTCGCATCCGGATCAAGGCACACCACGGTCCGCCCTGCCTCAGCGAGGCGAACGGCGAGAGGGAGGCCGACATAGCCGGCACCGACGACTGCGACATCGCGCTGCACGGACGGCATGGTACCGGTCTCGGTGCCTGCGCCGCCGCGTCAGGAGCCGGGGAGGAGCTCGGCGATGCGCTCCGCGGCGTGCCCATCGCCGTACAGCGGGGGCCAGGAGGCCGGCTGCGGCGGGGCTGCGACGGCGGCTGCGATGGCCTCGCGATCGTCGCCGACGAGCACGTTGCCGCCAGCCTCGACGGTCTCGATCCACTCGGTGCGATCGCGCAGCGTCACGCAGGGGACCCGGTGGAACCAGGCCTCCTTCTGCGCGCCGCCGGAGTCGGTCAGCAGCACGCGGGCGCCGCGCAGCAGCGCAGTGAAGCCCAAGTACGGCTGGGGCGGGACGACGCGGACGCGCCCACCGAAGGCCACGCCCTCGCGCTCGAGCGCGGCGGCGGTGCGCGGGTGGATCGGCAGCACCACGTCGTCGTCGAGCGCGCTGAGCGCATCGACCAGCCGACCGAGCGCGGGCTGGCGCGTGTTGGCCTCGCGGTGGATCGTGGCCAGCACGTAGCCACCCGGCTCGAGGCCGAGGTCGGCGAGGATCGTCGAGCGCTCCGCGATCGGGCCGAACAGGCGCGCGGCGTCGGCCATCACGTCGCCGACCACGTGCACGCCGGCGGTGATGCCCTCGGTGGCGAGGTTGTCGGCGCTCGACTGCGACGGGCAGAGCAGCACGTCGGAGATGCGATCGACCAGCACGCGGTTGACCTCCTCCGGCATCGAGCGGTCGTACGAGCGCAGGCCCGCCTCCACGTGCGCGATCGGGATGCCGAGCTTGGCGGCGGCGAGGGCGGCGGCGATCGTCGAGTTGGTGTCGCCGTAGACGACGCACCAGTCCGGCTGCTCCGCGACCAGCACGGGCTCGATGCGCTCGAGGATGCGCGCGGTCATCGCGGCGTGCGAGCCCGAGCCGACCGCGAGCCGGTGCACCGGCGGGGCGATGCCGAGCTCGTCGTAGAAGACCTGCGAGAGCTCGGGGTCGTAGTGCTGGCCCGTATCGACGCCGACCACGTCGGCATGCGCGGCCAGCGCGACGCACAGCGGCGCGGCCTTGACGTACTGCGGGCGGTTGCCGACAACGGAGAGCACCTTGGCCATCGCGTCATACGATATGCCCCATGGAACCGGCCCCCGTGCAGCGGCAGGACGAGGTGTTCTGCGTCGTCGACCGCGACGACAACATCCTCGGCTACCGAACGCGTGCCGACTGCCACGCCGACGCCACGCTGATCCACCGCTCCGTCAGCGTGATCGTGGAGACCTCCGAGGGCATGCTGTTCCAGCGCCGCTCGCTGCGCAAGGACTCCTCGCCGGGCTGCTGGGACCTCGCCTGCTCGGGGCACGTCGACGGCGAGGAGACGTACCTCGAGGCGGTCGTGCGCGAGCTGCGCGAGGAGCTCGGCTACGACGGTCCGGCGCCCGAGCACGTCGGCACGTTCCTCAACGAGCTCGGGGACGAGATGGAGATGGCGGGCGTCTTCCGCCTGCGCTCCGACGGCCCGTTCGGGCTGATGCTGCCCGAGGTGATCGGGCTCGACGTGTTCCCGGCCGGAGCGTGGCCGAGCCCGCTGACGCCGAGCGCGCGGCTGAACCTCGGGCTGGCCGGGTACGGGGTGGGCTGAGCTGCCGCTGCGGGGCGCTTCTCGCCCGGGTGGATCCAGGGCGTGGGAGACAGACGCGGGGCTGGTGTGGTCGTGATGCGAGTCCGATGTCACAAAGGGGTCAGACCCTTATGTGACATCCAGCGCCTTCAGCACCCATTCGCGAGAGTCGGGATGTCACATAAGGGTCTGACCCCTTTGTGACATCTCCGGCTACACGATCAGGCCGTAGCCGCTCAGCTGCTGCGTGATCTGGGTCAGCTGGCCCGTTGCCAGCAGGACGCCGACGATGATCATCACGACGCCCGCCACGCGGTTGACCCACGCGCCGTACTTGCGGTAGGCACCCGTGCGCTCGAGCAGCCACGAGGCCAGCAGGCCGGACAGCAGGAACGGCACGCCGAGGCCGATGCCGTAGACGAGCAGGAGCAGCGAGCCGCCGGCCGAGCCCTGCGTGGCCGCGTAGAGCAGGATCGACGTCAGCACCGGGCCGATGCAGGGCGTCCAGCCGACGGCGAAGACGACGCCGGCGATGCCGGCCCCGACGAACGTGGTTGGGCGGGCGGGCAGGCCGACACGCGCCTCGCGGCCGACCAGGCGCTGGGCGAAGCCGAGCAGCGCCAGGCCCATCAGGATCACCAGCAGGCCGCCGACGATCTCGATTGGCCGGCGGTAGTCGGCGACGAGCGAGCCGAGGTAGCCGACGCTGACGCCGTAGAGCGCGAAGACGATCGTGAAGCCGCCGACGAAGGCCAGCGTCGTCAGCACGACGCGGCGGGTGTTCGAGCCGAGCTCGTCGTAGGGCACGCCGGAGACGTAGGAGAGGTAGGCCGGCACGAGCGGCCAGACGCAGGGGGAGAGGAAGGAGATGAAGCCCGCCGCGAACGCCGTCGCCAGGCCGAGGCCCGACAGCGAGATCGCGCCGATCACGCCGTCAGCGCCTTGAGGTGCTCCTCGAGCGACTGCTCGGTGACCTCGCCGAGCACCCGCTCGACGATGCGCCCCTGACGGTCGATCAGAAAGGTCGAGGGCAGGCCGGGCACCTTGTAGGCGGCCCCGATCGGACCGTCATCGATCACGCTCGGCCACGTCGCCTGGTGCTGGCGCGCGAAGGCGCGGGCATCCTTGGCGCTGTCCTGGTAGTCGACGCCGATCACCTGGACCTCGGGGTGCGCCTTGGCGAAGGCCGCGATGGACGACAGCTCGCGGCGGCACGGACCGCACCACGACGCCCAGAAGTTGAGCACCACGGGCGTGCCCCGATACGACGCGAGGTCGAACGGCTTGCCCTCCAGCGTCGTGCCGACGATCGGCGGTGCCGGACCGGCCTCGAACTGCGGGATCAGGCTCTCCTCCGTCGGCGCGGCGCTCGACGAGGACTGCTGCGTCACGCCGTAGACGCCCACGCCCAGCAGGACGGTGGCGGCGACGATCAGCGCAGCGAGAATGGCCTTGGCGCGACGCGACATGTGCCAACCGTATCGCGCGGCCGGGGCCGTCAGCGCAGAAGGCGGCGCGCGTCGTCGGGCGTCATCGGTGCACGGCCGAGGGCCGCTCCGAGGCGCACTGCGTGCTCCACGAGCTGTGCGCTGGACGACGCGGGCGAGCCGTCGGGCAGCGTCGCGGCGTCCTCGAAGCCCGCGCGGATGTGCTCGCCCGCCGCAGCGGCGATGGCCTGGACGATCGGGCTCGACGCATCGCGACCGCTGGCCACGATCGGCAGGCCCGACAGCGCCGAACGGGCCGCGTCGATCAGGTGCAGCGCGTTGTGCAGCGTGCCGGCGGCGAGGTCGGACGACTCGGAGGTCGGACCGCCGAGCGTCAGCAGCAGGAACGGCGATCGTCCGAGCAGCTGGTCGTGGTAGAGGGCCTGGAGGTCGCCGATCGCGTCGAGGCTGCCGGCCACGGGCGCCGGACGGACATCGGCCTGCTCGAGCGCCTCGAGGATCTGGCGGGCCTCCTCGCGGTGCGCGGGCAGGTCGGGCTCGGGCGGGCGGACGTGCACGGCGCCGACGTCGGGCAGGTCCCGCAGCACGCCGAACAGCGCGGTGACGGTGCCGAGCGAGGTCTGGCGCGCGCGCTGCGTGGAGATCGAGACCGGGACGTCGACGGCGCCGCGGATGGCCGCGACGATCTCGTCGATCACGAAGTCGAAGCTCGGCGCACCGTCGGCCTTGCGGGCGTGGACGTGGACCATGCCCGCGCCGGCCTCGACCGAGCGCTTGGCCTCGGCGGCCAGCGCCTGCGGCGTCAGCGGCAGCTTCGGGCACTCCTCGGCGCTGCGCGTGCCGTTGAGCGCGGCGACGATCAGGATCGGCTCGCTCACGATCGCGACTCCGACAGGAACTCGAGGTCGAGCAGCTGGAGATCGACCCAGCGGGAGACGTCGTTGGCCTCGACGAACTCGCGGATGGCGACGGCGCGCTCACCGCGCTCGGGCTGGGGCAGATCGAGGGCGCGCTCCAGCTGGGCGGCGGTCTGCTCCACGTCGAGCGGATCGACGCCGAGCACCCACGGTTCGAGCTCCTCGTAGGAGCCGGCGCGCTCGCTCAGCACGACGACGCCGCTGCGTTCGTTGAGGAGGGGGGCCTCCTTGGAGATCAGGTTCATGCCGTCTGCGATCGAGTTGACGAGGAGGGCGTCGTATTCCCGGTACGCGGCGACGACCACGGGGAAGTTATCGCCAATGCGCAGGTCGATGGGGAGCCACCCGTCGCGACCGTGCGTGTCGTTGATCTCCGCGGCGATCGCGTTGACGCGCTTGAGGTAGTTCGCGTAGACCGGCACGGCGAGCCGCGAGGGGTCGAGCAGCGACAGGAGCTGCACGCGGCCGTGCAGGTCGGGGCGGCGGTCGAGCAGGCGACCGTAGGCGTGGAAGCCGCGCAGGATGTTCTTCGACGGGTCCGTGCGATCCACGCGCAGGATCAGCTTCTCGGGGCGGATGCGCATCAGCTCGGTGTGCGCGGCGATCATCTCGGGGTTGCGCATGTGCGCGCGCAGCTCGGCCGGGTCGATCGAGATCGGATACGAGCGGACGTGCACCTCGCGGGGCTGGTGGTCGACGGTGACGCGCACGCGGGCATCGGCGCGGTTGACCACGACGTCGGGCAGGTGCGCCTCGCAGGTGGCGAGGAAGTTGGCCACGTCGCGCTCCGTGTGGAAGCCGACGATGTCGCAGCCCAGCAGGCCGTGCAGCAGCTCCGTGCGCAGGTCGACAGGCAGCTGCTTCCAGGCTTCGGGGTCGGGCCACGGGATGTGGGTGAAGTGCAGGATCGGCGACGAGACGCCGGCCTCGCGCAGCATCGCCGGGACGAGGTACAGCTGGTAGTCGTGGATCATCAGCGCGTCGCAATCGCGCTCCATTGCGGTCTCGGCGGCGACGGCTGCGTTGTAGCGGCGGTAGCCGGCCCAGGCCTCGCGGATGTCGGTGCTGACCACGGGCTCCTCGCCCGAGGCGTAGAGGCCGTGCTGGATGAACCACAGCAGCGGGTTCGCGATCTGGCTGTACATCGCGGCGAAGTCGGCCGGTGCGGGGTCGGCGAAGTGGAGCTTGAAGGGGTTGCCGATGGCGTCCGTCTCGTCAGCCGCGACGCCGTTCTGCTCGGCGGCGACGACGTGGTCCTCGGCGGAGATCGCACAGACGATCCACGTCACGTCGTGCTCGCCGATCAGGCCGCGCAGGGCCGAGACGAGTCCGCCGCCGCCCCGCAGGGCGACGCGCTCGCCGTCGATCCGCGCGTACTGGATCGGGCCGCGATTCGAGACGACCGTGAGTCGGTGACGTTCACGTGCCATCTCGCGAATCTAGCGCGGATCGACGCGACTGTTCGCCAGCGCGGCCGTTGGGCTACTGGTCGGCGTCGGCGCGGAGCTCGAGGCGGAACGCCTTGCGCGGACCCGTCTGATCGAGCACGAGCCGGCCGCCCATGCGGGCTGCGAGCTCCGAGGCGATGGCGAGGCCGAGGCCGGAGCCATCGCCGGCGCGCGTGCCGCGGGAGAAGCGCGTGAAGATCGCGGCAACCTCCTCATCCGCAATGCGTGGTCCGGTATCGGCGACGACGATGGTGGCGGTGCCGTCGGCGAGCTCGGTGCCGACGTGGATCTCCACGCCCTCGGGGTTGTGGCGCACGGCGTTGTCGATCAGGACGCGCGTGATCTGCCCGATGCGCGCCTCGTCGCCGACGGCCATGGCGGGGACGGTGGCGACGGTGATCGCCGCGCCGCGCTTGGCGGCGATCGGCGTGAGGTCGCCCGCGATGCGCTCGGCCACCGCGGCCAGCTGGATCGGCTCGTGCTCCATCGGCACCTTGCCGGCGTCGAGTCGCGAGAGATCGAGGAGGTCGGTGGCGAGCTTGGTCAGCCGCTCGACCTGATCCTGCATGGTGGCGAGGAACTGGGTGCGCGTCGCCTCGTCCTCCTCGTCCATCAGCAGCTCGAGGAAGCCGGACAGCGCGAAGACGGGGGTGCGCAGCTCGTGCGAGGCGTTCGCGACGAAGGCGCGGCGCGACGCGTCGGTGGCGGCGATCTCGTCGCGCATGCGCTCGAGCGCGCTCGCCAGCTCGCCGATCTCATCGCGGCCGCGGTCGCGAATCGGCTCGTCGAGTCGGCCGGCCGCGATCTGGCGGGCGGAACGCTCGAGCCGGCGCAGACGGCGGGCGAGCAGTGCGGCGGCGAACGCGCCGATCAGCACCGCCAGCGGTACCGCGATCAGCGCGCCGAGGATGCTGCGGCGGATCGTCAGGGTGACGCTCTGGTCCACGTCGTCGAGCTTCGAGGAGAGCACCACCACGTACTGCGTGCCGCCAATCGTCATGGC
>CANJXE010000062.1 GCA_947478745.1 Actinomycetota bacterium
CCGCGCGGTGTGTGACACGATTGTGGTCACCATGATCGTGGAATCTGTCCGCACCGTGAAGGCCCGCTTCTCCGAATTCCTGGATCTCGTCCTGCACGAGCGCGAGCAGGTGACGATCACGCGCAACGGCCGCCCCGAGGCGGTGCTGATGAGCATGTCCGAGTATCGAGGGCTGCTCGCGACGATCGACCTCCTCTCGGACCCGGAGGCGATGGCTGCCGTCGAACGAGGGCGCCGCGACATCGAGGCCGGCCGCGTGATCGACGAGCAGGGCATCGAAGCGCTCCGCGTCGAGCTCGAGGCCCGCCTGTCTCAGCGGTCGCAGGGCGACGACGACGCGTGACGGACCGCTACCGCGTGCATATGACGGCTGAGGTCCAGCGCGTCATCCGCACGCGGCTTCCCGAGGATCTCGCCCTTGGAGTCCTCGCCCTGGCCCAGCGATCGCTCGCAGCCGATCCCCGCGGGTGCGGTGAGCCGCTCGGGCGTCAGTTCGACGGCCTCTGGGCGATCGAGCGGCAGGAGTACGTCCTGCACTTCACAATCGACGACGTCGATCGCGTGGTCCTGATCGTCGCCCTCCGGCCGCAGCCGGGCAGTCGCCTGTTCTAGGTGTAGTCCTTACAGACGTTGTTGACACGGTCTGCTGGGACGGTGCCGATTGCGGTGTGGGCTCGGTGATGGTTGTAGGCGTGGAGCCAGGGGTCAAGTCGGTGGCGTCGCTGACGGGTTGATGTGAAGAGCTGGGCGTAGGCGAATTCTTCGAGCAGGGTGCGGTTGAAGCGTTCGACTTTGCCGTTGGTCTGGGGTCGGCGGGGTCGGATTCGGATGTGGGTGATGTGATGCTCGGCGAGGGTTGCTTCGAAGGCGTGAGAGCGGGTGTATGCCAGGGCGTTGTCGGTCATCAACTCGCGGATCGTGACGCCGAGACGGTTGAAGTGCTCGATACCGCGCTGCACGAAACTGGCGCTGGTCGGGCCGGTCTCGTCATCGAGGATCTCCGAGTAGGCGTAGCGCGAGTAGTCGTCGATCATCGTGTGGACGTACTCGTAGCCGATCCCGCGACCACGGACTGCTTCGGAGCGGCCGTGTGCGCGCCACCCACCACCATCTGGGATCCTGCCGAGCTTTTTGACGTCGACATGGACCAGGCTGCCGGCCTCTGAACGCTCATACCGGCGAACGACGTCGCCAGTCGCTCGATCGATCATCGAGAGCTTCGGACACCTTCGACGATTGAGGACGCGCTGCACCGTCGACGCCGGCATGCCGAGCTGCAATCCGATCCGATCAGCACCCCACCGATACGTCGTACGCGCCCGAACGATGCGATCCTCAACCCGCCGCTCAGTACGTCTGGGCGACGAAAGCGGCCGCGACGAGCGATCCACCATGCCCTGCGGACCCTCCGCCTCGTAGCGCCTGACCCACTTGTACACCGTCTTCCTCGACACCTGCAACTGCCCCGCGACATCCGCGACGCGATGCCCATCGAGCACCCGCTTGACCATCCGCAAACGCGCCACCGGCGTCAACGCAGCATTACTGTGAACCATTGGGAGGCCCCCTTCTTGGAGCTGGACTCTTTGACAAGCCCAACCCCAACAGGAGGCCTCCCAACTGTCAACAACCTCTGTAGGGGTTACATCTAGGCCCGCACGCTGATCTCCGTCGCCGTCGCCAGCGCCAGCGTGCAGGTCGCCTCGGCGGTGGCGAGGGTGATGACGCCGGCCAGCTGGTCGATCGACTCGACGCGGGCCGACGCGCCGGGCATCAGCCCGCGCTCGGCGAGGTACTGCAGCAGGCGCGGGTCGCGATCGGAGACGCGCAGGATCTCGACGGTGGAGCCCGGGGCGGCGTCGGTCAGCCGCTGCCAGGGATCGGAGGGCACGGTGCCGTCGCGGGCGGGGATCGGATCGCCATGGGGGTCGCGCTCGGGGTGGTCGAGGGCCGCCGCGATGCGATCCTCGAGCACCTCGGAGATGACGTGCTCGAGGCGGTCGGCTTCGGCGTGCACGTCCTCCCAGGACATGCCGAGCTGCTCGACGAGGTAGAGCTCGAGCAGGCGGTGGTGCCGCAGTACCTCGAGGGCGACCTCCTCGCCCTTCGGCGTCAGCACCACGCCGCGGTACGGCTCGTGCTCGACGAGGTGGTACTGGTCGAGCTTCTTGATCATCCCGGTGACGGAGGCGGTCGAGACCGCGAGGCGATCGCTCAGCGCCTGCGTCTGCACGGGCAGGCCGCCGGACTCCTCGGCGATCTGGTGGATCGCCTTGAGGTAGTCCTCCATGGCCGAGCTGACGGCAGCGGTTCTGGCGCTCATTGGGCGAAGCCTACCGGCGCGGCGGGCGTCTGGATCATCCGTTCGGGTCCCTCGCGGGGTCAGCCGCGGCAGAGGCGGCGAACCGCCTCGATGCGCGGGGCGATCGAGTGGACGTCGATCCACTCGTCGGGGCCGTGGTCGCCGCCGCCGATCGGGCCGAGGCCGTCGATCGTCGGGACGCCGATGCTGGAGGCCCACGAGCCGTCGGAGGCGCCGGCGGCGAGCGTCTCGTGCGTGGCGGCTCCAACGTCGGCGAGCACCCGCAGCGCCTGCTCGGCGAAGGCGCCGGCGTGGTCGAGCGGGGGGAAGCCCGGCTCGTCGGAGCGGCGCAGGGTGACGCCGTCGTGGGCGGCGAAGCGGCCGACGGCCTCGACGGCCCAGCGCAGCTCCTCGGAGGTCCGGGCGCGCAGGTCGACGGTGGCGGTCGCCTGTCCGGGGACGGTGTTCTTGCCGACGCCGGCGTGCAGCTGCGTGATGGTCGCCTGCATGCCCGGGTGCGCGGCGTGGATCTCGTCCTCGATGCGCAGGCCCTCGCGGGCCAGGGCCATCAGGGCCGAGCGGCCGGTGGCGCGCTCGGTGCCGGCGTGCGCGTTGCGGCCCGTGGCCTCGAGCGTCAGCCAGGTGCACGCCATGCGCGTGGTCACGATCGCCCCGTCGGCGCGGCCGCACTCGAGGCAGATCGCGCGGTCGGCGCCGCGCCACTCGCCGAGGCAGGACGGCTCGACGGAGCGGGCCTCCTCGTCGGGGACGATCCAGAGCTCGACGAGGCCGTGCGTCGGCGCGGGGTCATGGGCCAGTGCGCCGAGCGCGAACAGACCGACCAGGAGGCCGCCCTTCATGTCTGCGACGCCGGGCCCCAGCAGCGTGTCGCCGCGGCGGGCGACCGGCCTCGCGGCGGCGGTGCCGGCCGGGTAGACGGTGTCGTGGTGGCCGATCAGCAGCGTGCGGTCGGCACCTAGCCCCTGCGTCGAGATGACCACGAGCGGGCCATCGGCGGTGTCGCGGACGGTGGCCTCGAGGCCGTCGGCCCGCGCCCACCCGACGAGCAGCGCAGCGGAACGTCCGAGCCCGACGAGATCGCCGGTGGGGGAGTCGACCGCGCAGAGCGCGGTCAGGCGCTCGACGAACCCGGCCGGAGGCTCCACCTCAGGCCTCGACCACCCGGATGGGATCCGCGCCGGGAATCGTGATGACGTCGCCGGCGCGCAGCGTCCGACCGCGGCGCGTGTCGATCTCGCCGTTGACCTGGACCTGCTCGGCGGTCAGCAGGACCTTGGCCTCGCCGCCGGTATCGACCAGTCCCGCGAACTTCAGCAGCTGCCCGAGGTCGATGCCCCCGGCGCGCACCTCGACGTCGCGCACGCTAGGCCGACGCGCAGGTGGAGCAGCCGCCGGCCGAGGCGGTGGTGCCCTCGCCCTCCTCCTCGCCCTCCTTCAGCTGGAAGGAGGTGCCGCAACCGCAGCCCGAGACGGTGTTCGGGTTGGTGATCGAGAAGCCGGTGCCGTTGAGGCCGTCGACGAAGTCGATGTCGGCGCCGGTGAGGTACGGCATGGAGAACGGATCGACGAGCACCTTGACGCCGTGCGCCTCGATCACCTCGTCGCCGTCCTGCGGGCCGGTATCGAACCCGAGCGCGTACTGGAAGCCGGAGCAGCCGCCGCCCTGCACCGCGACGCGCAGCGCCGTCAGCTCGGCATCGTCCTCGGACGCGAGGAACTCGCGCACCTTGTCGGCGGCCTTCTCGGTGATGGTGATCATGGTCTGCGTGCTCATCTGATGCCTCGAAGCGTACTGGATGAACGGAGCGGGAGGGCCCCTTCTGCCGGTGACAACGCAGATCCGTCACCGGGCATTCCCCGGCGTGCTTGTGACAGGCATTCGGCACGCGCGGGAGGCGGCAGGATCCCTTTCTGGATGCGGGTTTGCGGCATTCGGCACACACTTGTCGGCGGTGGGTTTGTAGCGCGCCGCATGTGCCTGCTACGGTTGCCCGAGCCGTTGGCATGGGGCGACGGTCCAACCCATTGGGGAGCGCGTGCTCGGAGACTGGGCCTCCTATCTGATCTATGTGGTCGTCGCCGCTGCCATTGCGGGCAGCCTGCTGGCGGGCTCCTTCACGTGGTCGGCGCTGTTCCACAAGGACCTGCGGCAGGGGCGCCAGAAGCGGCGCGTCTTCGAGTCGGGCGTCTCCCCGGGCGAGTTCTCGCCGGGCAACTTCTCCATCAACTACTTCCTGACGGCGATGCTGTTCATCGTCTTCGACATCGAGATCGTCTTCCTGTACCCGATCGCCGTCAACCTGAAGATGCTCGGGGCGTTCGGCTTCGCCGAGCTCGTCGTCTTCGTCGCGATCCTCGCGGTCGGCTACGTCTACGTGTGGCGGAAGGGAGCCCTCGAATGGCACTGAGGCCCGACGAGCCCCACGAGCGTCCCGTCGTCGCACCGGCATCGCCGGCTGCTCCGAGCGGTCCCGTCGTGATCCCCCCGGCGCAGGTGCGTCGCTCGCTGCGCTCGACCGATCTCGAGCAGGTCGTCATGACGACCAAGCTGGAGAAGGTCTTCAAGATGGCGACGGCCAACTCGATGTGGCCGTTCGGCTTCGGCCTCGCCTGCTGCGCGATGGAGATGATCGCGATGATCTCCTCGGCGCGCTACGACGTCGCCCGCTTCGGCTCCGAGGTCGTCCGCGCGACGCCGCGCCAATCCGACCTGATGATCGTCTCGGGCCGCGTCTCGCACAAGATGGCCGAGCCGATCCGCCAGCTCTACGAGCAGATGCTCGAGCCGAAGTACGTGATGGCGATGGGCGCGTGCTCGTCGACCGGCGGCATGTTCTCGAACTACGCCGTGCTCCAGGGCGTTGACAAGATCGTCCCCGTCGACGTCTACGTGCCGGGCTGCCCGCCGCGGCCGGAGGCCGTCATGGAGGGCCTGATGGTCCTGCAGGAGCGCATCAAGTCCGGCATTCCGTCCGCTTCGATCCAGCAGCAGTCGCAGTCGTGAGCGACGTCCTCCAGATCAACTCGCCGACGTGGGGCGCTCCCGACCAGGACGCGGGCGACCGCATCCAGGCCGCGTTCGGCGCCGAGGCGATCGTGCGGCGCGTGGAGTTCCGCGGCGAGCTCACGCTCGACCTCGCGATCGAGCGCTACGTCGAGGTCTGCACCTTCCTGCGCGATCAGGAGGGCTACGACCTGCTCTCCGACGTCACGGTCGTCGACTACCTCGGCTACACCGGCGAGGTCGCGGGCTACTGGGGCGGCGACGGACGCGACATCAACCGCGACTCGCACACCGGCAAGCGCGTCGTCCCCGAGCCGGCCGGCCCGAAGCGCTTCGGCGTCTCCGCCACGTTCTGCAAGGTGATGACCGTCACCGACGACGCCCACCGCCGCCTGCGCGTGCGCGTCTGGGTCGACGAGGGCGAGTCCGTGCCGTCGCTCGTGGCCGTCTACCCCTCCGCCGATTTCCACGAGCGCGAGGGCTTCGACATGATGGGCATCGACTTCGCCGGGCACCCGAACCTGCGCCGCATCATCATGCCGGCCGACTGGGGCGGTCATCCCCAGCGCAAGGACTATCCCATCGGCGGCGAGCCCGTCCAGTTCTCGGACGAGGTGTGACGATGGCCGCCACGGAGGAGACCAAGGTGTGGCCGCAGCAGGACATCCTGCAGCCCGTGCCGTCGGAGCTCTGGCCCGACTCGGACAACCCCGATCTCCTCGAGATCAACCTCGGTCCGAACCACCCGTCCACGCACGGCGTGCTCCGCGTGGTCACGACGCTCGACGGCGAGGTCGTCGTCGGCGTCAAGTGCGAGGTCGGCTACGTCCACACGGGCATCGAGAAGAACATCGAGCAGAAGACGTACTGGAAGGCGATCCCGTACGTCCCGCGGATGGACTACCTGTCCTTCTTCAGCGGCGAGACGGCCTTCTGCATGGCGACGGAGAAGGCCCTCGAGCTCGAGGTCCCGCGTCGCGCCGAGTGGCTCCGCGTGATCTTCCAGGAGCTGGCGCGCATCCACTCGCACCTCGTCTTCCTCGGCACCGGCTCCGTCGATCTCGGCGGCATCGCCCTGCTCTTCTACTGCTTCCGCGCCCGCGACGAGGTGCTCGACCTGTTCGAGATGGCCTGCGGCGCGCGCATGCATCCCCGCTACTGCCAGGTCGGCGGCGTCGCCGAGGACCTGCCGAAGGGCTTCGACCGGCGCTGCCGCGAGATGATCACCTTCATGCGCGACCAGATCGAGCAGTACTACGAGCTGATCGGTGCCAACCCGATCTGGCTGGCCCGCACCAAGGGCGTCGGCGTGCTGTCGCCCGACTTCGCAATCCGGATGGGCATGACCGGACCGAACCTGCGCGCCTCCGGCGTCCCGTACGACCTGCGCTCCGCCAACGGCGGCTACGGCGGCTACCGCGACCTCGACTTCCAGCCGATCGTCGAGCAGGGTGGCGACGTCCACGCGCGCTTCCGCATCCGCATCGAGGAGATGCGCCAGTCGCTCGACCTGATCGAGAAGGCGCTCGACGGCCTGCCCGAGGGCCCGGTCATGACGGACGACCGCAAGATCGCGCTGCCGCCGCGCCACGAGCTGCACACCTCGATGGAGTCGCTGATCCATCACTTCAAGCTGGTCACCGAGGGCTTCGAGGTGCCGGCCGGCGAGGTTTACGCGCCGATCGAGTCCGCGCGCGGCGAGTTCGGCTTCCACCTGATCTCCGACGGCAGCGCCCGTCCGTGGCGCGTGCGCCTGCACGGCCCCGCCTTCGTCCTGCTGCAGTCCTTCGCGAAGCTCTGCGAGGGCGTGTACCTCGCCGACCTGATCGCGATCCTGGCCTCGATCGACCCGGTGCTCGGGGACGTGGACCGCTGATGAGCGACACCCTCTACGACGAGATCCAGCGCGAGATCGCGAAGTACCCGGACCGCCGCAGCGCGATCCTGCCGGCGCTCCGCCACGCGCAGGAGCACTATGGCTGGCTGTCGCCCGAGGCGCTCGAGGCCGTTGCCGACGGGCTCGATCTGCCGCCCGCGCGCTGCCTCGCTGTCGCGTCCTTCTACGACATGTTCTTCCTGCAGCCCGTCGGCGAGCACGTCGTCGAGGTGTGCACGAACCTCTCGTGCGCGATGATCGGCGCGGACCGCCTGCTGCGCGAGTTCGAGCGCGAGCTCGACGTCAAGGCGCCCGGTACGAGCGCCGACGGCAAGATCACCCTGCGCTGCGTCGAGTGCATGGGCGGCTGCGGCTGGGGCCCCGTGGTCTCGGTCGACGAGGACTACGAAGAGCACTTCCAGATCGAGGACGTCGCGCCGCTCCTGGAGCGCCTGCGCAGCACCTCCCGACCGAGTGAGAGCCATGCCTGAGGCACCGACCTTCGCACAGCCCGACCCGAGCGCGCTGCTGCTGCCCTTCGCCGGCAGCCGTCGGGAGATCGCCGAGTACGAGGCCAACGGGGGCTACGACTCCCTGCGCAAGTCGCTCGGCATGACCAGCGAGCAGATCGTCGATGAGATGATCGCGTCGAACATCCGCGGCCGCGGCGGCGCGGGCTTCCCGGCCGGCAAGAAGGCGTCGTTCCTGGCGCAGGGCGTCGACCGCTACCTCGTCGTCAACGGCGACGAGTCCGAGCCGGGCACGTTCAAGGACCGCGAGATCATCCTGCGCAACCCGCACATGCTGATCGAGGGGATCATCATCTACCTCTGGATGATCCGCGGTGCGGGCGCGTACATCTACATCCGCGGCGAGTACGCCAAGGAGGCCGCGATCCTCGAGGGCGCGATTGCCCAGGCCCGCGAGAAGGGCTACATCGGCTCGCCGCTGCCGGGCACCGACTACGTCGCCAACGTCTACGTCCACCGCGGCGCCGGCGCCTACATCTGCGGCGAGGAGACGGCGCTCTTGTCCTCGCTCAACGGCGAGCGCGGCCAGCCGACGGCGAAGCCGCCGTTCCCGGCCGTGTCGGGCGCCTTCAAGAAGCCGACGCTGCTCAACAACGTCGAGACCGTCGCGACCGTGCCGATCATCCTCGGCATGGGCGGCGCGGCGTACGCCGGCGTCGGCACCGAGCAGTCGACGGGCACCAAGATGTTCTCGCTGTCGGGCCACGCGCGCCACACCGGCAACTACGAGATGCCGCTGTCGGCGACCTACCGCGATCTGATCGAGGGCAAGGGCGGGGGCGTCCCCGAGGGACGCACGCTCAAGGCCTTCGTGCCGGGCGGCTCCTCGATGCCGATCCTGATGCCGAACCAGCTCGACACCGGCCTTGCCTTCGAGGCGGTCGTCGCGGCCGGCTCGATGGCCGGCTCGGGCGCCGTGATCGTCGTCGACGACCGCACCTGCATGGTGCGCTTCGCGCTCCGCACGGCCGAGTTCTACATGCACGAGTCGTGCGGCAAGTGCACGCCGTGCCGCGAGGGCACGCGCTGGATCGCGGAGCTGCTGCGCAAGCAGGAGATGGGCCTCGGCACGCTCGAGGAGATCGACCTGCTGCTCGACATCTGCAACCGCGTCGAGGGCAACTGCCTGTGCGTGCTCGGCGACGCCTGCGCGATGCCCGTGCGCAGCCACATCAACAACTTCCGGCACGAGTTCGAAGAGCACTGCCGCCTCGGCCGGTGCTCCTGCCCTGATGATGCACCGATGAGCG
This sequence comes from Actinomycetota bacterium, assembly GCA_947478745.1. Classification (GTDB taxonomy): domain Bacteria; phylum Actinomycetota; class Thermoleophilia; order Gaiellales; family F1-60-MAGs149; genus F1-60-MAGs149. The sequence continues at coordinate 8,984 of CANJXE010000062.1, forward strand.
AGCTCTACCCGCCGCTGTTGAAGGCCCCTCTGCCGATGGTCGCCCACTGATGAGCGCCACGCAGACCGACCTCGTCACGCTCACCGTCGATGGCCGCGAGATCTCCGTGCCGAAGGGCACGTCGCTGGTCGTCGCGGCGGCCGAGCAGGCCGGGATCGAGATCCCGGTCTTCTGCTACGAGCCGCGCCTCGGCCCGCCGATTGGCGCCTGCCGCATGTGCCTGATCGAGCTCGAGGGCGCACCCAAGCTGCAGGCCGCGTGCACCCTGTCGTGCAACGAGGGCATGGTCGTCAAGACCGCCGCCACGTCGGAGCAGGCGAAGGAGGCGCAGGACGCGGTGCTGGAGTTCATGCTCCTCAACCACCCGCTCGACTGCCCCGTCTGCGACAAGGGCGGCGAGTGCCCGTTGCAGGACCTGACGTTCAAGTACGGCCCCGGCACGACGCGCATGACGCTGCCGAAGCGCACGTACGAGAAGCCGCTGCCGATCTCGCCCGCGATCGTGCTCGACCGCGAGCGCTGCATCCTCTGCTACCGCTGCACGCGCTTCTCGAGCGACGTCGCCGAGGATGGCGAGCTGGTGGCGCGCGAGCGCGGCGCCGCGAGCATCATCGCGACGTTCGACGAGCGCCCCTACGTCGGCTCGTTCTCCGGCAA
>CANJXE010000063.1 GCA_947478745.1 Actinomycetota bacterium
GCCGCGACGGCTCCGCGTCGCGTGGCGTGCCAAGGTGCGCTGATGGAGTCCATCCCCGGCATACTTCCACATGAATCCTTCGGTCATGAGAGGAAGCCCGTGAGCGCACCGATCCGCACCCTGATGTTCGCGTCTGCGAACGACCCCCGCCGGTCGCTGAAGGCGATTGCCATCGGCGCCTCTGCCGTCTGCCTCGACCTGGAGGATGCCGTCGCCAAGAGCGAGAAGGCAGCCGCCCGCACAGTCGTCACCGAGACGCTGCAGGACCCCTCCGTCGAGGGCGCCAACGTCCACGTGCGCATCAACGGTGTGGAAACCGAGTTCTGCGAAGGTGACCTCGAGGCGCTCGGCGCGTCGCTGCCGCGCCTGGCGGGCCTGCTGATCCCGATGGTCGAGTCCGCGGACCAGGTGCGCCATGTCGCCAGCCGCCTCGATGCGCTGGAAGCCGCCAACGGCGTCACCGCGGGTTCGATCCGCCTGATCGCCATCGCCGAGACCGCCAAGGGCGTGCTCGCGGCATCGGCGATCGCCGAGTCCTCCCCGCGCCTGCGCACCCTCCTGCTCGGCCCCGCCGACCTCTCGCACGATCTCGGCGTCGAGCTGACCGCCGACGGCTACGAGCTCTTCCACGTCCGCAGCCAGCTGGTCCTCGCCGCACGGGCCGCGGGCCTCGAGGGACCGATCGACGGCCCCTTCCTCGGCCTGACCGACGACGAGGGGACGCGCACGTCCGCGCAGTGGGCCAAGCGCCTCGGCTTCCAGGGCAAGATGGTCCTGCACCCGCAGCAGCTGCCCGTCGTCGCCGAGGTGTTCGCCCCGAGCGAGCGCGAGATCGTCTGGGCCCGCGAGGTCCTCGTCGCCTTCGAGGCGGCCGAGGCGCAGGGCATCTCCTCGCTCAAGCTCGACGACGGCACCTTCGTGGACTATCCCGTGGCCGATCGCGCGCGCGCGATCCTGCGCGACGCCGGCGTGTAGCCCGCCCCGATCCCTCGCCGATCCGGCCTTGGAGGCCGCTGCTCGGCGAGCGATACATTCGTATCGAATTGCGGCGCTCCGTGGAGACGACAGGTTTCTTCCGGCACAATTTTGGGAGCCCACCGACCTCGCCCTGAGGTACTGCCCACTCATGCCCGACCTCGCCCGACGGCTATCCATAGCGATGCTCAGAAGACGCACCGAGGCGAACGACGTCCACGAGCATCTGCGCATCAGCGAGGAGCGCCACCGCCTGCTGGCGGAGCAGGCGAACGACGTCATCTGGACCATGTCGCTGGACGGCCGTATCACCTACATCAGCCCTTCGGTGGAGCGCCTGCGTGGGTTCACCCGGGAAGAGGCCATGGAGCAGTCTCTGGAGGAGACACTGACGCCCGTCTCCCAGGCACGCTCGATCGCCTACCTGCAGCGGCTGCTCATCGCACTCGAGCGTGACGAGCGGCCTGACGACTTCCACGGCGAGCTCCAGTACCGGTGCCGCGATGGATCGACGGTCTGGACATCGGCACACGTAATCCCGTACGCCGATGCGAGCGGTGCCGTCGTCGAGCTGCTGGGCGTATCGCGCGACATCAGCTCCCGCAAGGCCGTCGAGGACGGGCTCCGCACAGCACGGGCCGAAGCGGAGCAGTCTCGAAGATCCTTGGAGATCGTCAACGCGGAGCTGTCGCTGCTCGCCAACACGGACCCCCTGACCGGAACGGACAATCGGCGCTCCGGCGAGCGAGCGCTGGCCGATGCCGTCCGTAGCCGCGCTGAGGAAGATTCGGCGCACATCTCGCTGCTGATCCTCGACATCGATCATTTCAAGTCATTCAACGACCGCCACGGGCACCTCGCGGGCGACCGCGTCCTGATCGAGCTGGTCATCGACCTGCGCGCGCGCATGCGCGGTACGGACACCCTCGCTCGTTGGGGCGGCGAGGAGTTCATCGTGATCCTCCACGACTGCCCGCTGCAGCAGGCGCTCCAGATCGCGGAGACCTTCCGCGCCGCCGCAGCAACCGCCGCAGCAGCAAGGCCACCCATCCACGACGAGCTGTCGACGATCAGCATCGGCGTGGCGGAGGCCGCGCCCGGCGAGTCCGTCACCGACTGGGTGCACCGCGCGGATCAGGCCCTGTACGCAGCCAAGTCCGCTGGCCGCAACCGCGCACATCCCGCACCGACGCCGGAGCAGCCGGTAAGGACGTAGCGATGACGCCTATCGGGCAGGTCCAGGTGTCTTGGATAGATGGCAGGGTCACCCCAGTGGGCCACCTCGAGGACGCCCGCAGCGCCGATACCATCGACCGCGACTCGGTCGTCATCACCCACCTCGCCGAGATGGACTCGGACGGAGCGCTCGGCATGACCGGGGCCCGCGGCGAGCACGCAGGGCGCTTCCCCGGCACGTCCGTGATCACGACGTCGCTAGCCGACACCGCCTTGGTTGAGATGCCCGGACGCGTCCACGGTCGCTCGACGGTGGCTTTGGGGTCAGACCCCAACGCCACCGTCGAGTCACCCTAGATCGCCGGCAGTTGCGCCGGCAGCGACTCCAGGTAGGCCACGACCTCGTCGTTCGGGAGGACGTCGGCGTACTTCTGGTTCATGTCGAACAGATTGGCCTCGTGCGGACCCGGGGCGCGATCGCCCGAGCACTCGCGCGGGACGATCGTGCGATAGCCGTGCTGGAGCGAGTCGACCACGGTTGCGCGGACGCAGCCCGAGGTCGTCACGCCCGTGACGATGCAGGTATCGGCCTGCCATGACGCCATCAGCGGACCGAGGTTCGTCCCCCAGAAGGCGGACGCGAACTGCTTGACGACGAGCGTATCCCGCGCCTCCATGCCGAGCCGCTCGTCGATCTCCGCCCACTCCGAGCCGGCCTTGAGCACGAGCAGCGACGGGACCTTCGCCTGGAAGACCGCCGCGGCCTGGGCCGGAGCCTCGTCGTAGTAGACGGTCGTGAAGACCACCGGAGCCCCCTTCTCATGGCACGCGTCCACGAGTCGGCGATTCTCGGCCACGAGCTCCGTGTAGTCGCCGCCGAGCGGCGACGCCGGATCCGTGAAGCCCTTCTGCAGATCGACGATCACGAGGACAGGCCGCCGGCCGAAGCCGGCGGCCTTCCCGAAACCGCGCTCTGCATAGAACGAGTCGGTGTCCTGTCCGTGCGTACTCACCAGGTCTTGACGATCTCCGGGGACATGCCATCGGCCGCACGAACGCGCTTCTGCGCATCCTCGCCCGACTCGAGAGCCGACCAACGCAACGGAACCGCGGGGGTCGGCGGCTCGAGGCCGGTCTCGGCCTTGCAGTTCGCCAGGACCTCGGCGAGCGGCGGGCCGTAATCGAAGGCCTGGGCGTCACCGCGCTCAGCGCGCTGACGATCCCGTTCGGCCACCGTGGCGGCCTCGTCGACGGTGCCGTCCTCGTTGATGACGACGCCGTAGCCCTCCTTGGCGTACTCCCGCGAGACCAGCTTGTAGGAGACGTCCCTCTGGACGATCTCGGCCGGACGGTCGAGACGATCCTTCCAACCGCCGCCACCGGCGGTGCGGTAGACGAGCATGTCACCGGGCTGCACCTGCACCTCGTCGCACTTCGACGGCAGGCGCTCTTCCGTGCCGTCGGCGCGCTTGAGGATCTTCTCGGAGCGCCCACCCGGCAGACCGCCGAGCACGCCCCAAGGACGGGTCAGCCAGCGATCGTCATGGATCGAGACCTGACCGGGCTCGAGGTAGACGTACCGCTTCTCGACGCCGTTGCCGCCGCGATGGAGGCCCGGACCGCCGGAATCGGTGATCGTCGTGTACCCGTCGACGCGCAGCGGGTAGTACGTCTCGAGGTACTCGGTCGGGATGTTCTCGAACAGCGGCCACCAGGAGTGGCCGTCCATGCCATCGCCGATCGGACGGCCGGGGATGCCGCCGTAGAGGATCTCCATGGCGAAGAAGAACTCGCCCTTCTCCCCCCAGCCCGAGTAGAGCATGTATGGCGACGTGCCGTAGCCCGCCGCGGTGTTGATCTCCGGAGCCTGCTTGCACAGGGCGCCGCCGAGCACGTCGAACAGGCGCGCCAGCGCGTGGGTGCGGCAGCCGAGTGCCGAGGGGAACCTCGGACGCAGCAGGCAGCCCTCCGGCAGGATGATGTGCAGCAACGGATAGAAGCCGTCGTTGAACAGGATCTGCGGATCATTGACCATGATCAGGTAGATCCCGATGAACATCTTGAACATGCCCTCGGAGAGGTAGAAGTTCACCGGCCCCATGGCCTGTGGATCCGTACCGGTCCAGTCGAAGAAGGCATGGTCGCCCTCGCGCCAGATCGTCAGCTTCATCTTGAACGGGCCGTTGCCCAGGCCGTCGTCGTCGACGTAGTCCTCGAACGTCTGCGGCGTCTCCGGGATGGCCCAGTTGATCAGCTGCTTCATCGCCGCATGGGTGCGGTCGAGGAGCGCCTGGCAGGCGGCCAGGTAGGTCTCCTTGCCGAAGCGATCGCACAGCTCCTGCACGCGCTTCTCACCCGCGCGGCAACCGGCCACGAGAGCGAACAGGTCGGCGCGGTTCATCGCCGCGTTGCGCATGTTGTTCAGGATCAGGTCGAGCACCGGCTTCTGGATCTCGCCACGCTGGACGACCTTGATCGGGGGGATGATGAGCCCCTCGTCGTAGATCGTCTTGGCGTTCGTCGGCAGCGAGCCCGGCAGGCGGCCACCGACGTCCATCATGTGGCCGAACTGCGAGGACCAGCCCACGAGCTCGCCCGAATGGAAGATCGGGACGAGCACGAGCCAGTCGTTCGTGTGCGAGATCGAGCCGGAGCACTTGAACGGGTCGGCGCAGAGAATCACGTCGCCCTCGTAGATGCCCTGGTCCCAGTCGGCCATCATCTCGTTGATGTAGGCGCCGAACTGTCCCACGACCATGCGGCCGCGGGGATCCGTGATCATCGGGAACTCGTCGTGCTGCTCTCGGATCACGGGGCTCATCGCCGAGCGGAAGAGCACGGCGTCCATCTCATAGCGGGCGCTCTTGAGCGCGCCCTCGATGATGTCGAGCGTGACCGGGTCGATGTCGATACCGGTCGGGATCTCCGCGATGCGGAGCTCGTCAGTGGTCGTTGCCATGAGTCCTCCTCCCCTAGGCCTTCGGATTGATCAGGATGTTGTAGAACTCGTCCATCTCGGCCGTGTAGCCGGGAAGGACGACCGTCGTCGAGTCGAACTCGGTGACGATGGCCGGGCCGTCGAACGTGGCGCCCGGGGTCATCTTGGAGCGGTCGTAGATCTTCGTGGGGATTCGCTTCCCCTGGAAGACGACCTCGTGGTCCTCGACGATGGCGTTGGAGCCATCGTTGGCCTGCGGGGTGGCCGAAGGGAAGTTCATCTTCGGCACCGCGCCGTTGCCGATGCAGCGGAGGTTCACGATCTCCTGCTTGGCGTCGTCCATCTTGAAGCCGTACAGCTGCTCGTGCATCGCGTCGAACGTGTCGCCGAGGCCATCGAGCTTGCCGGCCTTGACGTCGTCCATGTTGACGGGAACCGAGATCTCGTAGCCCTGGAGGACGTAGCGCATGTCCGCCAGGTACGTGATCCGCTGGCCGCTCTCATCGATGCCCTCGGAGGTCATCCAGTCACGCGTACGCGTTCCGAGGTCGATCAGGACCGAGGCAACATCCTCGGCCTTGACGTCCTCGATCGGCGTCACGATCGTCTGGGCGAACTCGTTGCGGAACTCGGCGACGAGATCGCCGATCGCGCAGAGCAGACCCGGGCTCGGCGGCACGATGACGGGGAAGGACCCCATCAGCTCGGCCACCGCGTTCGCGTGCAGCGGACCGGCGCCGCCGAAGGCGACGAGCGCGAAGTCGCGCGGGTCGTAGCCGCGCTGCACGGAGACGAGGCGCAGAGCGCCCGCCATGTTCTCGTTGACGATCGCGAGCATGCCCTCGGCAGCCGCTTCCGTCTCGAGCCCCATTGCCTCGCCGATCTTGGCGACGGCGTTCTTGGAGCCCTCGACGTCGAGCATCATCTCGCCGCCCAGGAGGCGCGGCGGGAGGTGGCCGACGACGACGTTGGCGTCGGTCACGGTCGGCTCGGTGCCGCCCTTGCCGTACGCCGCGGGACCCGGCTCGGCGCCCGCGGACTGCGGACCGACGCGGAGGGCCTTCGTCAGCTCCGGCACGTGGGCGATCGAGCCGCCACCTGCGCCGACGGTGTGCACGTTGATCGACGGCACCTTCAGGCGGAACTGCCCGATGGTGGTGTCACGGCCGATCGTGGGCTCGCCGTTCTCGCAGAGCGCCACGTCGGTCGACGTGCCACCCATGTCGAACGTGAGGATGTTCGGATGCCCGGCGCGGACGGAGACCGCCAGCGCACCGGCAACTCCGCCGGACGGACCGGAGAGCACGCCGTAGATCGGGTTGCGACCAGCCTCGCGCGTCGTCATCAGACCGGCGTCGGAGCGCAGGATGTTGATGTCGCAGGTCGCGCCGCCCTTCTTCAGCTCGGCGTCGAGACGGTCGACGTACGCCTGCACCTTCGGGCGCACGAACGAGTTCATGCACGCCGTCAGGGTGCGCTCGTACTCGCGGAACTCCGGCACCACGTCCGAGGACAGGGTGACGGGGAAGCCCGGGTAGAGACGCTCGACGATGTCGCCGATCTGCTTCTCGTGCTTGTTCGAGATGTACGAGTTGATCAGGCCGACCGTCAGGGACTCGACGCCGTTGTCGACGAGCTCCTTGACCATCCGCTCGACCTGCGCCTCGTCCACGGGGACGACGGTCTCGCCACGCGGACCCATGCGCTCGACGGCCTCGCGCGTGTCGGCGAGGGACGCCGGCGGCTCGGGCTTCTGCATGATGATCCAGCCAGCCAGGGGGCCCGGCGTCTGGGATCGTGCGAGATGCAGGATCTGGGCGAAGCCCTGCGTCGTGATCAGGCCGACGCGTGCGCCCTTGCCCTCGAGCACGGCGTTGGTTGCGACGGTCGTGCCGTGCATGATGTTGCCGAGGTCCGCCGGGCTGATGCCCGCCGTCTCGCAGATGCGGGCGACACCGTTCAGCACGCCCTGCGACGGATCGCTGGGCGTCGACGGGGTCTTGACCCGATGCTGTGCTCCATCCTCGTCATTGACGAGGAACAGGTCGGTGAACGTGCCACCGACGTCAACTCCTAGGCGATACGCCACGAGTCAGTCCTTTCTCTCCTCTTGCAGTTCATTACGCTAGACGATCCCAGCCTCTTGCAGACGACCAAGCTCGGCTTGCGACAGCCCGACCAGTCCGCACCAGACCTCTTCGTTGTCCGCCCCGACCTCCCATTTGCCGCCCCACTTGATGTGGCCCGGCGTCACGGAGAGCTTCGGGGTGATGCCCGGGACCGGCATGGTGCCGATCTCGGGGTCCTCCAGATCGACGATCAGCCCGCGCTCGCGGAAGTGCGGATCGTCGAACATATCGGCCGCCGAGTAGACCCCGGCGGACACGACGTTGGCCTCGGCCAGCATCGTGTCGAGCTCGGCGGCCGTGTACCCGGCCGCCCATTCATCGATCATCGCGTAGAGCTCGTGCTCCCGGTCGCCGCGGGCGCGATGCGTCGCATAGCGCTCGTCCTCGGCGAGCTCGGGCCTGCCCATCAGCGGTGCGAGGCGCTTCCACAGCGAGTCGTGGTTCGCCGCGATGACGACCCACTTCCCGTCCTTGGACTTGTGGACGTTCGACGGCGCGATCTTCGACAGGTACGAGCCGGAGGGCTCGCGGATCGCGCCGGTCAGGCCGTACTCGGTGATCGTCGACTCGGTCATGGCGAAGCACGCGTCGACGATCGCCGCGTCGATGACCTGGCCCTTGCCACCACCCTTGGCGTCGCGCCAGTACAGCGCCATCAGGATGCCTTCGAACGCCTGCTTGGCGGCGAGCGTGTCGCCGAGCGAGATGCCGGAGCGCGGCGGCGCCTGGTCCGGGTAGCCGTTGAAGTAGCGCAGCCCGCCCATCGCCTCGCCGGCGGCGGCGAAGCCGACGCGGTCGCGGTAGCGACCGGTCTGGCCGTAGCCGGAGACGCGAGCGTAGATCAGGCGGGGATTCTTGGCGAGCGCCGTGTCCGGCCCGATGTTCCACTTCTCCATCGTGCCCGGGCTGAAGTTCTCCAGGGCGACGTCGGCCTTGGCCATCAGCTCGAGCGCGAGCTCCTGCCCCTCGGCCTCGCGCAAGTTGAGGGTGACGACCTTCTTGTTGCGGGACAGGCTCGGCCACCACAGCGTGTGGTCGTTGACCTGCTCGCGACCCCAGACGCGCATGGGGTCGCCCTTCGGCGGTGCCTCGACCTTGATCAGCTCGGCGCCGAAGTCGGCCATCAGCGATGCGCAGTACGGGCCGGCCAGCAGCTGGCCGAACTCGATCATCCGCACGCCCTCGAGCGGGCCGCTCTCGTTGGTATCAGTCTCGTTCACGCATCACCTCGGTCAGGAAGTCCCTTGCATTCAGCACGTGCAGCCGCGTGGCGCTCTCGGCTCGGTCGGTCGAGCCGGCGCGAAGGCCGGCGATGATCTCGCGGTGCGCGGCAAGCGATCGCGCGCGCTCGGAGGCGTCGTTCCAGAAGACCGTCTTGAACGGACGCGGGATGCCCGCGACGGTGCGCAGGGCGGCGCTCAGGCGCGGGCTGCCCGCGGCTGCGATGACGATGCGATGGAAGTCCTCGTTCGTCGCGATCAGCGTGTCAACGGTGCGTGCGCTGTTGCCCGTCTGGCTCTCGGCCCGATCGCAGGTGGCCTCGAGCGCGGCGAGATCGTCGGGCGTGATGCGGGCGGCGGCGAGACCGGCGGCACGGGCCTCGAGGACGGCGCGCACCTCGTACAGGTCGGCGAGGTCCGCGGGGTCGAAGCTGCGGACGACCGCACCGCGGCGCGGCTCGATGCCGACGAGACCGTCGCCCTCGAGCAGCATCAGCGCCTCGCGAACGGGCGTGCGCGACGTGCCGAAGCGCTCGGCGAGGGCCTCGGCGCGCAGGCGCTCACCGGGCTCGTACTCACCGCTGATGATCGCGGCGCGCAGATCCTCGTAGACGCGCTCGACGCTCGTCCCCGGGTGCGTGGTCGTTACGGTCGCCATGAATTGCATACAGAACCAGAACTCCCTGCCGAATGCAAGCGGCAGATTGCGGTCGTTTGCATGCAAAAGGACGCGCGCGGCAGAACGGCGGCCCTCCGAAGGAACGTCAGCCGGTGCCGCGCTTCGGTCATCTGGGGTCAGACCCCTTTGATGCATGGAGCCCAGAGGCACGCCTCAAAGGAGCGGCAAGCGGGGCGGAATGCGTCAAAGGGGTCTGACCCCTTCGGACCAGCGCACCGTCCACGAGGCACCCTCGGCAGGAAGCGCCCCGCGCCTTGGCGCTTCACCGCACGCGATCTTTCTCCCGGCAGAGACCCCGATTCTGCCAAGCGCCAACCCCCAACGCCACGCCTCCCAGCACACCCTCGCTGCCACTGCCCTTCCGAAGGGGTCAGACACCTTTGACGCACTCCGCCACGACTGCCCACGCAACGAGATCCGCCACTGGGCTCCATGCATCAAAGGCGTCCGACCCTGGGAATCGCCGAAGCGC
>CANJXE010000064.1 GCA_947478745.1 Actinomycetota bacterium
GAGGGCGCCGTCCTCGCGCACCCCGCCGGTGTCGGCAGCCTGCCCACGAGCGCCGGGCAGGAGGACTTCAACTCGATGGGCGCGACGGCGGGGCTGCAGGCGCTGCAGGTGCTCGCGCTCGCCCGGCGCGTCGTCGCGGTCGAGCTGATCGCCGCCGCCCAGGGCTTCGATCTTCGCCGTCCACTGCTGTCGGGCCCGAGCCTCGAGGCCGAGTACGCGAAGGTGCGCGCGCTGTCGCCGCCGCTCGTGGAGGACCGCTCGCAGGGTGCGGAGTTCGAGGCGGTCGCCGAGGCAATCCGCATCGGCGTCTTCGGCTGATCCCGGTGACGGGGCTGGACCCCGCCGCGTCCGTCAGGCGATCGTGGCGAGGTAGACCTCGCCGTCGATGATCGTCAGCGCGCCCCCGTCGTCGATCTGCAGCGCGTCCTGCTCGCCGAGCACGTGCTCCTCGTCATCGATCGCGACCGTGGCGGAGTCGCCGAGCGCGATCGCGAAGGCGACGGGTGCGTCGATCGTCAGCTCGTCGCCGATGTGGAGCACCTCGACGGCGCCCTCGGCGCGGGTGCGGTCCCACATCAGGTTGAGGTCGCGGCCGCTGCCGGGTGCCATGGTCAGGCTCGTCGGGACGTCCCCGGGGAAGGCGATGGCGGCGTGGATGCCGAGCGGGGCCGGGTCGGCTCCGTCGATCGTCAGCTCGACGTCCCTGCCGGCCAGCAGCACGAGGATGCGGTCGATGCCCGCGAGCTCGGAGAACGGGCCGTCGCCCGCGAGGTCGGCCATCGAGAGGCGCCACCGAAACGGTGCGACGGAGCCACCGGCGGTGTCGTCGATGGCGATCTCGTGCGTCGTGCCGGCGCCGTTGCGCCAGGGCATCGCCGTGTAGCCCGAGGCGGGCAGGTGGGTGATCAGGGCCATGCCGGGGAGTATGCGGCCGCCCTCGGATCCTCATCCCCTATACGATCCCCGCCACGAAGTCCCTGTGCCCATGAGCGCCCCTTCCCGAGCCACGAAGACCCGCCTCCCCTCGGAGGTGTTCGACCTGCCGATCGACAAGATCCGCTCGGGCTACTACTCGGACGCCTACTTCAACCACACGCAGAAGGTGCTCGTGCGGGATGATCACCGCCCGCGCGTGCTCGTTCAGGTCTTCCAGCGCGGCTCGTCCGTGCTCGGCGGCGTGGACGAGGCGATCGCCACGCTGCGCGAGTGCGCCGGCCGGGTCCGCGAGGACGGCACGTGGGAGGGCGGCTGGGATGACCTCGTCGTCCATGCCCTCTACGACGGTGACGACATCCAGCCGTGGGAGAGCGTCATCACGATCGAGGGCGACTACGCGCACTTCTGCCATCTCGAGACCGTGTACCTCGGTAGCCTCGCGCGTCGCAGCCTCGTCGCCACGAACGTGCGCGAGGTCGTGCAGGCCGCCGCGCCCAAGCCGATCATGTACTTCCCGGCGCGGCACGATCACTACCGCGTGCAGACGGGCGACGGCTACGCGGCGCACATCGCCGGTGCGATCGGCGTGTCGACGGATGCCCAGGCGGACTGGTGGGGCGATCGTGGTCTCGGCACGGTGCCGCACGGCCTGATCGCGGCCTATGGCGGCGATACGGTCGCGGCGGCCGAGGCCTTCGCGCGTCATTCCGATCCGGGGCAGAACCTCGTGGTGCTGATCGACTTCGACAACGACTGCCCGGCGACGGCGGTGCGTGTCGCGGACGCGCTCGGCGATCGCCTCTGGGGCGTGCGCCTCGATACGTCGGGGACGATGGTCGACAGCTCGCTGTGGGAGATGATGGGCCGCTTCGATCCGCGCGGTGTCAACCCGCAGCTGGTCTGGAACGTCCGCAACGCGCTCGACGGCGCGGGGCACGGCGCGGTCCGCATCGTCGCCTCGGGCGGCTTCACGGTGACGAAGATCCGCGAGTTCGAGGCGGCCGGCGTGCCCGTCGACTCCTACGGCGTCGGCTCGGCGCTGATCCGCGGCTCGTGCGACTTCACCGCCGACGTCGTGATGGTCGAGGGCAAGCCGGGTGGCAAGGTCGGGCGCGAGCCGCTGCCGAACCCGCGCCTCGAGCGCGTCGTCTGACCCACCCGTTCCGCGACAGACGGATCCGAGTGCGCTGCGACGGCGTCGCGGCGCCGGCTCGGATACGCTTCCGCCCCGTGCAAGGCGCAATCGGCATCCACCACATCGGCATCGCCGTCTCGGATCTCGAGGCCGCGGCAGAGCGCTGGTCGCTTCTGCTCGGCACGATCGTCGACCACGGCCAGGACTCGGAGGAGCTCGGCACGCGCGCGCTCGCGATTCGCACGCCGCAGGGGCCGATGGTCGAGCTGGTCGCGCCGTTCCATGCGGACACGCCCGTCGGCCGCTTCATCGCGAAGCGCGGCGAGGGCATGCACCACGTCGCCTACGAGGTCGGAGACATCCACGCCGAGGTCGCCCGGCTCGTCGCGGAGGGCGTCGAGATGGTCGACGAGCATCCGCGCGCCGGCCTCTTCGGCCTGCAGGTCGCATTCATCCATCCCGATGCCGCGCAGGGTGTCCTGCTCGAGCTGGTCCAACCCGGAGGTACACACTGATGGCGGAGAACACCCGTGTCGAGATCGGCTTCGTCGGCGGAGGCGCTACGAGCGCATCGCTGGACGACGCCGCCTGCAAGAAGCTGCTGAAGGCGATGGACAAGGGCGACGACGACGTCGTCGAGCTGCCCGGCGACAGCGGCGCGCTGCACATCCGCGTCAGCCAGGTCGCCTGGGTGCGCGTGCACTCGAAGGATGCGCGCGTCGGCTTCTAGCCCGCTCGCCGGGGCGGTCCGCGCCGCTGACGACCTGCTGCTGTCGGCGGCGGCGCAGCTGCGCCACCCCGATCGCGACGGCATGATCGCGGGCTTCTCGAAGCTCGGCAACTCCGGCGTCGGCTGGGTCGTGCTCGGCGGCCTCGTCGGGCTGGCGCGGCGCAATCCCCGGCCCGCGGTGGCCGTCGCCGTTGCGGTGTGGGGGACGCTCGCCGTCAACTACGGCGTCAAGCAGCTGGTCGACCGCGAGCGCCCGCAGCACGCGGACGCCCCGCAGCTGATCGACGCGCCGACGTCGTCCGCGTTTCCGTCGTCCCACGCCGCGATGGCCGCGGCGGGGTCCATCGCGCTCGGGCAGGCGGTGCCGGCAGCGCGTCTGCCGCTGCGCGTCGCCGCCCTCGCGATGGGCTACAGCCGCGTGCATCTCGGCGTGCACCATCCCAGCGACGTCGTCGCCGGGTACGCCCTCGGGACGGTCACGGGCCTGCTCTCGCGGGCGCTGCTGCCGGCGCGTCGGCGCAGCTAGCACCCCTCCCCGGATATCGTCCGAGGCGTGGCAAGCCTCGAGATCGGGATCATCGGTCTGCCGAACTGCGGCAAGACGACCATCTTCAACGCGCTGACCGGCGCAGCTGTGCCGGTGCAGGCCTACGCGGCGACGGAGGTCTCGGTCAACACCGGCATCGCCAAGGTGCCGGACGAGCGCATGGCTCCGCTGGCCACCGTCGAGGACTCCCAGCGCCTCGTGCCGCCGACGGTCCAGCTCGTCGACGTCGCCGGTCTGCAGCGTGGCGCCGGTCGCGATGGCGGCCTGTCGGGCGAGTTCCTGCAGGCGCTGCGCGCCGCGGACGCGCTGATCCACGTCGTACGCACCTTCGAGGACGACGCCGTGTTCCACGTCGATGGCCGTATCGATCCCGCCTCGGATGCCGAGGGTGTCGATCTCGAGCTGCTCTTCGCCGACGGCATGCTGATCTCCAAGCGCCTGGAGCGCCTCGAGCGCGCCGTGCAGGTGGGGCAGAAGGACGCCAAGGCCGAGGCCGACCTGCTCGCCGAGCTGACTGCGCACCTCGACGCCGGCCAGCCCGCCCGTACCTTCGCCAAGAAGGACGAGCTGCCCCTCGAGGTCCAGGTCGAGCTCCTGACGCTGAAGCCGATGATGTACGTCGCCAACACGTCCGAGTCGGGCGATCCCGAGGGCGTCGCGGCACTGAAGACGTACGCCGGGGACGCCGAGGTCGTGGCCGTTGCCGGTCGCTTCGAGGCCGAGCTCGCGGAGATCGACGATCCCGAGGAGCGCACGATGTTCCTCGCCGAGATCGGGCAGGAGGAGCCGAGCGCCCCGCGCGTGGCCGCCGCCGCCTTCCGCATGCTCGACCTGATCACCTTCTTCACCGCCGGCCCCAAGGACGTCTGGGCCTGGACGATCCGCAAGGGCTCGAACGCCGTCGAGGCGGGCGGCAAGATCCACACCGACATCGCGCGCGGCTTCATCCGTGCCGAGGTGATCAACTGGAAGGACCTCGTCGACGCCGGCTCGCGCCCCGAGGCGACGAAGCAGGGCAAGCTTCGCGTCGAGGGCAAGGAGTACATCGTCCAGGACGGCGACGTCCTGAACGTGCGCTTCAACGTCTAGGCGCTACGCTCTGGACAGGAACGGCCGTCCGTCCGGAAGGGACATCGCATGAACGCAGAAGAGACGATGCGCGCGCTCGCCGCGGCCTGGGAGAACGGCGATCCCGATGCGATCGCCGACCGCTTCGCGCCCGACGGCGTCTACGAGGGACCGCTGTTCGACGGGTTCCCCGTCGGCCCCGAGGCGGTGCGCGCGGCCTGCGCCGAGGCCTTCGCCGAGATCTCCGAGGTGCGCGTGCCGCTTCGTCACGTCGCCGCGACGGGCGACGTCGCGCTGGCCGAGGGCTCGTTCCTCTGCGCCGACCTCGAGGGCGTGCGCACCGACTTCGACCTCGTGATGGTCGTCGAGCTGCGCGACGGCATGATCGTCCGCTTCACCGAGTACTTCGACACGGCCAAGCTGGCCTGAGCGATGGCGGGCGCCGCTCCGGAATCGGTCGCGGTCGTCGTCGTCGGCGGTGGTCAGGCCGGCATCGCGATGAGCGAGCACCTGACCCGCTGTGGCATCGACCACGTCGTCCTCGAGCGCGGTCGCGTCGCCGAGCGTTGGCGTTCCGCGCGCTGGGATTCGCTGGTCGCCAACGGCCCCGCCTGGCACGACCGCTTTCCCGGGCTCGGCTTCGATGACGTCGATCCCGATGTGTTCCCCGGCAAGGAGCGCGTTGCCGACTACTTCGTCGACTACGCGGAGCGGATTGGCGCTCCGATCCGCACGGGTGTCGAGGTGACGTCCGTGCGCCGCCACGACGGCCGCCGAGGCTTCCGCGTCGAGACCACGGACGGTTTGATCGACGCCGACTTCGTCGTCGCGGCGACGGGTCCGTTCCAGGTGCCGGTGATCCCGTCGCTCGTACCGGCCGACGCGCCGGTGCTCCAGTTGCATTCGAGCGACTACCGCAATCCGGAGCAGCTGCCCGAGGGTGGCGTGCTCGTGGTCGGCGGCGGCGCCTCGGGTGTGCAGATCGCAGACGAGCTGCGGCGCGCCGGTCGCGAGGTGCGCATGGCGATCGGGCCGCACACGCGCCCCCCGCGCCGCTACCGTGACCGCGATGTCGTCTGGTGGCTCGGCGTGCTCGGGCTCTGGGATCTCCAGACCCCGCCGGCCGGCGCCGAGCACGTCACGATCGCCTTCAGCGGGGCCTACGGCGGCCGCACGATCGACTTCCGCACGCTCGCCGCCGAGGGCATCGCGCTGCACGGCCGCGCCGAGTCGTACGCAGACGGCGTCCTGCGCTTCGCCGATGACCTCGCCGCCAACGTCGTCGAGGGCGATTGCTTCTACCTCGAGCTGCTCGACGACGCCGACGCATACGTGGCGCGCAACGGACTCGACCTGCCGGAGGAGCCCGAGGCGCGCCTGCTCGGGCCGCTGCCGGCGTGCGTGACCGAGCCGGTGCTCGAGCTCGACCTCGCCGCGGCAGGCGTGACGTCGATCATCTGGGCGACGGGCTTCAAGACCGACTACGGCTGGCTGCAGGTCGATGTCTTCGACGAGGCCGGCAAGCCCGACCACAAGCGCGGTGTCGCGTCCGAGTCGGGCGTCTACTTCCTCGGCCTACCGTGGCTGTCGCGGCGCGGGTCGAGCTTCATCTGGGGCGTCTGGAGCGACGCCGGATACGTGGCCGATCACATCGCCGGCCAGCGCACCTATCTCGCCTACCGCTCCTGACGGGCGGCCGGGGCGCGGATCGGGATCAGTTCGCCCAGAAGAGCTGCGTGGGCACCGAGCTGAGCACCTGCTGCTGCAGGCCCATCGACGACGCGGTCACCGCGGTGACCACGATGCCCGGGTCGCTCGCGTTGGTGAGGAGGAAGTCGTTGATGCCCTCGGTCGAGGCGAGGTAGATGTCGAACGCGAACGCCTGCGGCGCTCCGCTTCCCGAGGGGGCCGTATTCAGACGGATCGCCCCTCCGGCAATGGTGAAGGCCGTGATGCTCAGACCTGGCTGCGCGTCGAACGACACCCCCGCGTAGGTCGGCGCGAGGTCCGACCCGGTGGAGAAGGTGACGGGGAAGCCCCCGTCGCCGGTGAGATCGACTGCGATGGCCTGGCCTGGCGTGACGTTCTGGAACTGGAGGGTGAGCTGCTGGTAGACGGTCTCGCCGCCGTCGTCGATGAACAGGCTGGCGCGGCCGAACGTCGTCTCGCTGAGTCGATCGGCGCGCTTGACGTAGTGCCGAAGCGCATGCGATGCCGTGTGCAGCGGCCTGGCTCGGAAGCGCACCGTGCTCCCTTCGACGCGCGGGTTCCGCAGCTCCACGACGTACACGTCGCTGGCCGCAGAGCGCCCATCGAGCACGAGCGCGGCGTTCGGGGCGTCCTCGGCGAAGCCGTAGGCGCGCCACCGGTTCGCGAGCTGCGTCGGCGTCATCGTCGCCGCCTGGCGTCCGGGCCGGTCGGTGAAGCGCGTGACCATCGGCGACGTGCCCATGAGCGTCACCCACCAGCCGCTCGCGTCGTGCGCGAGCGACCCGCCGGTGGAGGTCATCGCGAACAGGTAGGAGGGCTTCGCGACGGGCTTGGCGGCCAGCGCACCAGGGGCCGCGACGAGAACGACGGCGGCGATGGCGAGCAGCGGGAGCAGAAAGCGGCGCATGCGCGGATGCTACGGGCCCGCCGCGCCGGTGTCGCGGTCTGGTGCACCGAGCAGTTCGAGGAGCGGCCGGTTGAGGAAGATGCGGTCTCGATTGTCTGCGTGCTCCTCGAGGATGCCGAGCGCGACGAGTGCCTTGAGATGCTCCGAGGCGCGCTGGCGCTTGGCGATGCCCGCGGCGACGACGTCGCCGATACGGCAGTAGGGCCGGCTGAAGATCACGTCGATCAGCGCGGGCGTTGCTGATCGCGGCGCCGCGCGCTGAAGGTCCTCGGTCGTCGCGTCGATCAGTGCGTGGATCGCGTTGATCCGTGCCGTGGTGGTCTCGGCTGTTGAGCGGAAGCCCTCGAGCATGTACAGCAGCCACGCCTCCCAGGCACCGTCGACGGTAACCGCGCGCAGTAGGCGGTAGTAGTCGGGCCGCGTCGAAAGCAGGTAGCCGCTGAGGTACAGGATCGGCGCGTCGAGCAGGTCGGCGTTGAGCGCGAGCAGCAGGTTGAGGATCCGCCCGGTACGGCCATTGCCGTCCGGAAACGGGTGGATAGCCTCGAACTGGTAGTGCAGGAGGGAGATGCGCACCAGTGGGTCGAGGCCGTCGTCAGCGTGGGCGAAGCGCTCCCAGGCGGCGAGCTTCGCGCGGAGCAGCTCCTCGCCTGAAGGCGGTGTGTAGACGACATCGCCGGTGCGGTCACCGCGCAGCGTCGCGCCCGGTGTCGCGCGGATGCGGGTATCGATGCCGGTCACCAGCGAGCACAGCTCGATCATCAGATTCGTCGTGATCGGGCGCCCCTCGATCGCATCGACGCCATGGCGCAGCGCGGTGCGGTAGCGAAGTGCCTCTTTCACCGCAGGGTCGTCGGTGCGTTCCAGGGTGTCGGCGCGAAACAGCGCATCCGCGGTGGTGACGATGTTCTCGATCTCCGAGCTCGCACGCGCCTCCAGTATCAGCACCGCGTTGATCAGAAGCGTCGGGTCCGGCAGCCTGCTCGCAGCCGTTCGCATGAGGCCGAGCGAACGGTGCGCTGCGATGCAGGCCTTCAGGACGCGGACGGTCTCGATCGTGCCAGCGGGCGGGAGATCCGGCAGGTCGTCATAGGGCTGGGCCATGTCGCGCATGGCGCCATGGTACCGGATCCATGTCGAAAATAGCTTAGAAAGCCGACATGGCTTACGATCAGCCCAAGGACAGCGTGCTCGGCCCCTGGCGCTCGCGCGTGCGCTCGTACTCGCTGATCTTGTCCTCGCGCAGCAGCGTGAGGGCGATGTCGTCCCAGCCGTTGATCAGGTTCTCGCGCACCTTCTCGTCGATCTCGAAGGCCACCGTGCGACCGTCGGGCATCGTCACCGCGCGGTCCTCGAGGCTGACCGAGATCTCCGCGGGGGCTGAGTCGAGCAGCTCCCGCACGTCGGCTTCGTCGAGCTGGACGGCGAGCAGGCCGATCTTGCCGCAGTTGGAGCGGAAGATGTCGGCGAAGCTGGGGGCGATGACGACCTTGTAGCCCCAGTCCTGCAGGCCCCACGGCGCGTGCTCGCGCGACGAGCCCGAGCCGAAGTTCGGGCCGGCGACGAGGATCGGCGCGCTGCGGAACTCGGGGCGCTCGAGGACGAAGTCGGTCTCCTCCTGGCGCCAGTTGTGGAACAGGAACTCGCCGAAGCCCGTGCGCTCGATGCGCTTCAGGAACTGCTTCGGGATGATCTGGTCGGTGTCGACGTTCGTGCGGTCGAGCGGCGCGGTCGCACCCGTCAGGCGGACGAACGGCTCCATCAGTCC
>CANJXE010000065.1 GCA_947478745.1 Actinomycetota bacterium
ACCCCCGGTCGCCGCTCCGGCGCCGATCGTCGCGCCGGTCGTGGCGGTGCCCGCGCCCACGATCGATCCCTTCGCAGTCGAGCCCGTTGCGCCCGCCGCCCCGGTCGCGCCCGTCGCGGCCGAGACCGTCCCGACGGCGGCTGAGACCGTCGTCACGCCTCCCCCGCCGCCGCCGGCACCGCCGGCACCGGTCATGCAGTGGGTGCTGGTCTGGCCCGGTGGCGTCGTGCCCTTCCACGATGCCGCGCTGGTGATCGGCCGCAGCAAGGACTGCGACGTGCCGCTCGCCGACGGGAACGTCTCGCGTCGGCATGCCGAGATCGGCCGCAGCGCCGATGGCTTCCTGCTCCGCGACCTCGACTCGACCAACGGCACGACGGTCAACGGCCGCCGCGTGAAGAGCGCAACGGTCGGCGAAGGCGACGAGATCACGCTCGGCACGAGCACGCTGCGGATCGAGCAGCGGCCCGGCTGAGCCGTGGTCGACCAGGCACTCCTCGTCCTGCGGATCGGTGTCCTGGTCCTGCTCTATGTGTTCGTCTGGCGCATCGCGCGCACGGCCATGCGCGACGTCCGCGGTGCGCAGGAGAGCATGATCATCCGCCCGGGGCAGGGCTTCGACGCGATGCCCCCGGTTGACCGGGCGCCCACGCCCGAGCCCGAGCCGGAGCCGGAGCTGCCCGGACGGCTGCTCGTCGTCGCGAGCGACGTCCTGCCGGTCGGCGCCGCGATCGTGCTGGAGGCGAGCGAGACGCTGATCGGCCGCGATCCGCACGCCGCCGCCATGCTCGAGGGCGATGGCTTCGTGTCGGCGCGTCACGCGATCGTCCGCGTGCGTGGCACCTCGACGTCCGTCGTCGACCTCGGCTCGACGAACGGCACCTTCGTCAACGGCGAGCGCATTGCGATGGAGACGCGGCTGACGCCCGGCGATGAGGTCTCGGTCGGCTCCACGCACATGCTCTTCGAGCCGGGTGGGCGGGCATGAAGCTCGTGATCCGCGAGACGGGTGCCTGCAGCGACGTCGGACAGGTGCGCCAGTCGAACGAGGACGCGCTGCTGCTGTCCGACCCGGTCTACGCGGTCGCCGACGGCATGGGCGGTGCCCGTGCGGGCGAGGTGGCGAGCGCGATGGCGGTCGCGGCGCTGCACGGATTCCAGGGCGGCGAGCAGGAGCTCGCGCAGGCGATCGAGGACGTCAACCTCCGCATCCACCTGGCCTCGCGCAACGACCCCACGCTGCTCGGCATGGGCACCACGATCACCGCCGCGATGGTCGATGGCGACGCGCTCGTGCTGGCGCACGTCGGCGACTCGCGCGCCTACGTGCTGCGCGCGGGACAGCTGCGCCAGCTGACGGACGACCACTCCCTCGTCGGCGAGCTGATCCGCCGTGGCGCGCTGACGCCGGCCGAGGCCGAGCGCCACCCGCAGCGCTCCGTGATCACCCGGGCGCTCGGTGCGGACGAGCGCGTCGACGTCGATGTGCTGCGCGTGCCCGTCGAGTCGGGCGACCTGATCCTGCTCTGCTCCGACGGGCTGACCGGCATGGTCGGCGACGCGGAGCTGGCGCGGATCCTCCGCGGCGGCGGCGAGCTCGATCAGCTTGCGCAGCAGCTGGTGACGGCCGGCAACCGGGCCGGTGGCGAGGACAACATCACCTGCGTCCTGCTGCGCATCGGCACGCGCCGCGAGGAGGACACCGAGCCCGAGCGGCCGCCGATCGTGATCCTCCCCGCCACGGCGCTCGATGCCGAGACGCCGCAGGCCTCGGCTGCAGACCGCTCGGCCACCCCGACCGGTCGCGGGCGCATCCTCGTGCTCGCGGGCATCGTCGCCGCCCTCGGCGTGGTGGTCGCCGTCGCGATCGCGTTCGGCCTGCAGTGGGCGCATTTCGTCGGTGCCACCGCCGACGGCCGCGTCGCCGTCTACCAGGGCCTGCCGATCGAGCTGACCTCCGACTACACGCTCTACCGCGCGGTGGAGATCACCGATCTCCCGACGGCCGCGCTGTCGCAGGCCGAGCGCGCAACGCTGCTCGACCAGCGCATCGGCTCGCGCGGCAGCGCGGAGGACCGCATCGCCCGGCTGACGACCGCGTCGCCGTGGCTCCGACTGCCGCCGGTCCCGCAGTGAGCGTCATCCGCGGCTACGTCGACCTGCCGAGCCGCAACCGCGAGCTCGGGCTGATCGCCCTCGCGCTGGTGATCACGACGGCCGGCTTCGCCGCCGTCCAGATCGCGCGCGCCCAGGAGTTCTCGTCGGCGCCGCTGATCGCCGCGCTCCTGTTCGCCTTCGCGTACCTCGTCGCCCACGCGGTCGTGCGCGCGGCGCTGCCCGACGCCGACCCGTACGTGTTGCCGATCACCGCCGTCCTGACCGCGCTCGGCCTGATCGAGATCTACCGGATCTCGCCGCAGCTGGCCCGCGACCAGGGCATCTGGATGCTGCTCGGCCTCGCGCTCTTCGTCGGCGTCGTGATCGCCTTCCGCGAGATCCGCCGTCTGGAGGAGCTGAAGTACACGTGCGGCGCGGTGGCCGTCGGGCTGCTGCTGCTGACGATCGTGCTGGGCACCTCCGTCAACGGCGCGCGGCTGTGGATCCGCGTCGGTGGGCTGCAGATCCAGCCGGGCGAGTTCGCCAAGATCCTGCTCGTCGTCTTCCTCGCGGGCTACCTGCGCGAGCGGCGCGAGGTGCTGGCCGCCCCGACGCGCCGCGTCCTCGGCGTCGGCATCCCCGCGCTGCGCCACACGCTGCCGCTGCTCCTGCTGTGCGGCATCTCGCTGGTGCTGCTGGTGGCCATGAACGACCTCGGCACGTCGCTGCTCTTCTTCGCGATCGCGCTGGCGATGATCTACGTCGCCACCGGCCGCCTGCTGTACGTCGGCGCGGGGCTGGGGGTGTTCGCGATCGGCGCGCTCGGCGCGGTGCAGCTGACCTCGCACGTCCAGTCGCGTATCGACGGCTGGCTCAACCCGTGGGCCGTCGAGCAGACGAGCGGCTACCAGATCGCGCAGTCCATCTACACGATCGCCGACGGCGGCGTGCTCGGCGCGGGCTTCGGGCGGGGCCTGATCCTCAACAGCGCGGGCGGCACGATCATCCCCTTCGCGCAGACCGACTTCATCTTCTCCGTGATCGCCAACGAGCTGGGGCTGGTGGGGGCGATCGCCCTCGTGCTGCTCTACCTGCTGCTGGCGTGGCGCGGCTTCCGCATCGCAACGGCCGCCGACGACGGCTTCTCCAAGCTGCTCGCCGCCGGCCTCGCCACCGCCGTCGCCTTCCAGGTCTTCGTGATCGTCGGCGGCGTCATCCGCCTGCTGCCGCTGACGGGCCTGACGCTGCCGTTCGTGTCGTACGGCGGCTCGAGCGTGACCGCGAACTTCGCGATCGCGGGCCTCCTGCTGTGCGTGTCCCAGCGCGCCAACCGGGTGCGACCGCTGTGAACCGCCGCATCTCGAACCTGTTCGTGGTGATGACGGTGGCGCTGCTGGCGCTGATCGCGATGACGACGTACTGGCAGGTCTGGGCGCGCGGCTCGCTCGAGGCGCGCCAGGCGAACGTCCGCCTGGTCTATCGCGATCTCGCCATCGACCGCGGGTCGATCGCCACGTCCGACGGCGTCGTGCTGGCGCAGTCGAAGGCGGGCACGCTCGACGGCCGCACGATCTACACGCGCGAGTATCCCGAGGGCGGGCTCGCCGCGCAGCTGGTCGGCTACTCCTCGCTGCTGGCCGGACGCTCCGGCCTCGAGCGCACGCTGGACCCGGAGCTGACCGGCAGCACGGGCGACCTGTCGGGCATGCAGAACGCGTTCGACCGCATGAAGGGCGACACGGTCCGCGGCGACGACGTGATCCTCCGCCTGTCGGCCGCGGGGCAGCAGGAGGCGATGGATCAGCTCGAGGGCCTGCAGGCGCGCGGCAGCGTCGTGGTGCTCGACCCCAGCACGGGCGGCATCCTCGTGATGGCCTCCACGCCGACCTACAACCCGAACACCGGCCTCGAGCAGGCGCTCTCGAACCCGGCCTCGCCGCTGCTCAACCGCGCCACGCAGGGCCTGTACCCGCCGGGCTCGACCTTCAAGGTCGTGACGGCCGCCAGCGCGCTCGACAACGAGGCCGTCACGGTCGACCAGGAGTTCCCCGGCCCCGACTGCATCGAGGCGGACGGGCAGGAGCTCTGCAACTTCCGCGGCCGCGCCTACGGCCCCCACGACTTCGGCTACGCCCTCGTCCACTCGATCAACACGACCTTCGCGCAGGTCGGCATGACCCTCGGGCAGCAGAAGCTCGAGGCGACCATGAAGGCCTTCGGATTCTTCCGGCGCTTCCCCTGGGACTACCCGCCGGAGCAGTCGCTGCCATCCGGCATCTTCAACAGGCAGGGCAATCTCGTCCCGTTCGACACGCCGGTCGATGTCGCTCGCCTGGCGATCGGCCAGGAGCGGCTGCTGGCCACGCCGCTGCAGATGGCGGAGGTCGCCACGGCCGTCGCCAACGGGGGCCAGATCATCGAGCCGCAGCCGGTGCAGGAGGTCCGCGCACCCGACGGCTCCGTCGTGCGCCGCCCCCAACCCGTCTACCTGGGCCGCGCGATGACGACCGAGACGGCCGCCACGCTGCGCGAGCTGATGAAGCAGGTCGTCGATGACGGCACGGGCTCTGCGGCGAACGTCGAGGGCCTCGACGTGGCTGGCAAGACCGGCACCGCCGAGACGGGTCGGAACGGGAAGAACGACGCCTGGTTCATCGGCTTCGCGCCCGCCGAGGCACCGCGCTACGCCTTCGCCGTGCTCGTCGAGAACACCGACGGAACGGGCGGCGATGTCGCCGCCCCGATCGCCGCGAGCGTCCTACGGGCGCTGACCGGACCGTCGTCGTGAGACAATCCGCACGGAAGACCGCATGACGACACCGATGGACACCTCTGACGGCGCGCTGTTCGCCGGCCGCTACCGCATCATCCGCCGACTTGGGCAGGGTGGGATGGCCCGCGTGTTCCTGGCGCAGGACGAGTCGCTGCACCGCGAGGTCGCGATCAAGGTCCTCGCCGACCGCCACAGCGACGACCCGCACTTCATCGAGCGCTTCCAGCGCGAGGCGCGCGCCGCCGCCCGCCTCAACCATCCGAACATCGTCCAGGTCTACGACCAGTCGCAGGGCGGCATGTCATTCATCGTCCAGGAGTACGTCGAGGGCGAGACCCTGAAGGACCTGATCCGCCGCGAGTCGCCGCTCGATCCGCGCCGCGCGATCACCATTGCGCTGCAGATCCTCGCGGCGCTGCGCGTCGCCCATCAGCAGGGCGTCGTCCACCGCGACGTCAAGCCGCAGAACATCCTGATGCAGCCCGACGGCAAGGTGAAGGTCGCCGACTTCGGCATTGCCAGCGCCGGCGGCGACACCGAGATGACCGAGGCCGGCTCGATCGTCGGCACCGCGCAGTACCTCGCGCCCGAGCAGGCCCGTGGCCTGACGGTCGGTCCCCCGGCCGACCTCTACGCCCTCGGCATCGTCCTCTACGAGATGCTGTCCGGCCGCGTGCCGTTCGAGGGCGAGAGCGCCGTCAACGTCGCGATGCGCCACGTGCAGGAGGCGCCCCAGCCGCTGACTGATCGCAACCCGCTGGTGCCGGTCGCGCTGGAGTCCGTCGTGATGCGCGCGCTGGCCAAGGATCCCCGTCAGCGCTATCAGAGCGCGGACGAGATGGGCATCGAGCTCGACCGCGTTCGCCAGGGCCTGCCGATCAGCGACGAGACGGCCGTGATCGGCGCCGCGACGCTGGCGATGACCCGGCCGGCCGCCTCCGAGACGATGGTCGCCCCGCCGCTGCCGCCGCGCGAGCCCGCGCCGCCACGCAACGGAAACGGGAATGGCGGCGGCAACCCCAACCGCAAGCGCCTCTGGATCCTGCTGATCGTGCTCGGCGTGGTCATCGTGGCCGCGGCCGGGGCCTTCGCGCTGACCCGCGGAGGATCCGGTGGCGGGAGCACGTCGGCCACGACGTCCACCTCGAGCGCCCTGGTGGAGATCCCCGACGTCGTCGGGCAGGCGCAGGCCGACGCCACCGCAGTGCTGAAGGCGGCCGGCCTGGCAGTGCTGATCACCAAGCAGGCCTCGACCGACGTCCCCGCGGGCCAGGTCATCGCGATGCGGCCGAACGCCGGCGGGCGCGTCCCGACCGGCACGACGATCGAGCTGCAGGTCTCCACCGGGCCGAACCTGGTGGCGGTCCCGAGCGTGCAGGGGTCCGCCGTCGGCGACGCCAGCGCACAGCTGCAGGCCCTGGGGCTGATCGTCACGACCGTCGACGACTCCTCCGACACGGTGGCGCAGGGCAACGTCATCTCGCAGGCGCCCTCGGCCGGCGTCGAGGTCAAGCCCGGCTCGACGGTGACGCTGACCGTATCGACGGGCAAGCAGGCCGGCACCGTCCCGAACATCACCAAGATGGACATCAACAACGCGCAGAACGCCCTGATCGCCGCCGGGCTGACGCTGGGCTCGCAGACCGAGGCCAACGACGCCGCCCCGGTCGGCCAGGTCATCAGCCAGGACCCGGCCGCGGGCACGAGCGTCGCGGCGGGTGCCGCCGTCAACGTCGTGGTCTCGAAGGGGCCGGCCACGATCGCCGTGCCGAGCGTCATCAACCAGGCGCGCGGCACCGCCGAGGCGACCCTGACGAGCGCTGGCTTCTCGCCCAACACGGTCGAGCAGGCGACGGGCGATCCGGCCCAGGACGGCATCGTCATCTCGCAGGATCCCGCCGGCAGCTCGCAGCGACCGCAGGGCTCGACCGTCACGATCATCGTCGGCCGCTACACGGGGTCGACCACCTAGTGGGCGAGCCCCGTCGGCGCGTCGCCGTGCTCGGCGGCGGCCGCTCCTCGGAGCACGACGTGTCGCTCCGCTCGGCCGAGAGCGTCGCCGCTGGCCTGGACTCCGCTCGCTTCGACGTCGTGCCCATCACGATCTCCCGCGCGGGCATCTGGACCGGCCCCGATGGCGCGATCGTCTCCGTCACCCCCGGCCAGGGCGGCCCGCTGGGCTGCGACGTCGTCTTCCCGGTCCTCCACGGCCCCTTCGGCGAGGACGGCACGGTGCAGGGCCTGCTCGAGATGCTCGACGTCGCCTACGTCGGCTCGGGCGTCCTCGGCGCCGCGCTGACGATGGACAAGGAGCGCTGCAAGGCTGCGCTGCGCGATGCCGGCATCGACGTGGCGCGCGAGGTGCTGGTCGGCCCCGACGACGAGCGCGGCACCGTCCACGCCCTGATCGAGAGCGAGCTCGGCTTCCCCGTCTTCGTCAAGCCCGCGCGCCTGGGCTCGAGCGTCGGCATCTCGCGCGTCGAGGCCGCCTTCGATCTCGATGCCGCACTCGACCTCGCGCTCGCCCACGACGACAAGGTGCTGGTCGAGGAGCTGCTGGTCGGCCAGGAGGTCGAGTGCAGCGTGCTCGGCCTGCCGCCCGCGCTGACCGCCTCCGTCGTCGGCGAGATCACCTTCGAGGCCGAGTGGTACGACTACGAGGCCAAGTACGCCGCCGGTGGCTCGGCGCTGGTCACGCCCGCCGCCATCCCCGCCGAGGCCGCCGAGCGCCTGCGCGCGACGGCGATGCGGGCCTTCGCCGTCTGCGACTGCCACGGCATGGCGCGGGTCGACTTCTTCTTCACCACGGGCGGCCGTCTGGTCCTCAACGAGATCAACGCGATCCCGGGCTTCACCGCCACGAGCTACTACGCCCGCATGTTCGAGGCCAGCGGCATCGGCTACGCCGAGCTGCTGACGCGCCTGATCGAGCTCGCGCTCGAGCGGCACGCGCGCAACGACGCGCTGCTGCGCTGACCCGCCGGCTCAGGCCCCGGTGGGCACGCCCGTCAGGCGGATGTCGCCGAACGTCACCGCGTAGCCGCCCTTGACCGCCGGCAGGCCGGTGATCCAGACCAGGACGTCGGTCAGCGGCGCGGCGTGGCGTAGCGGGATCACCGACAGCGGGCGCTTGAGCAGCTTCGGGTCCGTCAGCTGCGGCCAGTCGCGGGGCGCCTTCGTCGGTACCGCGCCGCGCACGCCGTAGACGACGACCGTGGCGCCGACGGGCAGGCTCGCGATCGAGAGGCGGCGCACGCGGCTCGGCACCGCCAGGTGGAGCTGCAGGCCGACGCCGCGCTTCAGTTCGATCACGCCCTGCTTGTAGAGCTCGGTGGACCAGCCGGTCGTCGGCGAGCCGTCGATGGCCAGGCGCACCTGATCGTTGTTCTCGGTGGTGTCGCCCGCGGGGTCGAGCGGCGTGATGGACGCGATGCGGAGCTTCCGGGCCGTGCGGTTCGGCCCCGCCGGCGCCGTCT
>CANJXE010000066.1 GCA_947478745.1 Actinomycetota bacterium
GGCCGTCGCTGCACACCAACACCAGCCGCGTGCTGACGGCGTTCAGCGACCTGCCGCATACCGGCACGGCCGTGTTCCCCTCGAACCTCGACATCCACCGCTACCTCGAGCGCTACGCGGAGCAGTTCGGCGTCCGCGAGCGCATTCGCTTCAACACCACGGTCACCGAGCTGCGCCGGACCGCCGACGGCTGGATCATCGCCACGGCGGACGGTGAGGAGCGCTTCGACCGTGTGATCATCGCCTCGGGGCGCTTCCACCGCCCGTACACCCCGTCGGTCTCCGGCCTCGAGACGTTCACGGGCTCGGAAGGCGTCATCTCGACCTACGACTACAAGGACCCCGATCGCTACCGCGGCAGGCGCGTCCTCGTCGGCGGCTGCGCCGTCAGCGCGCTCGAGATCGCCGCGGACCTCGCCGCGCTCGGCGCCGCCCGCGTGGCGATCACCCAGCGGCGCCAGCGCTACGTGCTGCTCAAGTTCGCGGCCGGCGTGCCGAGCGACCATCGCATCTTCACCCGCTACGGCGTGCTGGCGGCGGAGTCGCTGCCGCTCGCCGAGGTCGGCCGCCAGCTGAAGGAGATCGTGCTCGAGGCGGGTGGGAGTCCCGAGCAGTACGGGGCGCCGAAGCCGGCGGAGGACTTCTTCGAGGCCGGCGTGACGCTGAACCAGCAGTACCTGTCGATGGTCGCAGAGGGCCGCGTGGGCGTGCATCCGTGGATCCAGCAGGTCGACGGGCAGCGCGTCACGTTCCGGGACGGTACGAGCGAGGAGTTCGACGCGATCATCATGGGCACGGGCTTCGAGCTGGACCTGCCGTTCCTGGACGACGATCTGCGCGCGGTGCTCGACGTCGACGAGCAGCACGCCGATCTCGACCGCCATACGTTCCATCCCGAGCTTCCCGGCCTCGCCGTGCTGGGCATGTGGGATCAGTCCGGCGGCTACTTCGTGCCGATCGAGCTGCAGGCGCGCTGGGTTGCCTACACCTGGAGCGGAGCCATCGGCGAGGACAGCGAGGAGGAGCGCCGCGCGGCGATCGCCGCCTATCGCGAGCGCCGCGGCCAGTCGCAGAAGACCCGCATGAACGTCGCCGCCCTCACGTTCGCGCGGGCAGCCGGCGTCGAGCCCGACCCGGCCGCGTGGCCCGGTCTGGAGCGCGCCCTCATGTTCGGACCGCTGGCCCCGAGCAGCTTCCGACTGAGCGGCCACGATGCGCTGCCCGAGGCGGCCCAGCGCTTTGCCGCCGACGCCGCCGCGTTCGGCTGCATCGCCGGCAACGAGCTCTCGGACCGCGAGGCGAACTACCTCAGCGAGGTCGCTGCCGCACGGGATGACGCCTCGCTGGCGCGCATCGCCGCCCGCTGACGCCCGCTACGAGGCGGTGAAGAAGGTCTCGGCGAGATCCTGGCGCTCGCGGATCAGCGCGCGCACGCCGTCGCTGTCCCCGTTGCGGAGCATCTCGATCGGATCGGGCTCGCCGTTGACGAGGCCCTCGAAGAAGACCTTGCGGTCGTCGTAGGTGGGGAAGAGGTCCTTGGCCCAGCCGCGGATGCCGTTGAGCATCTCGGCGAACTCGGCGTGCGGGGCCCCGTAGGTCTCCCGGATCTCGCGCTTGAGGCGCTTGGCCAGCGCCGGGCTGGCACCGGACGTCGAGATGGCGATCGAGATCGGGCCGCTGCGCACGATCGCGGGCAGGATGAAGTTGCAGAGCGGGGGGACGTCGACGACGTTGACGAGCATCGCGCGCTCCTCGGCGGCGCGGTAGATCGCGACGTTCAGCTCCGTGTCCTCCGTGGCCGCCACGACGAGCAGGTGACCGACGAGGTCCTCGGGTACGTAGGCGCGCTCCTCGAAGGTGATGGCGCCCTCACCGGCGAGCTCGCGCACCTCGGTGACAGCCTGCTTGGCGATGACGTGGACCTTCGCGTTGGCGGCCAGCAGGCCCTCGATCTTCTCGAGGCCGATCGGGCCGGCACCGACCACGAGACATGGGCGGCTACCGAGGTCGAGGCAGGCCATGTAGAAGGTCTTCTCGAGCATTTTGGCGTTGCACGTGGCATCGCAGCGGTCGAGCTTGGCGTCGCAGACACAGGGGCGAGGAGGCATATGCGAAGCCTATCGCGGGCAGGCTGCGAGCGGATGGTTCACCATCCCTGCATGGGCCACGTCCGCCATCTCTACGTGCACATCCCGTTCTGTGCGCACCGCTGCGGCTACTGCGACTTCGTGACGGTGACCGGGCACGAGGATCGCCACGCCGCCTACGTCGATGCCGTGCTGCGCGAGCTGCAGGGCCGCGGCGAGGTGCTCGGCGAGGTCGAGACGGTGTATCTGGGTGGCGGCACGCCCTCTCGGCTCGGTGCCGACCTGCTCGGCCGCCTGCTCGACGCGCTGCCGCAGGCGAGCCTCGAGACGACGGTCGAGTGCAATCCCGAGGGCGTGGATGAGGCCCTCGCCGCGGCGCTCGGGGCGCGCGGGGTGCGCGTCTCCCTCGGTGCGCAGACCTTCGCCCAGCCGCTGCTCGACACCCTGGAGCGCGAGACGACGCCCACTCAGGTCCGCACGGCCGTTGCGCTGCTGCGCGCGGCTCACGTGCCCTCGCTGTCGCTCGACCTGATCTACGGCATTCCCGGCGAGCGCGAGAGCGACCTCGGCCGCGACCTGGCCACGCTCGAGGAGCTCGCGCCCGATCACGTCTCGGCCTACGAGCTGGAGGCCAAGCCCGGCACGCGCTTCGCCGTGCACCACGGCGCGCGCCTCGAGGAGCAGGCCGAGCTGCTCGAGCGGCACATGGATCTGGTGATCGACTCGCTCGCGTACTCCGGCTACGACTGGTACGAGATCGCCTCCTTCGCGCGGGCCCCCGAGCATCAGGGCCGGCACAACCGCGCCTACTGGGAGGGCCGCGACTACCTGGGGCTGGGAGTCGGCGCCGTCGGCACGGTGGAGGGCCTGCGCCGCGTCAACGGGCCCAAGCTGGCCGCCTACCTCGAGGACCCGCTGACGGCGCCCGCGGCGACCGAGGAGATCACGGAGCGCACCCGGCAGGAGGAGCGCCTGATGCTCGGCCTGCGTCTCGCCGATGGCGTCGCGATCGACGAGATCGAGCCGGTCCTGGACCGGCGGGCGCTCGAGCGGCTGGTCGGCCTCGAGCTGGCGCGGGTCGAGGACGGTAGAATCCGGCTTGCGCGACGCGGGCGCATGCTGCTCCACGACTGCGTCGCGGAGCTGATCCACGATGAGCCTGCCTGACCTCGACCTCACCGACCGCCGCCAGCTGGTGCTGCGCGCCGTCATCGAGGAGCACATCTCCTCCGGACAGCCGGTCGGTTCGAAGACGCTCGTGCAGACGCGCGGCTTCGAGACGTCGGCCTCGACGCTGCGTTACGAGCTCGCCTGGCTCGAGTCGGTCGGCCTGCTCGGGCACCCTCACACGTCGGCTGGTCGCGTGCCGACCGAGCTCGGCTACCGCTTCTACGCCGGCACGCTGCTCGCCGAGCGCGTCGCCGCCCAGCCCTTCAAGGTCGAGCTGACCGAGGCCTCCCGCGAGGTCGACGATGCGCTGCGCGTGACGACCGAGGCGCTGTCGCAGGTGACCAGCCTGCTGGCGATCGCCAGCGCGCCGAGCATGGCCGAGGTCGATATCCGGCACATCGAGATCCTGTCCCTGCAGCCGCAGGTCGTGATGGTGCTCGTCATCAGCGGCTCGGGTGCCGTCGCCAAGCGGGTCTTCGCCTTCGACGGCCCGGTCGATCCCGGTCTGTCCGAGTGGGCGCGCGAGTACCTCAACGAGACGCTCACCCAGGGCGCCATCTCGGAGCGCTCCGTGCGCCGCCGGATGGAGGAGCACGATCTGCCGGTGCGCGAGCGCGCCTTCCTCGACGCCATCGCGCCCGTCTTCCACGAGCTGTTCGAGGCCGGCGCCGACCGCCTCGTGGTCGGCGGTGCCTCGCGGCTGATGAGCGAGCTGCGGGCCCAGAACCAGCAGGAGCTCTCGCAGCTGGCGTCCGTGCTCGAGGAGCGCGCCACGATGCTCGGCCAGCTGCGTGCCGCCCTGCGCGGCGACAGCGTCACCGTGCGCATCGGCGAGGAGCACGAGGAGGTCGCGCTGCGGCCCGTGGCCATGATCACCGCCGGCTACGGGCTCCCGCATCGCACGCTCGGCGCCGTCTCGGTGATCGGTCCCGTCCGCATGGACTACGCGCAGGCGATCGTCGCCGTGCGTGGTGCGGCGGCCGCGCTCAGCGCGTACGTCGAGGACGTCTACGAGGAGTGAACTGGGCGCTGCTGGCCGCCGGTCTCGGACTGGCGCTGTATCAGGTGTGGGCGATCTCCGTGCGCGTGCTCGGCTCGCGTCAGCTCGAGCCGCCGGAGCGGAAGCTGATGATCGCCACGCTCGTCGCGACCCGCGGCCTCGGCTTCATGCTCGGCATCGTCCTCATCGTCGGTGCCGTATGGCGGTCGCTGCACTAGACCCCGGATACCATGCGGCCGGATGTCCACGCCTGCCGACTACTACGACGTGCTGGGAATCGCGCGCGACGCGTCGGACGATGACATCAAGAAGGCGTTCCGCAACCTGGCCCGCCAGTACCACCCGGACGTCAATCCGGACGATCCCGAGGCGGGCGAGCGCTTCCGCGGGATCGCCGAGGCCTACGAGATCCTGTCGGAGCCCGAGACGCGAGCGCGCTACGACCGCTACGGCCACGCCGGCATGGGCGGCGCAGCGACGGGCAACGTCGACTTCGGCGACCTCAACGACATCCTCGGCATGTTCTTCGGCGATGGCCTGTTCGGCGGGGGCCGCGCGCGCGGCCCGCGCGGCGGCCAGGACGCGGCCGTCAGCATCACGATGACGCTGCGCGAAGCGGCAGTCGGCGTGCAGCGCGACCTCGACGTCGAGATCATCGGCGACTGCGAGCGCTGCGGTGGCTCGGGCGCTGAACCGCCCACGCGCCCGGTCGGCTGCGAGACCTGCGGCGGCATCGGCGAGGTGCGCCAGGTCTCGAACACGCCGCTCGGCCAGATCATGCGCCAGCTGCCATGTCCGACGTGCCGCGGTCGCGGCGCGATCGTCGAGACGCCGTGCACGGCGTGCAAGGGCCGCGGCTCGCAGCCCGAGCGCCGTACGATCAGCGTCGGCATTCCCGCCGGCATCGACTCGGGCCAGCAGGTCCGCGTGGTGGGACAGGGACACGCCGGCGATCCCGGCGCCCCGCCTGGCGACCTCTACGTCCAGGTGCTGGTCGAGGAGGATCCCGCGCTGCACCGCGAGGGGCTCGACCTGCACGTGCGCGTCGACCTCACCGTCACCCAGGCGCTGCTGGGCGCGACCGTGCACGTGCCGACGCTCGAGGGCATGGAGACGCTGGTCCTGCAGACCGGGACGCAGCCGGGCGAGCGCAAGACGCTGCGCGGCAAGGGCATGCCGATGATCGGCAACGAGAAGCGGCGCGGTGATCTGCACGTGACGTTCGCCGTGCACATCCCGCACACGATCGATCCGCAGGCCCGTCGCCTGGCGGAGGAGCTGGACAAGGCGATCCCCGAGGACGCCTACAAGAGCGAGAGCGGCGGCCTGTTCGGCCGCCTGAGGGGGCGCAACCGTGGTTGATCCACCGCTCACCCGCTGGCAGATCGAGGTGCCGGCGGCCCGTGCTGAGGAGGCGATCGCCATCCTCCTGGAGGCGTTCCCCGGCGGGCTGCAGGAGGTCGCGCGCGGCGCGACGATCGGCTTCGCCGGCTTCCTCGGCGTCGACGAGCCCGCGCCGGAGCTGCCCGACTGGCTACGGGCCGTCCCCGAGGCCGTCCCCGACGGCTGGCGCACCGCGTGGCGCCAGTTCCACAAGCCCACGCAGATCGGCGACGTCTGGGTGCGCCCGCCGTGGCTCGACGAGCCGGTTGACGCGATCATCCTCGAGCCCGGACACGCCTTCGGCACGGGCTCGCACGGCACCACGCGCGGTGCCGGTCAGATCCTCCTCGACGAGCCGCCGGGGCGCCTGCTCGACCTCGGCTGCGGCTCGGGCCTGCTCTCGATCCTCGGCGCGTACCGCGGCCACGGGCCGATCCTGGCGATGGACATCGACCAGCACGCGATCGACTCGACGATCGAGAACGCCGTGGTCAACGGGTTCGCCGATCGCATCGAGGTCGTCGTCGGCGACGCCATCGTCGCGCCGATCCCCGAGTCCGACCTCGTGGTCGCGAACATCGAGCGCAAGCTGATCGAGATGCTGCTGCAGCGCGAGGGCCTGCCCGACCGCATCATCGTCAGCGGCCTCCGCATCGAGGACGCGGTCGACATGACCGGGTGGGAGGTCCAGCGCCAGATCGTGCTGGACGGCTGGCGTTCGGCGCTGCTCACGCGCTGACTGACGCCGCGTGCCGTCACGGCGATCCGCGCGAGACGCTCAGTGGTACGTGTCGGGTGATCGCAGGGTGACCGCTCCCGCGGATCGTCTCGAGACGACCCGCGGGAGGCGTCGCCCGGCTACGTGGTCGTGGTCTTGAAGTTGTCGATCGTGATCGGCGAGATCGGCGGGGTCGCCGTTGCGTCGCCGAACCAGGTCTTGAAGGCCGTGTTCTGCGCGCCCTGCAGGTTCGCTGGCAGCGGCGCCTGGATCTCGTGCTGCATGGCGTGCGCGAGCATGACCTTCAGGGCGCGGACGAACGTCTGCGACTCGGGCTTGTAGGCGACGTTGTCGAGCTCCATGCGGCCCTCGCGCGTGCGGTAGTCGTAGACCTCCCACTCGATGCCCTTGGAGGCGTCGATCTCGTAGCCGCCCTCCTTCCAGTAGGCGTAGCGCGCCAGCTTGCCGATCTGCGTGCGCACTGCCGTGATGTGGCTGGCGCCCGGGTACACGGTGGTGCCGTCGCCGCCGAGCTGCGGCGGCAGGGTCGCCTCCTCATCGGTGGCGTGGGCGATGTACCGGCGGCCCTCGGCCTTGGGGTCCTTCAGCGCACCGGCGATGTCGGCGCGCTTCTCGAGGTGCGCGTAGCGCGGGTCCTTGCGCCAGTCGTTGCTGCCGGTGGCGATCGTCAGGAACAGCGCGCCGAGGTCGACGCTCGAGAACAGCTGCTTGCGACCGGCCTTGGTGTCCTTGGTCCACGTGCCCGTCGGGTCCTTGACGATCAGCGGGACGCGGGCGCCCTCCTCGTAGAAGGAGAAGCCCTTGCCGCGCATGCCGTGGGCGCCGTTGTACTCGCCGTGGTCGGAGGTGAAGACCACGATCGTGTTATCGGCGAAGGGCGAGTTGGCGAGCTCGTTGAGCGCCGAGTAGATCTGGAGGTCGACCTCGTTGGTCATCAGCGCGTAGGTGTCGAGCATCTTGCGCCACGGGTGCTCGACGCGGACCTTGGCGGGCAGGTCGCCGAAGGTGTCGTTGTGGGCATCCACCGAGCTCAGCTGGAGCTCGGGCTTGCGGCGCTGCTCGCGCTGCCCGTTGGTCTCGTAGTTGGCGGCCATGTCCTTGAAGAGCCGGCGCGGGAACTGCTGGCCCTGGATGCGGCGCGTGTACTGCGGGTAGAACTGGATGTCGTGCGGGTTGATCAGGCTGAGCGTCGCGAACCACGGCTTGTCGCCGGTCGGGCGCTTCTTGAGCCAGTTGCGGAACTGCTGGCGCGTGATCGGGTCGATGAACTGGCCCTGGCCGGCGCCGCCGTCGGGCGAGGGGCAGGTGCCGACCGTGGGATCCGGCACCGTGAAGCCGTAGGCCTCATAGGGGTTCGGCATGCAGCCGTTGATGGTGCCGTCGCCCGTCACGTCGGACGGGGTGACGTGCCACTTGCCGAACCAGTAGGTGTCGTAGCCCTGCTCGCGCAGCGCCGTGCCGAAGGTCGGGAAGCCGGGGTTGAGGGCAGCATCGCCCGTGGTGCCGAAGATGCCGATCTGGTGCGTGTACAGGCCCGAGACCTGCGCTGCGCGCGCCGGGGTGCAGTCATTCGAGACGGTGTAGTAGTGATCGAAGCGCACGCCGTCGTTGCCGAGCTTCGTGATCGTCGGGCAGACGAACTTCTGCATGGCGGGCGACATGTAGATGTACGGGGCGCGCAGCTGATCCACCATCACGAAGAGGATGTTCATGCCGCCCTTGGGGGCGTCCTCGGCGCTGGCGGACGGCATCGTCCACTTGGGAAGTGCGGCGGCGGCACCGACGGCGAGTCCGGCTGCGCCCGCGGTCTTCAGGAAGGTCCTTCGCGACACATTGCTCATGGAACGGCTCACTGCAGGGCTCTCCTCGGATGATCGGCTCCGGTGAATGTACCCCA
>CANJXE010000067.1 GCA_947478745.1 Actinomycetota bacterium
AGGGAGACGCGGTCGGTGCGCCTGGTGGCTCCGGTGCCGTTGGCACGGCAGGCACCACATACGTGGTCTACGGATCGCGTGCTGCCACCCGCGGCGACATCACGCTCGCCACCATGACCGCCACCGAGGGCTTCAGCATCGGCGGCATGACCTACGACGACGGCTACGGCGATTTCCGCACGGATATGAGCGGCAGCGCCGTCGCCGGCGCCGGCGACGTCAACGGCGACGGCATCGACGACGTCGCGATCGGCGCGCCCTACGCGTCGCCGTCCGGCGGACTCGACGGCTCGACGCCCGTAATCCGCCCCGAGGCCGGTGCCACGTACGTGATCTACGGGTCCGATCACCCCGGCAACATCAGCGTCGCCGCGCTCACGCCTACGACGGGCTTCACCATCATCGGAGCCTTCGGAGCTCCGGAGAGCTACTACACCGGCAACCGCAGCGGCTGGGCCGTTGCAGGCGCCGGCGACGTCAACCACGATGGACTCGCCGACGTCGCGATCGGCGCCCCCGACGCCAACTTCTGGGACGGCATGGGCTACGTGATCTACGGCTCACGCACCCGCACGCTCAATCAGGACCTCAACCGCCAGACGCCCGTGTCCGACCTGACCTACCCCGCGGGCTATGCGGCATTCGCAGCGGCCAGCGGGTTCTCCGTCGAGGGCGCCAGCGCCACCGACGGCGCGGAGCTCGGCTGGTCGATCACAGGCGCAGGCGACATCAACCACGACGGCATCGACGACGTCGCGATCGGCGCACCGTACGTCGATGGCGGCGTCGGTGCGGCCTACGTCATCTACGGCTCATCGAACCCGCCGGACGTCGCGATCGACCCGAGTACGAATCTGCTGACGGACCCGACGCGGGGCTTCGCAATCCAGGGCGACATCGACAGTGCCACCGGCTCGGCCGTCACTGCGGCGGGCGACTTCAACGGCGATGGCATCGACGACGTCGCGATCGGCTCCGACCATTGGTCGCCGAGCGGTTCGGATTGCGGATCCCCCCCGACCGGCGATCTCCACTGCGCCGGCGCGACCTACGTGGTCTACGGCGCCGCGAACCACGGCAACCTGGCACTCGTCGAAATCACCCCGACGGCAGGCGTGCGAATCGTCGGCGCCGCGAGCCTGGACGGGCTCACAGCCTCGATCGCCGGTGGCGGCGACGTCAACGGCGACGGCCATCCCGACGTGCTGATCGGGGCGCCCGACGTCGTCGGCGTCGGTCCGAGCAATGCCGGCGCGGCCTACGCCGTCTACGGGTTCGGCACCTCGAGCGTCGCCTACGCGACCGGCGTGACCGGCGCGGTCGGCACGGCCGTCGCTCCGATCACCCCGACCATCGCCCGCACGGGCACGGCGGCGTTCGCGATATCGCCGGCGCTGCCCGCAGGACTGCTGCTCGACGCCGCCACCGGCACGATCAGCGGCACGCCCACCGCCACCGAGGCCGCGACGAGGCACACCGTCTCGATGACGGACCTGACCGGCACGACGACCAGCACCGTCGGCGTCACGATCGCTTCACTTCCTGTCGCCACGATGATCAGCCGCACCGTCATCACCACCAAGGGCATCAAGCAGGTGATCACGGTGACGACGTCGCCGACCGGCGAACTGGTGACCGACATCACGTGCACCGCTGCCGACGGCACCCCGCTGACGGAGTGCACCGTCGAGCTGCAGGGCGATGCCGGCAGCACGAGCGGCCGGGGCAACGGCGTCGAGATCCGCAAGGGCGGCAAGCTGTCGCTCGGCAAGACGACGGTCAAGGCCAAGGGCGGCAAGCAGAAGCTCGT
Source organism: Actinomycetota bacterium (assembly GCA_947478745.1). Taxonomy (GTDB): domain Bacteria; phylum Actinomycetota; class Thermoleophilia; order Gaiellales; family F1-60-MAGs149; genus F1-60-MAGs149. The sequence continues at coordinate 1,811 of CANJXE010000067.1, forward strand.
CGTGCCCGTTGTGATCAACGCCACGGGCCGCAAGACGCTCCAGCGCAACCTGCGGACGCGCGTGACGATCGTCATCACCACCACGACGAACGCCGGTGCCACGGGGACCGCCACGGCAGTGCGCATGATCCAGCTGCCGACGCACACCCTCAGCCCGACCGCCGGCATCTTCGACTCGCTCAGCACCACGCTGAACGACGCCGGCACGCGCTACGTCGGCCGCCTCGCGCAGATCCTGCCGAAGCGCGTCAAGCAGCTGACCTGCACCGGATATGCCGACAGCCATGGCGTGCCGCTCGACAACGTCTGGCTCGGCCAGCAGCGCGCCACCACGCTCTGCACGGCTCTGAAGACGGCGGGCATCAAGGCGACCATGACGAAGCTCGTCAGCCTCGGTGCCAACGACGCGCGCGCGTCGAACGACACGTCCGCCGGCCGCCTCGCCAACCGGCGCACCGAGATCACCATCACGTACTAGGCCCAACGCTCGTGCTCGCCGTCCGGGCAACCGGTCGGCGGGCACGACGGGCTAGGCCAGCGCGCGCTCGAGTGCCGCAATGACGTCGGCCACGTCCTCGTCGCTCATCGCCGTGTGCACCGGCAGCGCGAAGCCGCGGTCGACGATCTCCTCGGCGACCGGCGCCGATTGCCCGAGCTGGACGAGGCTGCCGATGCGCGTCAGCGCGTAGGAGAGGATGCCCGCGCCGATGCCCTGCTCCTGCATGGCCGCGACGAACGCATCGCGCTCGACGCCCGCGGGCACGACGGCGCCGAAGGTCTGCTCGTTGACAGTTGCCCCGTCGGGGTGCTGCTGGAAGGCGATGCCGAGGCCGGGCAGGACCTGGCGGTACGCGCCGGCGATCTCGCGGCGGCGCGCGATCATGCCGTCGAGGCGGTCGAGCTGCACGAGGCCGATCGCCGCCTGCATCTCCGTGATGCGCTCGTTCGGGCCGGGCTCGACGAAGTCGCCGACGGCGCGCTGGCCGTGGTTGCGGTAGACGCGCAGGCGCTCGGCGAGCTGGTCGTCGTCGGTCAGGCAGGCGCCGCCCTCACCGGTGGTGAGCACCTTACGGGGATGGAACGAGAGGCACGAGATATCGCCGAACGAGCCGCAGGCCCGGCCGCCGAGGGTCGAGCCGATCGCGCAGGCCGAGTCCTCGATGATCGGCAGGCCCGGCAAGGCGGCGGCGATCGCGGGCTGGTCGGCCGGTACGCCGAACTGGTCGATGGCGATGACGGCCGTCGTCGCCGCGGTGCGCGCGGCGGCGAGACCCGCTGCCTCGCCGTTCCACGTATCGCGGTCGATATCGACCAGCCGCGGGGTGGCGCCGACCCACGCGGCGACGTGCGCCGGGCTCGGCCAGGACATGGCGGGCACCAGCACCTCGCCCGAGCTGATATCAAGGGCGCGCAGCGCGAGCTCGAGGGCAGCGGTGCCGTTGGCGACCGCGATCGCATGCCGGCGGCCGCAGCGCTCGGCGAGGCCGCGCTCGAACTCCTCGACGAGGCGGCCGGAGATCAGCATGCCGCTCTCCAGCACGCGCGTGACGGCGGCGATCTCCTCCGCGCCGAGCTCGGGCTTGGCAATCGGGATGCGAATGCTCACCGGGGCAGGATACCGCCGCGCGTCATCCCTCGACCTCGAGGTCGTTGAGATCGCCTGCTGCGGCCTCCAGCGGAGTGTCGACGCCTGGACCCGGCTTGACCTCCGGCCGGCGGCGGATCGCCCCGACCAGCCGACGCGCCTCGGCCAGCTCGTTGCGCGTCAGGAACCCGACCGCCACGTAGCCGAGCGGGATCAGCGCCGCGACGAGCAGGCGCAGGCCGAGCGGTCCGACACCGGAGTCGGGGATCACCAGCGTGGCCACGAAGGCGACGGCCAGCACGACCGGGATGCGCACGATGCGCCCCCACGGATACGGCACCGGGAAGACCCGGTGCTCGCGCCAGATCATCAGCCCGAACATGGTTCCGTAGGCGATCACCAGCGACCAGCCTGCTCCCGCCACGCCGAAGCGCGGGACGAGCAGGAGGAGCGCGCCGACCTCGACCAGCGCCGCCACGGCCACGACGATCCAGTTGAACTGGTTCTTCTTCTTGCGCCCCACCCCGATCGCGGCGATGAAGTAGCCGCCGTAGAGCGGCCCGGCGATGGCGATCGGGGTGATCGCGGCCGTCGCACCCCAGTACGGCTCGGTCGTCAGCAGCCGCAGGAACCACGGCGCGACGAGCGCGAGGGCGAGGGCCGCCCAGCCCATGAAGGCGAGGTACGCGCCGAGCACGGCCGCGTACGTCTTCTTGGCCTCCTCGTCGCTCTTGATCGAATAGGCGAACGCGGGCCAGGCGAGCTGGAAGGCGTTGACGAGCAGCAGCACGCCGGTGCCGATGCGGAAGCCCGCGCCGAGCACGCCGAGCATCGCCGGGTTGCCGACCGCCAGGACGATGGGGCGGTTGATCAGCGTGACGGCCCACATCGCTGCGCCCGCCGGCATCAGCGGCACGCCGAACTTGAGCATCTCCTTCAGCAGCGGCCGGTCGATGCCGAAGCCCACCCAGCTGCGCTGCTCGACGAGCACGCCGAGCCAGACGATCAGCGAGCCGAGGTACGTGCCGAGCAGCAGGCCGAACGGGCCCATGTCGAGCACGACGATGAAGACGTACGTGAAGCCAGCCGTGAGGATCAGATCGATGATCGTGCGGATGCTGAAGGCCAGCGGACGCTCCTGCACGCGGAACAGCGCGATCGTCAACTCGTAGTTGACGGTCACGTACACCCCGAAGGCAATCGCCAGCACGAGGTCGGGACCGGCACCCGGCGTGGTGAAGACCTGATCCCCTAGCCACGGCGAGGCCAGCGCGGTGATCAGCACCCACAGCAGCGTCGTGGCCTGCAGCGCCCAGAAGACCGTGCGAAAGACGCGGCGGCGAGCGTCGTCGTCATCGCTGTCGAAGAAGAAGCGGAAGAACGAGTTGACGAGTCCCAGCCGCGCGACGATGGCGACGGCGAGGACGATGCGCAGCGCGAGCTCGGCATCGCCGAACTGTGCGGGCGTCAGCTCGCGCGTATAGAGCGGAAGCAGGACGATGCCGAGCAGCGTCGCGGCGATCGAGCCAGCACCGTAGATCGCCGACTGCTTGCCGATGCGCGCGAGATTGCGCGCGACGCTCATCGCTGATCCCGCCTCATCACCGACGATTGTCCCACGCGCCGGGTCCGAGCGGGCGCGCTAGTCGTCCTTGCCGTTATCGCGCTGCGGATTGGCAGGCGTGGGCTTGGCGTCGGCATCGGGCTTGTGCTGCTCTGCAGCGGGGGCCTGCTTCGTCGGCGCCGCCTCGGCCGCCTTCTCCGCAGCCTTCTTGGCCTCCTCAGCAGCCTTCTCGGCGTTCTTCTTGGCCTGCTCAGCCGCCTTCTCCGCGTTCTTCTTGGCCTGCTCAGCCGCCTTCTTGGTCTGCTCCGCCTCGAGCTCTGCGGCCTTCTTGGCCTCCTCAGCAGCCTTCTCGGCCTTGCGCTCCGCAGCCTTCTTGGCCTCCTCGGCGGCCTTCTCGGCCTTGCGCTCCGCAGCCTTCCTGGCCTCCTCAGCAGCCTTCTCGGCCTTTGTGGCCTCGCGCTCAGCAGCCTTCCTCGCCTCGTCGGAGCTCTGCTCGTCGGCAGAGGGCTTCGGCGGCGTTGAGGCGGCCGGCGGCTTAGTGGCCGGCGCTGCGCCCGAGGCCGGTGCCTGTGCCGGTGGAGCATCGGCAGGAGCCGAGGCTGCACCGCCTGCAGGGGCTGCTGCGCCGACAGCAACAGCTGCAGATGCGCCCGCAACGAGGGCATCGCCCGATGCAGGTGCGGCACCGGGTGCGGTACCTGCGGCTGCGGCTGCGGCTGCGGCGGCAGCGGGAGCACCGCCACCAGCGGCGGCCGCAGATCCGGCAGCGGCCTGCTGGGGCGAGACGATGCGCTTGGCCCCATCGTCCGAGGCGGCCGGCTTGGCCGGCGGCGCCGTGGGCAGCGCCTGAATACTGGTGGCGGGGGCGAGCGCGTTGCGGATGGCCGGCGCTTCCCGCACCGCTCCGGTTGCGACGACGGCACCGATTGCGACACCGACGACGACCTTGGCGGCCGTACCGACCGCAATCGTGGAGGTGATGCCCACGGCGGCCGCAGCGCCACCGGCCACGACGAAGCCCGGGATCGAATCTCCGAGGCGGGAGGCGATCGAATCGAGCGGCAGCAGGGCATTGGCGACCGCCATCTCCTCCGGCGCGTGCAGGCGGCGGGCGGCCGTGCGGCAGGAGCGGCAGGTCAGCAGGTGCGCACGGAGGCGGGCGTTGAGCCGCGCCTCGGCGAGCGCATGGCGCACATCGGCGCAGGCACTCTCCTCGGCGACGTCGGCCAGACCCACCAGCGCCTTGCGGGCGCGGTAGACGAGCGCGTCGACGCCCTGCGGCGTGACGTCGAGGATGCCAGCGGTCTCGATCGCAGACATGCCGAGCCACTCGCGCAGCACCATCGCCTCGCGCTGCTGCTCGGGCAGCGTGGCAAGCAGCGCCACGGCGATGTCGAACTCGTCGTTCGACTCCATCTGGTCGGCAACCGAGGCACGGGGATCGGCATGCCACTCGCCGAGCTCCTCGTTGACGCCACGGCGCTTCGTCATCGCCAGGCGCGTCAGGCACTCGTTGCGGAGGATGCGAAACAGCCAGGCGCGCGGCTCGCGAACGCGCTCGCCCTCGGCGAGCACGCGGTGGGCCGACAGGAACGTGGCCTGCACGGCGTCCTCGGCGTCCTCGAGCCGGCCGAGGCGGTGCCAGGCGAAGCGCAGCAGCTCGCCCGCGTGCTGCTTGTAGAGGGCAGCCGTCAGCGCGCCCTCATTGCGAGAGCGGGCCCCACTCGGGCGGGGGATGGCGACGGCCACGACACAACTGTAGACGCGCAACGTGGAGAAATCTGACGGGAGCCTGAGAATGTCGCCTCGATTACCGACACGTTGTAGATGTATCCCCGCCGAGGCACTAGACTCGCGGCATCCCGAGGAGGAACCGCATGGAGAGCTGGCGTAGCAAGAAGACCCTGATCCTGGGCCGAGACGACATGATGGGCCTGCTCACGCCGGCCGAGTACGTCGCGGGCGTCGAGCAGGCCTACCGCATGCACGGCGAGGGCCGCTTCTCCATGGAGCCCAAGGGCCACATCGTGCTCGACAAGTACCCGGGCGAGTGGGAGGCGATGCCGTCCTACATCGAGGAGCCCGAGGCCGCGGCCTGCAAGTGGGTGTCGATCCGCGAGAACAACCGCGACAAGTTCGACCTCCCCACCGTCTTCTCGATCCTCATCTACACCGATCCCGAGACGGGCTTCCCGCTGGCGATCTGCGACGGCTCGTACCACACGGTCCAGCGCACTGGCGCCTCGGCGGCGGTCTCCGCCAAGTGGCTGGCGCGACCCGAGTCGAAGATCCTCGCGATCATCGGCGCCGGCAACATGGCCGAGGGCGCCCTTGAGACCTGCGACACCGTCTTCGCCTGGGACGAGGTGCGCGTGTGGAGCCGCCGCGAGTCCACGCTCGACCACTTCCGCTCGGTGATGGAGCCGAAGCTCGAGGGCCGCTATCCCATCAAGACCTCAACCGACCTCGAGAGCACCGTGCGCGGCGCCGACGTCGTCGTGACGATCACGCCGGCCCGCGAGCCCCTGATCAAGAAGGCCTGGATCTCGCCCGGCACGCACATCGCCGCCGTCGGCGCCGACAAGGGCGGCGACCAGGAGCTCGAGTCCGACGTGCTCGTCGGCGCGCGCATCTTCGTCGACGACATCCGCCAGTGCCGCCACGACGGCGAGATCAACGTGCCACTCAGCGAGGGCGTCATCACCGAGGCCGACCTGGCCGGCTCGATCGGCGAGGTCGTGACGGGGAAGAAGCCCGGCCGCACCTCCCCGGAGGAGATCACGATCTTCGACTCGACCGGCATCGCCCTGCAGGACTCCGCGATCGTGCCGCTCGAGTATCAGCGCGCCATCGAAGCCGG